>NZ_CP101134.1:612129-918194 GCF_024296865.1 Sphingobacterium sp. LZ7M1 | reverse complement strand
TTTGGGTATTTTGTTGTTTTCGATATTGATCGGGTTAATTTCAGGCCTATTCCCTGCTATCAAACTTTCAAGAAACAGCTTGTTAAATTCAGTAAAGCTTCAGTTTGACAAAGTAAAAAACAAACACAGCATTCGAAAAGCTTTGCTGTTCCTTCAATTTACTACAGCAATAGTCATTTTGACTTCCACTATAATCATTGCCAGACAGATCCACTTATTTGTCAATAGCGATTTGGGATATAATAAAGAATATATCCTCACGGTCCAGACGACTCGAGATTGGAGCCCTGAAGGTGTTCGGAAAACCCAAACTATCCAGCAGGAATTGGAAAAGCTGAATGAAATTGAAGATATCAGCTTATCCTATGAAACCCCAAATAATATAGTTGGGAAGGCAGAAATTGCATTGATGGACAAGTCTGATGAACCAATCAATTCTCAAATGATTATTTCAGATTCCAAATTTGCTGACACCTATCAAATCCCGATGCTGGCAGGTCAATTCTTTAGCTCCAACCTGGTAGATTCCATGGCCCCTCAAGAGGTGGTAATCAATCGAAAAGCGATGAATGTTTTAGGGTATGAGCATGCTGATGATATAATCGGCCGGAATTTAAGAATCAATGGATCAAATGACCCGATAAAAGTCGTTGGGATTACTGAAAACTTCATTCCCAACTCCATGCACAATCCAAATACTGCAATTATCTGGCTGAATGTGGCCCAGAATAATTTTTATCGCTATTTCAATATCCGAATGAAACCAGGTTCCATTTCAAATTCTATTCAAAACATTGAGAAGAATTGGCATTTCCTAATGCCCGATGCTCCATTTGAATACCATTTCATGGAAGAAAATATCCGGAAAATGTATGAAACCGAACTGCAGTTGTACAGAGCTTCAATTTCAGCTACAGTTATTACTTTAATTATCGTTTGCTTAGGCATTATCGGTTTGGTCTCCTTATCAATCAGTGCGAGAAGTAAGGAAGTAGGCATGCGAAAAATATTGGGCGCAAAACTATCAGATCTGCTGGTCTTATTTTCAAAAGAATATTACCTGTTGTTTATAGCATCTGTCCTGACGGCAGTTCCTATCAGTTTCTTTATGATGAAGAAATGGTTAACCAATTACGAATTTAGAATTCAGATTTCTGCCTGGAACTACCTATTACCAATCCTTCTGCTTTTGGCATTATTGGCTGGATTAATCCTCTTCATCTTATATAGAAACGGAAGAGGTAATCCTATCCATAGGTTGAAGGAAGATTAATTAATAGATCAATAAAAAAGCCGGCTTGAACCGGCTTTTTTCATATTTCTATACCTTCGGGATTTGATACCCGTTATTGTATTTCGCTGCTAGATAGCCATTCGCTTCTTCATCCGTAAATTTCGCCTTATCCTTATCCCAATAGAGCTTCTTACCAGTTCTGTAGGCAATATTCCCCATTTGGGACAAGATAGCAATATGAGCTCCAGCTTCCACAGGAGCATGTAAGATGCTCTTGTCTTTTGTGCGGATTGCGGTCACAAAGTTCTCCATATGTTTCTCCAAACCATTATCTTTTGAAGGTTGATGTGGAACAGCTTCCATCCTACCTTTCTCCGGAATGACTTCCCAGCCACCTCTATTCACCACCAAGGTACCATTGTTCCCGATAAACGAAACGCCATGATCTTTTCCATAAGGACCTAAATCAATACCTGTCGCTTGTTCCCATTGCAGGTAAAAGTCGTCAAATGCGAATACAGTAGTTAGGGAGTCCGGTGTTTCAGCGGCATCATCTGGATAAGCAAACTTACCGCCTGTTGCCATGATGGAGTTAGGGTTAGACACTTTCATGCCGATCAAGGCAAAGTCCAACATATGCACCCCCCAATCAGTCATCAGGCCACCTGCATAATCCCAGAACCACCTGAAATCAAAATGGAAGCGATTAGGATTGAAAGGCCGCTTTGTTGCCGGTCCTAACCATTTATCATAGTGCACTCCAGCTGGAGGAGCAGAATCTGGCTTTACAGGGATACTCTTCATCCAACCCTGATAAGCCCAAGCCTTGACAGACCTAATTTTCCCTAATTTGCCACTGTGCACAAAGTCCATCGCATCTCTAAAGTGCTGCTGACTACGTTGCCATTGTCCTACCTGTACAATCTTATCGTACTTTTTGTCCGCTGCCAACATCACTTCACACTCTTTGATGGAATTCCCCAAAGGCTTCTCCACGTACACATGCTTACCTGCCTTTACTGCATCGACCATCATCATGCAATGCCAATGATCGGGCGTTCCAACGATGACAGCGTCTACATTAGGATCTTTCAATAGATCCTTATATTCAATATATTTTTTGACCTTGATGTTTTTTTGTTCCAGTTCCGAGGATCTTTTGTTCAGCACATTTTCATCGACATCACATAAAGCAGTACAGGTAACATTATCTATTTTTAATATCGCATTCAGATTGGACCAACCCATGCCGTTTGTACCGATTAAACCTATACGCAAAGGGGTATTCTGATTAGCGAAAGCTTCCGTTCTAAAAAGCAAAGTCGAGGCGGCGAGCACGCCGGCACTCTTGAGAAAATCTTTTCTTTTCATTTATTGTTGTTGTTTTAGGTTTTAAAAAATTAGGTGTGTAATAAAAGTATTATTTACATTTCATCAAGATACAAAAAATCTGAAAAATTTAAGGCTATTTGATTTCAAAGAATTGACTGTTAGTAGTTAAGGATATTTTAGTATATTGTTATAAGCAAAAAAATGTACCCTATGGAAGAAAGTATCCCTTTTAAGCCGATAAACTTGCTTATTGTCGAGGACCAACAGATTATCGTGGATGGCTTGATCATGATCCTCAGCGGACACCCGAAATTTGGCGAAATCAATGCTTGCACAGATACAAAGGAGCTTTTGCATGCCATCGACACCTACAAACCCGATGTCATTTTAATGGACTTCAACATGCCCCATATGGATGGTATGCAATGTATTGAAGTGGTACTGGAAAGCAATCCAGACCAGAAAATACTGATGCTGACTGGTTATGATGACACCGAACTTATTCGTGAAGCGTTACGAAAAGGAGCTTTAGGCTATGTTCTGAAAAACATAGCAAAAGATGAATTGATCAAAGCTATTGTTGCCGTAAATGAAAGGAAGAGACATCTGGACCAACAGGTACAGAACAAGGTCGTTGAAGCATTTTTAATGAATGAGGAGCATAACAAAGTCGAACAAACCACCAATAAAGATGCTTTCAATCTATCGAATCGTGAAATTGAAATCTTGAAATTGATCGCTGAGGGTAAACCGAGCAGCAAGATAGCCGATCAACTCTTTATCAGTGCCAATACCGTAGATACCCACCGAAAAAACATCATGGCAAAATGTGGGGTCAAGAAAATAACAGAACTGATCACCTTTGCCAATAAGAATCAACTTCTTTAGCTTTTGAGAGGCAGGGTAATTGAAAAAAACGAACCTGCATCCAATTTGCTGTCTACTTCAAACTTTCCTCCAATTAACTGGGATCGGGTCAATATACTCTTTAGACCTAACCCTAACGTATTTTCAGGTTCATAAATAAATCCTTTCCCATTATCCTCCAGACTGATGATCAACTCCGATTCATTATCGATCAACTGAATATTGATTTCCGATGGCTGGGCATGCTTTACCATGTTGTTTAGCAACTCTTGGATGATCCTATAGATATGGACTTCCATGCTGGCCGATAGATTTTTGGAATCATATTGCTGGTAAAGGTTGAACTTGATATTCGGGTAGCTCGATTTGATATGGTTGACCAGTTCCTGAATGGCGGATTTCAAGCCCAGTTTACTGAGCGAAATAGGCATCAAATTATGCGAAATGGTCCGGATATCAGCATTGACCCGATCGACATCCTGCATCAATCTTTGGATATCCTCAGCAGCCTTTGGACTATCCAGATGATCCTCAAGATGGGTCAGTTTCATTCGGATGGCTGACAACTGGACTCCAGAGCTGTCGTGCAGTTCTTGGGCTATCCGCTTCCGCTCCTGTTCCACCGTCGCCATCAAGAGCTTGGTGTCTTCTTCCTGCTTCTTACCCAGTTCCATCAACATGGCATTATGCTGCTCATACATCTTCTTCAACCGCAGCATCATCAGGGTAAATACAATCAGGACCTCCCAGACCATAGACCAAAGCATCATGTTCTGAACGTGAATGGTCCATAGAAAAAATGGCACCTTGGAGATCACATCGAGCTCCAAATTGAAATAATACTGCCCAAGTTGCCTGATACTTGTAGTCAGGATCGTATAGGCATGAGGTGCAAAGGCAATCATAAACCAAATCGTTTCGGTCTTGTTCCTTTGCCTGGTCAACAATATTACCAATATGTACAAAATAATCCCACAGGTAATGGAGAACATAACCGTATTCAACTTTTGGATCAGAGAGAATATGGAGTGTGGGATCCATTGATAGAACATCGCAATAATGGTCAGCAGCAAAGAACATAAAACAAAAACCCAGAGTACCTTATCCAATCTCTTAACAAAACGACGGGTGACAAAATATTCCCGAAAAAAACTGACCCCAAAAATCAAATACAGGTTGGTGAAGATATAACTGGAGATATTTTGAACCGATGGATAATCTCCCCACAAATACTTATAGGAGAGTCCTAAATCGGAATAGATATAGCTGGCTCCAAAAAATATATAAAAGAAAAAAGCCCATTGCTTTCTTTCTTTGGTCAATACCAAGGTGATGCCCAAGATAAAAAGGAACGCTGTGGTAATGAAAAAGAAGTAGGAAATGGTTGTCGTTTCTTTTAGGTAATAGGCCTCCCGTTCATGTTTATCCCACAGCAATAAATTGAAATTGATGGCCGAATAGTCGGAATGAACCTTCACAAAGTAATTTCCAATTTCCAATGGTTGCAATTCTATGGAGAATATCAGGTTTTGATGCTTAACCGTACGATTGGCAAAGGGATAACTGGAACCAAGGATCTTGACTAGTACAAAGCGATCTCCAATTTTTTTATACAAGGTCAGCGAATTGAGATTGGGATTGGTAAACTCTAAATATAGGTTTCTGGCAACAGAATCCTGATTAGCCAGATTTACCCGTACCCATAGGTTACCATCTACTTTTCCAAAATTATAGATGGGCTCCTGAAAGGGTTGAAATTGATTCTCAGCAGGAAGGCTATCGCTTGCAGTGTTATCATAGTAGTAGGCTGTAGAAGTGGAAATATTGAGGTGCTCGGTCGTATCAGGTAACAAAATGGTCTGCGCTTCCAATCGACTGGAAAACAAACTGAGGAGCAGACTAACTGCCAGTGTCAATATCAAACCATGCAGCTTCATTATCCTAATTTACAGTTTAATCCTGTAGAAAACCTAGCTAAAGCACTATAAAATAAGGCTATCCGACCGAATATCACCTTTTCAGGTTAGTGAAATACACCAAAAAAGGGATTTGGTTAAAATCCTCTTTTTGGATGTTTTATGCGGTCGAAATTTGTCGTCACTTTGAGTTAACAAATCAGAAAGGAGAAAAATATGAAAACCTTAAAAATAAAATCGCTCTTATTCGGCCTTGCTTTGATTGGCTTAAATTATCTTCAAAGTTCTTGTAGCCGCTATTACTATCAGCCCAATGCAGTGAATGCTCCAATGATGAAAGAAAAAGGAGATTTAAAAATTGGGATATCAGGAACCACAAGCTCTGAGGATCTGAACGGTACCAATACCAGTTCATCCATTATCAATCTGCAAACAGCCTACTCACCCATCAAACATTTAGGTGTGATGGTCAATTACTCCAATTACAATTACAACTTTAATGAGGAAGATCCATCAATAGGAAATGTGGATGCCCATGCGGGGCTATTTGAAGGAGGCATCGGTGGTTATTATCCCATTATTGCCCGTGAAAACGGATTTGGTCTGATTGCCGATACTTATGTTGGATACGGCGGAGGTAAACTGAGCAGTGATGTGAACATGAATTTTAACCGGACCTTTATCCAACCAGGTATAAACCTTACTTTTCCATATTTTGATGTAGGTCTAGCGACTAGGATTTCAGGTATCAAATATAGTAATTTTGACGCCAATGGCATGACCCCTGAATATATCACCGAACATAAATTGGACAATATCACAGATAAAAGACATTATTTCTTTGAACCGGCATTTACCTTAAGGGCAGGATATAAATTTGTCAAGGCAGAATTGCAGGTCGTGGGAAGTACCCCAATGAGTGAGATTGATTGGGAAAGCAAAGGAACGGTTGTCACCTTCGGGATCCATTTCTCCTTGATGGATGCTATAAAATTTGCAAAAGATAGATAGTGAATCATCCAAAAATAACGGAGCAAATGTTTGCTCCGTTATTTTTATTTAAGCACCCACTTTAAGGATTTCTTTATCTTTTCATACTCCGCTTCAACAGCCTTATTCCATTCTTCAGCAGAAGTTACCTTTCCAGCTCGATTCCAAACCGCACCATTATAATACACAAAATCTTCATCGTTCCTAGCCTTGCTTGATAGCAAGAATTGCTCAGGCCTTCCGGAATCTAAAATGACCTTTTGCTTTGGGATGATGACCGCTATTCCGATCTGTCCATTATTTGCAATTTCCGGCTCCCAATAGGCCAATGTTTCATTTTTTTGCCCAACTGCAATTTTTGGCTGATCTTCTTTCCGTTTAGCAACCCCGATCGCAATTGCAGTGTTACTGGCTTTACTATTTTGAACCTGCAACACTATTTTATTGAAATTACTGCCCGCATCCAAGCTTATTATCTTATTCAATTTCACTTCCTGCCCGTCCAACTCCTCCGGATCATACTCCAATTTAAAGGTGGTCCTTAAGGGTCCGTTATCCAAGATCTGGTATCGACGATAATGCTTTGTAAATTTCAAACCTTTATGGGAAAGTAAAGCTACATCTCCTGCACCAAGCGTTTGCCCAACGGTATAATAATCCATTCCTTCCCCGTTATCCTGATGGTAGTTTTCTACCTTATACCATTTATTTATGATCAATTTATCGGTTCTCTTCGCCCAATAGTCCATCCCTTGACCATCATCTTTTCTGCCTTCCAATGCCTTTCCATATAAGCGGAAAGCCACGACATCATTTTCCCAAGCAAAATCATCAAAACGTTCAGGCACATAGCGAGCAAAGGTTTTTGGTTCTATCCCAGTTCCTGCTTGTTTGTCTAGCTTATATTTTATGGTAGTCAGGGCAGGAAGCTCCACTTGGATCAGTACATTCACAGGAATGTCAGCACCCAACCTTTCTAATTGAAAGGGAACATGCTGATTTCTTTCATCGAGAATACTAAAGACCGTATCGACCTTAAAATGTTCCTTAAATTTTTGAAATGGAATGGAAATCAGTTCTTTTCTAGGATGCTTACTTGGATTTTTCACCTCAATATATTGGGCATGGCTAATTGCCAAACAGTGTATTATGATTAGGCAAGTCAATAGGAATCTCTTCATAGCTACTAATTTCAGAAAATGAATCTATCGAAAAAAGAGATATTTTACCCCAACCCTCCTCAAATCGCCTGAATGCTTTTGATATTTACGCCATTGAAGCACCCATCTTGACAATTGCCCTCAACATAACCAGCTAAGGAAATCATACCGTTGTTTTTAGTTTCAAAATACAGCTTTGCATTTTTACGCTTGATTATCCAATCCGTTTCTGCTAATTTATAAATTTCATCTAGGGTCCTGATTTGGGATGCATACCCTACTTTAGCACCTAATTTCCCAAGATTATTTTCGTTTTCGGTCCACTGTAAGAATTCAAGAAGTGTTATACCCTCCTTTTTTAATTGTTTCTCAAATTCTTTCCCCTTTTTCTTAAGGATCTCATCTAGCTCATTCGATGTCCAGCCATTTGCCGGCAATTGCACAGATTCAAACGCAGTAAAATAAAACTCGCGTTTTACAACCTTTCCAGACTTAATCGTCAGCTTTGTCTCCCAAGAATATCCAAAATATGAATTCCCCGTAACAATGTAAAAGTAGCTGTTGTTGCTGTTCGCTTTAAACTTCTGAAAAACATCATAACTGTCCTTAAATTCAGATTCATATTTAAGATCTGACTTCTCACAGGATAAAAATAAAAAAGGAATCAGCAAGGAAATAATAATTGATTTAATTCGCATAACTTTAAATTTTTAGGTGTATAAACATTAGTTTTAAACTAAAACGAAAGACCGATAGATTTTGCCACAGGGAATCAAAAAAACTACCCCAAGTTGAGGTCTTTTGATTTCTGGATTTTTATTAGGGGAAGAAGTAAATTGAATCACATTCTATTGGGACGGAAATACTCTCTACTAAATACTACGCAAGGGTGGCAGGATTGCTTCAGCCCCACAGGCCCCAAACTCTAACCCTGAAGCTCCTTCGGATCGAACCACGGTTCGAATCTGCCACACCCGAACACAAAAAAAGCCCGACCTAAGTCGAGCTTTTTTGTGTCGGGGTGGCAGGATTCGAACCTACGACCTCCACATCCCAAATGTGGCGCGATACCGGGCTACGCTACACCCCGAAAAGGTATCACCTTTGATTTTGTGTGGCACAAATATAAGGGGATATTTTTTAAATCCAATACCTTAAATAATTTTTCTGTGTAACCCATTGACTATTTGATGGATATTTTTAAAATCCATCGTAAAAAGCAGATAAAAAGACTATTTTAAGGTCACATCCAAATACACTGAATGACGGCCATACGTATCATAGAACGGTTTATAAACCACGCCGTCAATCTGGAATTCCAATTTCTCAGGATTGCCACTGATGGATTTCCCTAAATCCTTTGCGTCTAAGGTTACCTTCCTCCACTCCTTTTGAGGTTCGGTTTCTTGTGCCGCCAATAGAATTGGACCATAGAATAAACTCGCAATATTGGGTTGATCCATGACCGGATCCAAATGGAAGTCAAATGGCATGGTCAATTCTATGTTATCGCCATTTTTCCAGTCCCTTTCAATTGCAAGATAAGTACCTGGCTTAGCTTCCACTTTTTGATCTTGACCGTTAATCTTCACAAAGAATCCTTTTGTTGCCCAATTAGGTACACGAACTTTTACTGCAAACTTGCCATTTCCCTTGATGTCCAAGCGGGTGCTATTTTGTTTAGGATAGCTGGTAGTCTGCGTTATAGTGATCCCTTTCTCCTCCCAGTTCAGGGTAGATGGAATAAACAGATTCACATAAAGTGCATTATTGTCCTTACTTCTAAAATAGATCGTATTCTGCAATTTTGTACTGCTTTCGATTGCGGTACCATTACAACAGGTAAATCCTTTCATGTCGGGGTTACCAAATTGCTTGTTTGCTCCCGGTCTCAAGGATACGTGATAGGTATTTGCAGGGCTGTTTTCAGCTACTGAAGCCAAGATATGGTTATAGAGCCCTCTTTCATAATAATCCATGAGTTCTGCGCGCTGATCGAAGCGGAACAGATCACTGGTTAATTTCAACATGTTGTAGGTAGCACAGGTTTCATTCTGCCCACCAGCTGAAAAACCATTCTCATATAGTGTAGCTGGCTGGCTGATAAAGCACTCTGCATTTGCAGGGTTTCTTGCTCCTGCCACACCACCAATGCTGTACATATAGTCATTGACGGCCTTGTACCAAAAGTTATCCGCAATCTTGAAATAATTCGGATCATTGGAAGCTTTGTACATTTCAATACTTCCTACAATCTGAGGAATATGCTGGTTGGCATGCAAACCACGAAAGGTATCCACGTTCTTTGCCAAGCCATGTGAATGTTCAGGATCACCATAGAACATCTTGATATTATCGAATAACTGAGCCGTAGCAAGGAAATGAGGGTTCTTAGTGATCTCATACAACCTCGCCATGGATTCATTCATCCCTCCAAACTCACCTGCGATATAGGTGTTCCACATTTTGATCAGGTTATCCTTCGGAATCTTATTCAAGCGTTTATAAACCCACTCGCCCATTCCTTCGGCTACCTGAAGCGCTTTTTTATTTCCAGAAACCTGATGGATATCAATAAGTCCAGCCAATATCTTGTGCAGGGTATAATAGGGTGCCCAAACCTGGGTAACCTTGGTGCCATAAGTAGCTCCATTCTCCAGCATGATGAATTGATCCGGTGGATAGGCACTGATAAATCCTTCGCCCCAGTTCCAATAATCGGTACGGATACCAGCTTCTGTTAAATCAGAATCAAAAGCGGTTTTGCCAGGACCAACAGGTATGGCAGTGGGGTCTGAAACATGTTCACCTCCATTGCTTTTAGCTTTTCCAGACAACTGTGCTAAATCATACAAAGTATTCACCATGTAGTCCATTTTTTGGGCAAAGTTATCCTGTAGAGTCTTATCATAGGCCGTACTCGCATAGGCCTGAGCAATAGCAGTCAAATAGTGTCCGGTGGCATGTCCGCGGAGTTTGGTATCCTGACTGTCCCACACCCCTAAAGGAATGGCTCCAGCAGGCTGTTTCTGGCCAAAGGCATGGCGAAACATGTACAAGAAAGAGTTTGGGTCGGTCTTGGCTAAAGTATTGACGAACTTATCACGGTTTTCGATAAATTTAGTTTCTTCATTATGGCTATCCGCATTCAAGGATACCTGGCTCAGTTCAAAAGGCAATAGTTTCTCGGATGGGGTCTTGCTGTCAGCAAAGCCCTTCACCGTTACAAAAGCTTTCGGTTGTAAGTCTGTTCCTGGGATCCGCCCAGTTACCACATATTCTCCGGCTTTCAATACCGCATCGTTATCAATATCTGCTGGCCATAGAACACGAACCTTCGGTCCTTGAAAACCTTCTTTATACTCACCCTCCACGAAAGAAGGCAATCGAGGAAGCTCACCCAATGCAGTCTCTACGTTAACGTCCGAAACTTTAAGCAAATACTGGTTATAAAGCTGTGCTTTTGTCAATTCATAGGTCGGAAGATTATCTTCTGCCTTTCCCATTGTTTTCTTGTCCTCACGAACGGCATTCTGACCGTTAAAATAGATTCCCGAAACCTGTTTTTTGGTCAGGGCAACTCTATAGATTCGGAAATCATGAACTAACGCATTTAAAGTAGACCCATCAGCTGACAAGGATTTCCCGATATTGAACTTTCCAGAGGGTTCAAACAACTTGGCAATCTCTTTAGGGATTTCATTGCCTTCGGCGACCTGTTTTCCATCTACATAAGTAATGATGTTTTTCGAAAATACATCGACTACAATTGCAACATGTAGCCACTTATTCAATGCAGGCACTGCTGCAATGGCTCCGCCTTTATTTTCTCCTTGCTCGGTGATCAATGCCTGAAAACCCTTTTGAGAGGAAGTTCCAAAAGGTGCAGCAAAGAAATGTTGGTTATTATCCTTTCCAAAGTCAAAGATATACTGTCCTGTTCCGTCCGATTTCAAGGAAAGCCAAACCGAAATACTTAAGGACTCCAAGCCGTTTAAGGTCCCAGCAGGCAAGGTCAGATAATCATCCTTTCCTCCAGAAAGTGAAAGCACATTGCCGAACTTTTCATCTTTAATGAATTTGGGCTGGTTGTTTTTCGAATTGGCATGCAAGCCATTCCTTGACCAATCCTTGAGACTACCATCAAACACATACCGTGCGATCATGCCAGTTTCACCGATTCCATCCAATATCTGATCCCCCGACTCTTGAGCTACCAACAGGTTAACTCCGCCAATCCAAACGATCAACAACCCAAATATCTTTGCCATGCTATTTGTAAGACCCATAAAAATTCTTGAATACTTAAATAAATAATGTTTTCCTGATCTAGATTTCTCAGATTTTAAAGTTGGAAAAAAACTTCCTATATCTTCAATCCCTTTTTAGCCAGTATTTACAGGATTTTAACTTCCGTAAAAAACAAAAGAGCCATCCGCTGATGGCTCTTTCTAGGTTTAGGTTTTTGTTTAACAATAATTAAAATTTTCCAGTTCTTTTATCCCACCACATCTGTTCACCCCAAACAAAATCTTTCAGTTTTTCTGCTTCTTTATTTACATTGGCTGCATTATAAAGGTATTCATTGTTTGGATATGGTAATCGGAATGGCTGATCGTTATGCGCTTTGCCATAAATAGAGTTCAATGAAGGGTAATTGGTAGACGGAATACCGGTACGACGGTACAGGGTCCATGCTTCGAAATTATTCTTGAACAAGGCTACCCACATATCCCAATAGATACGGTCTTTCGTATTATTCCATTTTCCTTTGCCAGCCAAATATTTCACGATATCAGCTTCTGCAATCTGGTTGTCTTCCATAGAAATCCTGACTGCTTTTTCATAAGCCTGTTGAGCGGTCATTTTAACATTATAACCAAGCATCGCAGCTTCAGCTAGGATATAAAAAGTCTCAGAAGATTTATAGAATGGCGTAAATCCAACAGGATCGTTCATGTATTTATCACCAATGAATGAAATGGAAGTTAAGGGAGTAGGTCCGCTTTTCGCTCCATTTTGATAGCCACGATAAACTCCATCGGAGGTTTTGTTTGCTACTTTGGCAATCCTTGGATCTTCTGTTTCCAATAAATGATCGATAAAAATATCAGCCATCCCAAAATTGTCTATACGCTTGCCTACGATACCGTTGTTATACCAAGGCTCGTAATATGGAGCTGCTCCAGGATATTTAAGGTAACAGTTCTCGGCATTGGTTTCCAAAACAGGGTATTTGGTTGAATTGCCTGCAATCTCTTCAATGGTCGATTTGGCTAATGCTGGAGCAACCCCCGAAATACGCATGGCAAGGCGAAGACGAAGGGAATTACAGAACTTCTGCCATTTTTCCATATCACCTTCATAGATGAAATCGCCGGCACCCAGCTCATCTGTCCCTAATCCTGCCGCCATTTCATCAGCAATGGTTTTTAAGTCCTGCAAAATCTTAGGATAAATATCCTCTTGCTTATCATAGGCAGCCTTTAGGATATTGCCCTTATCTTCCGCCCCTTTCAAGGCCTCTGAATAGGGAACATTACGCCATCCATCGGTCAAATAGGACCACATATAATTTTGCCAAATACGGGACACAAAACGGATGTTTTTAAAACCATCCGGACTTGCATCGGTTAATTTCATCAGTTCCTGCAACTGCGTGTTGTTATAATAACATGCCGCCCATCTATTTCCGAAGGTATTATTGGTAGGGACCAATCCCCCCATATAGTCCATATACTGGATCTTCACGATATAACCTGCAAAAGTACCGTAGCCATCCACATCACCCCCAAAAGATTCACCGGTATTGCGCAATACATTGGCCAAGATATTGGTTGGCGGCACCTCGGTCAGCGCATCAGGATCAGTGTTGACTTCTTCAAAAGATTTGGTACAACTTGATGTTGCCAGCCCTATCATCAAAAAGCAAGCAATTGTATATCTATTAAATTTAATTCTCATGATTTCTGTTTTCTTAAAATGTAACCCCCAACTTAAGACCGATACTGCGAGATGAAGGCACTGAAGCTTGTTCAAAACCTACCCCACGGCTATCACTCGATACACCTCCTGTTTCAGGATCTATCCGCATAGTATTGGATTTATGTGTCCAAAGCAGTGCTAGATTGGAACCAATCAAAGACAGATTTACTCGTTTGATACCACGCATATTCTGTAGGTATCTAGAAGGAACATTGTATGAAAGATATGCTTCCCTTAGTTTCAGGAATGAACCATCAAAAACATAGGTCTGAGCAATACCACCGCTTTCAAACCAAGTCTGCGCGTCAGTTTCGATTGTATTTTCAACCCAGTTTCCGTTTGCATCCTGCATAACGAATTTCTCATCGGTCATCACATCTCTACCTGCCACGATCGCCTTTTCACGAATTCCGTTCTCTGCAGTGATGGATGCAACCCCAGCTGTATAGGAGTGGCTCATGGTTTGTGACCAGATATCACCTCCAACGCGTAGGTCAAACATAAAGCCCATGGAGAAGTCCTTGTACCTGAAATCATTTCGCCAACTGGCTAAAAATTTAGGCGTAGTATTTCCAATAATCTGGGCATTCTTATTCACTACCAAACCTCGGTTATTCACCTTGATCGCACCTTTCATCGGTCCGTCTTCAACGCGGTCATATCCCCCGCCAATCAACGAGCCCCAACGTTCGCCTTTACGGGCAACATTGGCTATACCCCAAGTCCATCCAATCTGATAAACATTTAAGTCCAGCTCTGGATAGAGTTCGATAACCTTACTGTTATCTTTGGCATAATTGATATAGGTCGTCCAATTAAAGCCCTCTTCTTTTCTAATCACATCTCCTCTTAATTGCACCTCAATACCTTTATTCTCAATTTCTCCAGCGTTTAGCAGCATGGAACTAAATCCAACCACATTGGAAGTCGTTACCGCCAAGATCTGATCTTTTGTTGATTTATAGTAGTATACGACATCGGCATGGATTCTATCATCCAAGAAACCGATCTCGGTACCGATCTCCCAAGTCCTGATTTGCTCTGGTCTTAGGTTTTCATTCGGGAACACCATCGAGCGGAACATCTGTGCTACCCCCCCAAATGCGTTGTTCTGCGGGTAGTAATATGCTCTATTCTGGTATGCTGTAGTACCCGCACCAATCTCTGCCCAGCCACCTCGGATTTTCCAAAAGTTCAACACACTATTTTTCAGACTCGGGAAACTACTCGTAGGCAACCAGCTCATACTGATGGAAGGATAAAAGAAATCATCCTTAATTGTGGAACTCCAATCATTTCTGGCACTCAAGTCCATATAGATCTGGTCTTTCCAGCCTAGGTTGGCAGTCGCAAAAACAGAATTCGAACGGACATGGCTATGGTCCATTGTGGTAACCGCATCACCGACCCTATTGGCAATGGTATATACTCCCAGAACCGTCAAAGCATCCGCTCCCATTACATTGGTTTCCCACATCAGGTTCCTGTAATTCGCTCCAGCAGATGCCAAAACGTTGAAATCGCCGAATTGCTTGTTGAAGGTTGCAATGAAATCGAGGTTTAATTCTGTATTGTCTGTCTTGCGGTCGCGGAATCCACCATAAGGAAAGGCACTGTTATAATAATTTTGCTCAAAGGCCTTTAAATTGTAATAATCCAGACCGGCACGTCCTTCGAATTTCAAGAATTCAAAAGGTTGGTAATACAAGGAACTCTTTCCGAAAAAACGATCCCTTTTGTAGGAGTTCGTATTCTCATAGATATTGAAATAAGGGTTCACATGATAATTGGTATTCCAGTTGTAATAGGTATAGTTTCCTTGTTCATCCCTTTGATCCCAATTGTCTTTTAGGCTTTGCATATTGATTTGCCTACCTGACCAAATAAATCCGTTCATCGGGTTGTTGCCATCATAACCTTGGTTCAAGATATTATCGCTCTCTGTACGGGTATAATTGGTGCTCACATCGAATGAAACTTTTTCTGAGATGCTGGTATTGTTGTTCAACTGCAGACTGTACCTTTTTTGGTCGGTATTCGGAACTGTACCATTTTGGTCCCTAAATGACAGGGAAGCACGAGTGCTCGATTTATCACTTTGGGCTAAAATGGAAAGGTTATGGTTCATCGAGAATCCAGGTTGGAAAAAGTCTCGGATATTATCTTTTTGAGAAACCCAAGGCGTAGGAGTCCGAACCCCATTATTCACCGGACTATCAAATTGCGGCAGTTTCAGCCCAACATCCAAACGCGGTCCCCATGATTCATCGAATCCATCCCATACCCCTGTTTGCCCTGTTCCATCCACATAGGCGAAACCTTTAGTCTGCGCATAATCTTGATAAGAGATCTTGCCATTCGTTGCCTGAAAGTCATTATAGTGTTTTTCATCACCATTATATCCTTGACCGTATAGGTTTTGGACTTTTGGCAAGTAGGCCGCTTGGTCCACAGAGAAGTTACCATCATAGGATAACTGTATGCCTTTGTCACCTCGCTTACCTGATTTGGTTGTAATCAAGATTACACCATTACCCGCACGCATACCATATAAGGCAGCTGAACCTCCTTTAAGGACGGTTATTGTTTCGATATCTTCAGGATTGATATCGTTTATTCCTGATCCGTAATCGACACCTGAATAGGTATTATCTCCGGAACGCTGAGTATCATTGGAAATAGGCACCCCATCGACTACGATCAGGGGTTGCTGATCAGCCTTTACAGAGGAGTTCCCCCTTAAACTGATCCGGGATGACGCTCCTACTGTTCCTCCAAATTGATTGACCTGGACACCTGCTACCTTTCCAGATAGTGCACTGGTCACATTCAACTGACCAGCTTGGGTCAGCTCTTTCGCCCCTACTTCCTGCACCGTATATCCCAAGGATTTCTTTTCCCTGGAAATACCTAATGCAGTGACAACGACTTCGTCAAGCCCTTCTGTACTGGGATCCAGTATGATTTCTAGAGTGGTCTGATTTGATAAGTTGATAACTTTTCTGCTGTATCCCAAGGCTGAGACATTCAACTGTCCAGCTTGATCATAAGAGAGAGTAAATTCACCATTGGCACCGGTTTGAGTCGCAGTACCATTTTTCAATGCTAGTGTAACTCCTGGGATTGGTGCCCCGCTTTCGTCGACTACTCGGCCTTTAAGTTGTGTTTGAGCAAACAAAACGGTCGAGAAGAATAGACTAGCTGCCAAAGAGGTAATAAATCTTTTGTTCATCTAGTTAGTGTTTATTGGTTATTCAATTTCTGACCTCCTAATTTCCAAAGATTTAAGACAGCATAGTGACCGTATTATACCCTATTACAACCGTATTTTAACCTTAACATTTAGATTTTAACCTTTCGGTAAACATTAGTGTAATCAAGAAAAACAAAACCTAAAAGGTTCATTTATTGCGCTTTAGCCAGATCAAAAAATAATACTTTAAAAAACAGGTGGATATTCAGGAATAAATATGGAATTGGTTTATATTTTTTTTACTTTTGCAGGCATTCGACGAAATGTGGAATATTTTTAAAAAAGAATTTTCAAATATCAAAATAAAGCTGTAATATTGCATTCCGATTTTTACAGGTTAAATATCGTTATTAATTACTCAGAATCATGGATTTAGTAAAATTTGTAGAAGAACAAGCGGTAGTAAAAAATGAAAATCCCGCTTTCAAAGCCGGAGATACCATCAGCGTTCATTATAAAATTCGCGAAGGAAATAAAGAGCGTGTACAGGTGTACCAAGGTGTGGTAATTCAATTAAACAGCGAAGGAGCTAATGCTACTTTTACCGTTCGTAAAATCTCTAACGGTATTGGTGTAGAGCGTATTTTTCCTGTAAACTCTCCTAACATTGAGAAAATAGAAGTTAACAGCATTGGTAAAGTACGTCGCGCTAAATTATTTTATTTACGTGGTCTTACCGGAAAAGCTGCTCGTATCAAATCAAAAAGATAATCGAGAGACTTTAAAAATTATATTTAAGGGCTTCGCATTTGCAAAGCCCTTATTTATTTGTCCTTAAACCAAGCGCGCTTAATTCTGTATGACAACAGGCTTGGTTCCCATAATCTCATCAATCTTTTCTTTCACTTCTGCTGTAATCAGGGGAAGTACATCCAATGCTTTTAGGTTTTCGGTCAACTGACTTTCTTTGGTCGCTCCCAAGATTGCCGTTGTTACATTCGGATTGCTGATGCACCATGCTATGCATAAAGTTGGCAGTGAAACTCCAAGCTCATTGGCGAAAACTCCTAGCGCCTTCACCCGATTCAATTTATCATTAACAACAGCCTTATCCCGCAACCATTCATAGCCTTCCAGGGACATTCTTGAACCTTCTGGAATGCCATCATTATATTTACCAGTCAAAAGCCCAGAAGCCAAAGGACTCCAGATGGTAGTGCCCATGCCAACATTTCTAAAGATTGGATCATAATCTACTTCAATCTTTCTTCTGTTGAACAGGTTATATTCAGGCTGTTCTACTGATGGACCTTCCAATCCTAGATCCCTGGCAATCATGTGTGCCTCCATGATTTCAGCTGCTGACCATTCCGAGGTCCCCCAATAGAATATCTTTCCTTGTTGGATCAAGGTGTTCATCGTTCTGACCACCTCTTCAATGGGGACATTTTGATCAGGCCGATGACAATAATAAAGGTCCAGATATTCAACCTGCATCCTTTCCAAGGCTTCATGACAGGCTTCCATCAAATGCTTTCTGCTCAATCCATGTTGGTTCGGCTTCTTGTCTACGCCTTTCCAGCCAAAGTAAGCTTTGCTAGACAGGACATAGGACGACCTATCCCAGTTCAGCTTTTTCAAAACCCTGCCCATCATTTCCTCAGAAAGCCCAGCAGAATACACTTCAGCATTGTCAAAGAAATTTACGCCGGCCTCATAAGCCTGTGCCATCAGGCGCTCATTGGTGTTATCATCAGTTTGTCTGGCGAAAGTGACCCATGAGCCAAATGACAGCGCACTCAGCTGAAGGCCACTCTTTCCCATTCTTCTGTATTCCATATTATTTGATTTTTACCCTAAAGTTAGCAGAATTCCAATTCCACAACCATCTGTGGAAAGTAAAAAAACGACTAAATACCGTTCCAACTGATTGACTTTCGTTTCGTTAACCTCACAATTGGTTTCGAACGATTTTTTTTAGACCTTATTTAATAAAAATTCGTACCTTTGTATCCCGTACATAGAGCAGATGAACGATGCTTTTTATCTAGGCATCTAAGTTAGAAATCCATTATTGTTATGACTAAATATATCTTTGTTACGGGCGGCGTAACTTCGTCGTTAGGGAAAGGAATTATTGCAGCTTCCCTTGCCAAGCTTCTCCAAGCACGTGGTTTAAAAGTAACCATCCAGAAATTTGACCCGTACATCAATATTGATCCAGGAACATTGAACCCTTATGAACATGGAGAATGTTATGTTACAGAGGACGGTGCAGAAACGGACCTTGACCTAGGTCACTACGAACGTTTCCTGAATGTCCCTACTTCCCAAGCAAACAACGTTACAACAGGCCGTATCTACAGCCATGTGATTGAACAAGAACGCGCTGGTGCCTACCTTGGCAAAACCGTTCAGGTCGTTCCTCACATTACTGATGAGATCAAACGCCGCATGTTGCTATTGGGTCAATCTGGTGAATATGATATCGTCATCACTGAATTGGGTGGTACCGTTGGTGATATCGAATCCCTACCTTTCATTGAGGCAGTACGTCAATTACGTTGGGAGTTGGGCAATAACGACTCTTTGGTAATTCACTTGACCTTGGTCCCTTACCTCGCTGCTGCTGGTGAGCTAAAGACCAAACCTACTCAACACTCCGTAAAAACATTATTGGAATATGGTGTTCAACCAGACATCTTAGTATGTCGGACTGAACACAAACTGAACAATGACATCCGTAAAAAGTTAGCTTTGTTCTGCAATGTAAACATCAATGCCGTAGTGGAATCTATCGATGCTCCTACGATTTATGATGTGCCATTGAATATGTTGAAAGAGCAATTGGACAAAACTGTTTTGGCGAAATTGAAACTTTCAACCAAAAATGAACCAGATCTAGAAAACTGGAAATCATTCCTAGGCAAATTGAAGAACCCAACAGACGAGGTGAACATCGGTCTTGTAGGAAAATATGTGGAGCTTCCAGATGCCTACAAATCTATCGCGGAAGCCTTTATCCATGCAGGTGCTACCAATGAAACCCGCGTAAAAGTAAAATATATCGCCGCAGAAAGTGTCAACCAAGAAAACGTTGCTGAAAAACTGAAAGGTTTGGACGGTGTATTGGTAGCTCCAGGATTTGGAGAGCGCGGACTTGACGGAAAGCTAGAAACGATCCGTTACGTTCGTGAAAACAAAATTCCTTTCTTCGGAATCTGTTTAGGCATGCAATGTTCGGTTATTGAATTTGGAAGAAACGTATTGGGCCTAAAAGGTGCAAACAGCTTCGAAATGGATGAAAATACGCCACATCCAGTAATCAACTTGATGGAAGAACAAAAGAACATCAAAAACATGGGTGGAACCATGCGTTTGGGTGCTTATGATTGTGAAATCAAAAAAGGAACAAAGGCATATGGCGTTTATGGCAAGTCAAAAATTACTGAAAGACACCGCCATCGTTACGAATTTAACAATGCGTATCTAAAAGATTACGAAAAGGCCGGAATGATTGCCTCAGGTATCAATCCAAGCACTGGTTTAGTGGAAATCGTGGAACTAAGGGACCATCCTTTCTTTGTTGCTGGACAATTTCATCCAGAATTAAAGTCAACAGTGGTAAATCCTCACCCACTTTTTGTTAGCTTTGTAGCCGCTGCATTAACACATAAAAAATCAAAGTAGAGTTTAGACCTCTATATATTAATAGTAATTAATAAACAATGGATAGAAATAACATTCTAGGTTTCATCTTCATCTTTGCCATCTTGGCTGGATCCTTCTACTTCCTGAAGCCATCCGATGCCGAGATCAAAAAGGAACAACAACATCAAGATTCAATCAAAAGAGCAAAAGAAGGTTTGGCTCCGATCAGCGACTCCTTAAAAGCTGCTACCACTACCACTCCTGCCGTTGCAGATTCTGTGCTGTTGAGCCAACCTTTTGGTTCTGCTTCCGTAGGTTCGGAGCAGATCGTTACGTTGGAAAACGAACTCCTTAAAGTAAACGTAAGCACCAAAGGTGGTCGTGTAAAATCAGTTGAACTTAAGGGTGAGACCAATTTTGACGGATCTAAACTTATCTTATTCGAAGGCGATGACAACCGTTTTGGCCTTGAATTCAATATCCCTGGAAAGGCTGTAAAAACGAATGACCTGTTCTTCCAAGCCCAAGGAGCTAGCTTCTCGGTCGCTGGACAGGACGCCAAATCATTGACCATGCGCCTTTCATACGCTGCAGACAAATACATTGATTATATCTATACCTTAAAAGGCAATGATTACAACGTTCAGTTTGACATCAAAACCGTTGGAATCGGAAGCTTGGTGGATGTAAGCTCGAATAAAATGTTATTGAACTGGGAAACCACTTTATTGCAAAAAGAGCGTAACGTAAAGTCTGAACGTGAGAAGTCGGGAATCTTCTATAAAGAAGTAGACGGTTCTGTAGACCATCTTTCAGAAACTAGCGATGATGAAGAGAAATTAGAAAAGAAAGTATCTTGGATTGCTTTCAAACAACACTTCTTCTCTAGCATCCTGACCAGCAAAGAAGGTTTCGTAAATGCAGACCTTAAATCAACCTTGATCACTCAAGACAGTGTGGTAAAACATTACCGTGCTTCCACTGAACTGGCATTAAACAAACAAAATGAAAGCCTTCATGGCTTCAGCTTCTTCTTCGGTCCTAACCAATACAAAACGTTAAAGGCTGAAGGGAATGGTTTCGACAAAATCATTAATATGGGCTGGGGACCAATGGGCTGGATCAATAAATTCATCACCGTTCCTATCTTCGATTTCTTAGATGGTTTCAACATGAACTATGGTATCGTAATCTTGATCCTTACCTTGTTCCTTAAACTCCTGATGTTCCCATTAACCTACAAGTCTTACCAATCTATGGGTAAAATGCGTGTGTTAAAACCTCAGCTGGACGAGATCAAAGCAAAAGTTGGTGATGACAATCCAATGTTATTGCAACAGGAACAGATGAAGCTTTACAAACAAGCTGGAGTAAACCCACTTGGTGGATGTCTCCCTCTATTGCTTCAGATGCCTTTCACCTTAGCATTCTTCTTCTTCTTCCCGAACTTGTTCGAATTACGTGGAGAAAGCTTCATGTGGATCAAAGACCTATCAACATACGATGCGCCGATCACCTTTGCACCTCTTCCTTTATTAGGTGTAGACCACATCTCGTTCATGTGTATCTTGATGACCTTGACAACCTTGTTGACCACTTGGTACAACAACTCCACATCAGGAGCTGTAAACAACCAAATGAAATACATCGGGTACATCATGCCATTGGTATTCTTCTTTGTATTGAATAGCTTCCCAGCAGGTCTGAACTATTACTACTTCCTGTCTGCGGTTCTTACCTTCTTAACCCAAGTGATCATCCGTCAATTCGTAAACGACGACAAGATCCTTGCAGGTATCGAAGCAAACAAAAAGAAACCAGCATCTGAAAAGAAACAATCCTCCTTCCAAAAGAAAATGGAAGAAATGATGAGAGCTCAACAAGCCGCTCAACAGAATAAGGACAAAAAATAAAACAACAATCCCCGGTCAGAAAAAACCGGGGATTGTTGTTTTATTAGTATTGAGATGGGAGTATTGAGATATGAGATATCAACCGTAATAACTATTTTATTAGTATTGAGATGTGAGTATTGAGATATGAGATATCAACCGTAATAACTATTTTATTAGTACTGAGATGTGAGTACTGAGATATGAGATATCAACCGTAATAACTATTTTATTAGTATTGAGATGTGAGTATTGAGATATGAGATATCAACCGTAATAACTATTTTATTAGTATTGAGATGTGAGTATTGAGATATGAGATATCAATCTTGATAAATTTTATGGATTTTAGAATCGATAATATGTACCCTTTCTATCTCAAATCTCCTATCTCATATCTCACATCTCCCTTTACACAAAAGCACTAAATCCCGTAATACTTCTTCCAACGATCAAGGAATTGATTTCTTTGGTTCCTTCGTAAGAGTAGATAGCTTCGGCGTCTGCAAGGAAGCGAGCTACGTTATATTCCAATAGGATACCGTTTCCGCCCATTACCTCGCGGGCCTTGGATACGATATCGCGCATGCGAAGGGTACAGAAGACCTTGGCCAAGGAAGCATGTTCATCTCTAAGTTTTTCGTCGTCCTGTAATTCCGAAAGACGGAAAACCAGCGTTTGCATGGCGGTCAGATTGGACAACATTTCAACCAGGTGGTTTTGGATCAACTGGAAGGAAGCGATGGGTTTACCAAATTGTTCTCGCTTGATGGTATAGTCCAATGCATTTTCATAGGCTCCACGAGCACATCCAACAGCCATCCACGCCACTCCTGCCCTCGTCATCTGAAGCACCTTGGCCGTATCCTTGAAGGAATTGGCATAAGGCATACGATCTGATTCCGGAACAACACAATCTGTCAAGGTGATCAGGCCATTCTGCACAATGCGCAAGGCCATCTTATCCTTGATCTTCTCTACGGCAAAGCCAGGATTCTCCTTGCGGACAATAAAGCCTTTCACCTGTTGGTCATCCAGGTCCCTTGCCCAGATTATGGTAATATCCGAAAAGGTAGAGTTACCTATCCATTTCTTTTGACCGTTCAATATCCAATTATCTCCATCACGTTTACAGGTCGTGGTCAAACCACCAGCTGTCGCAGAACCCACCAAAGGTTCCGTCAAGCCGAAAGCACCAATTTTGTTCAGCTGTTGCATGGCCGGCAACCATTCATTTTTCTGCTCATCCGAACCGCACATATAGATAGACCCCATGGCCAAACCGCTCTGTACACCCAGGAAGGTAGCAATGGAAGGATCGACGCGGCCGAATTCAGCGGCAATAATACCATCCATAAGGGAAGTACCACCTGCACAGCCATAACCATCATAAACATAACCACAGACATTGAGCTCCCTCAACTTGGGAATGATCTCGAAAGGAAATTCATCATGTAACCAATATTTATTGACGATGGGCTGTATTTCAGTTTCCAGGAAGGTCCTGACTTTCATCTGCAGGGCTCTATCCTCTTCCGAAAGTTTTGCCGATATATCATAAAAGTCAGCATTGATTGGAGGTGGATCTTTTTTCTTTTTACTTCCAGTCAACATTTTCATGGCCATTTTGAGCTGATTTTCGTCCATTTTCGAAACAGCACCCAAAACTTCCGCCAAATCCACTTTCTTCGATATCTTCTCCAATTGCTCCAAATCCACTGATTTCATGAGTTTTAGGATGTTCTGTAGTCTTTCTAGCATAGTATTCTTTTAAAAATTTAACAGAAATATAACAATTTTTGTTTTTTCTTGTTGCAAATCAGCAAAACAGTAGTATATTTGCGCTGCCTTAAGGAAAATATTTAAAATCAAACGACTGAAAATCAAAAGGTTCAATAAAAATTTTAAAAAAATATCTTTTCTTGGGTTACCTTTTTAGGTATTGGGTATTAAGAATTAAATAAACAAATTTGTTTCAACTAAATAGAAAATTAAAAATGAAAAATTTATTCAAATTCGGATTCTTAGGTTTAGCATTAACTATCGGTGTTGCTTCTTGTAACAACGCAGAAACTAAAACTGAAGCTACTGCTGACTCTTTGTCAAACGTTGTAGATTCAACTACTGAAAACGTAGCTGATTCATTAGAAAATGTTGCTGATTCAGTTCGTGCAACTGGTGATTCTATCGCTGATTCTTTGAAAAACGTTCAATAATCCGAACAGATTTTAAAAATACATCAAGAGCTCGTTTAAGA
This sequence comes from Sphingobacterium sp. LZ7M1, assembly GCF_024296865.1. Lineage (GTDB taxonomy): Bacteria > Bacteroidota > Bacteroidia > Sphingobacteriales > Sphingobacteriaceae > Sphingobacterium. The sequence goes on along the minus strand of NZ_CP101134.1, from coordinate 893,717 downwards.
AACGAGCTTTTGTTGTTTATGGGAGGGAGATATGAGTATTGAGATATGAGTATTGAGATATTAACCTACATCTCTACTGTATCAAATCTCACATCTCAAATCCATCCCCAATAACCTACACCCCCACTGTCTCATATCTCACATCTCAAATCACAAATCTATCCCCATTAAATTACCCACTCACTGTCACACATCTCATATCTCACATCTCAAATCCATCCCCAATAACCTACACCCCCACTGTCTCATATCTCACATCTCAAATCACAAATCTATCCCCATTAAATTACCCACTCACTGTCACACATCTCATATCTCACATCTCAAATCCCATTTCCCATTTCCCATATCTCACATCTATTTCTTATTTTTGCATCCGTACTAAAGAAAATAAAATGACTTTATCCCCATTGACTGCAATCACACCCATTGATGGCAGATATTACAATACCACCAAAGATCTATCGAATTACTTCTCAGAGTTCGCATTAATAAAATACCGTGTCTTAGTTGAAGTAGAATACTTTATCGCGCTCAGTGAATCAGGTATTCCGCAATTGAGCCATTTTGATGGTAGCTTAAATGATAAGTTACGTGATATCTACAAAAACTTCAGTTTGGAAGATGCGCAATGGATTAAGGATACAGAAAAGGTAACGAACCATGATGTGAAAGCCGTGGAGTACTTCCTGAAAAATGAATTTGAGAAATTAGGTCTGCATGACTCCCTTGAATTCATCCACTTTGGCTTGACATCCCAGGACATCAATAATACCGCAATCCCGCATTCCTGGAAGGATGCCCTGAAAGAGGTTTACCAACCTGCCATCAGCGAATTGCTGGAGGAATTGAAAAAACTGAGTGCAGAATGGGAGAATATTTCCATGTTGGCCCGTACACATGGACAACCTGCCTCTCCTACCCGTTTAGGAAAAGAAATCAAAGTATTTGTAGAACGTATCGAAAAACAGTTGCACCTGTTGAACCAAGTTCCATTCTCAGCTAAGTTCGGCGGAGCAACTGGAAACTTAAACGCGCACCATGTTGCCTACCCGAATCATGATTGGGTGGCCTTCGGCAATAAATTCGTTAACGAAACATTGGGCCTTGATCGATCGCAAACCACTACCCAAATTGAACACTATGATAACTTCGCTGCCAGCTGCGATGGCTTAAAGCGAATCAACAATATCATTATCGACCTTTGTCGTGATATATGGACCTATATCTCCATGGATTACTTCAAACAAAAGATTACTGCAGGACAGATTGGTTCCTCAGCGATGCCACATAAGGTAAACCCTATCGATTTTGAAAATGCTGAAGGAAACCTAGGCTTGGCAAATGCGGTATTGGAACACCTAGCAGCAAAACTTCCAATCTCCAGATTACAGAGAGACCTGACCGACTCCACTGTTCTCAGAAACATCGGCGTTCCATTCTCCTATACCTTGATCGCAATCAAATCTACTTTGAGAGGATTGAGGAAATTGATCTTGAACGAAGCAGCCTTCCAAGCCGACCTTGAAAACAACTGGGCCGTGGTAGCAGAAGCGATCCAAACCATATTGAGACGCGAAGGCTATCCAAAACCTTACGAGGTATTGAAGGACCTGACCCGTACCAATACCCACGTGACCAAGGACACGATTGCGGCATTTGTGGATCAGTTGAATGTTACAGAAGAGGTGAAAGAAGAGATCAAAGCCATCTCTCCAAGTAATTACACGGGCGTAAAGCTGTAAGCTTTTACGAAGTAATGACGCTTAGCAATAGGTATTAACAGTATATTTGTGTTTTTATTTTACAATTAGAATTCATGGCAACGATTAACGTATATACAGAAAGCACCCCAAATCCAGCAACAATGAAGTTCTTGGTCAACAAACTGTTGATCAACGGAAGCTTGGATTATCCAGATAGAGAAAAAGCGCAGGAATCTGCTTTTGCAAAGGAACTGTTCAAGTTCAACTTTGTAAATGGCGTTTTCTTCGCCAGCAATTTCGTTACCATTACCAAGACTGAAGATGCAGAATGGGATGATATCGAAGCCTTATTGAAAGAATTCGTTAAGGGCGCTGTAGAATCTGAATTGGCAGTGAAACCTGTTGAACATTCAGAAGACGTAGTCTTTGAAGGAAATGATGTAGAAATAAAAATCCAACAGGTATTGCACGACTATGTTCGCCCAGCGGTAGAACAGGACGGTGGTGCTATTGCCTACAAATCCTTTGACAATGGAACAGTTACCGTGGAACTCCGCGGATCGTGTTCAGGTTGCCCATCTTCAACCATTACCTTAAAAGCCGGAATCGAAGGTTTATTGAAGCGCATGGTCCCTGAAGTGGAGGAAGTGGTAGCAAATGCAATGTAATATAGAACAGAAAGTATTTAGTAGTTAGTATTTAGACCTTGTTTGAAGGGATTTAGATTTTAAGTATTAATAAACTGAATCAAAATTTATAGGGAAGAGTTGCCTGAAAGGGCGACTCTTTTTTTGTGGCATTTGGTTCCAAAATGGACAAAAAATGTGGCATGGGCTTCGGGAATACTTTTACCCATATTCGAGACATATTCGGAAAATTCAAAACATGTCTCGAATAAGAGCAAATTAAGGCTCGGATGCTTTGGTAGATGACAATCGGAATTTTAGGTTTTAGTTATTCTAAACCATTCCAAAAATATGTGTATATTCAGAGCAGGTCAATTGACAGCCTAGACTTTAAATTTTCAGATAAATGTGAATTGTGGACAAAATTCCTTTGGAACCGTTGGTTACGGTCTAAATAATTCAGCTTTTTCAAGGGCACTCCATTAAAAATCACTAACTTTATCGGCAAAATAATCGAAATTTTATACTTTAAAATGAGTGCAGATATAAACAAATTAGAACAGATCGCTTCGCAAGTAAGAAGAGACATTGTTCGTATGGTGCATGCATGCCAATCAGGACACCCAGGGGGATCTTTGGGTTGTACTGACTACTTTGTGGCCTTGTACTTTCACGCGATGAAAAATGACCCATCTTTCAACATGGATGGCATTGGTGAAGATATTTTCTTCTTGTCTAACGGTCACATCTCTCCAGTTTTCTACAGTACATTGGCTAGAGCTGGTTATTTTCCAGTGAGCGAATTAGCTACTTTCAGAAAAATCAACTCTCGTCTTCAAGGTCATCCGACTACACATGAGCACCTTCCAGGAATCCGTATCGCTTCAGGTTCTTTAGGCCAAGGTCTTTCAGTGGCTATCGGTGCAGCACAAGCTAAAAAGTTGAACAAAGACAACAATTTGGTTTATGTATTGATGGGCGACGGTGAATTGCAAGAAGGTCAGGTTTGGGAAGCTGCTATGTACGCGCCTCACAATAAAGTAGACAATTTGATCGCAGCAGTGGATTACAACCGTGCGCAGATCGATGGTTCAACGGATGATGTATTGTCATTAGGAAACCTACGTGCTAAATGGGAAGCTTTTGGATGGGACGTATTGGAAGTGAACAAAGGTAATGACATGGCATCTGTAATTGCTGGATTGGACGAGGCTAAATCTCGTACTGGAAAAGGCAAACCAGTGATCATTTTATTGCACACTGAAATGGGTTCAGGTGTTGATTTCATGATGGGCTCACACAAATGGCATGGAGTTGCTCCAAACGACGAGCAATTAGAATCTGCTTTAAATCAAATCCCTAGAACCATAGGCGATTATTAATCACTGTTTACGATAGTATTTGTAATGAAAAAATATACATACACAGAATCAAAAGATACACGTTCAGGTTTCGGTGCTGGTTTATTGGAAGCTGGCCAGAAAAATGAGAACGTAGTAGCCTTATGTGCTGACTTGATCGGTTCATTGAAAATGAACGACTTTATAAAAGCTTATCCAGAGCGTTTCTTCCAAATTGGTATTGCGGAAGCGAACATGATGGGTATCGCTGCGGGTCTTACCATTGGAGGTAAGATTCCTTTTACTGGAACTTTTGCCAACTTCTCAACTGGTCGTGTTTATGACCAAATCCGTCAATCAATTGCGTACTCAGGCAAGAACGTTAAGATCTGTGCTTCACACGCTGGTTTGACTTTAGGAGAAGATGGTGCTACTCACCAGATCTTGGAAGATATCGGTCTGATGAAAATGTTGCCTGGTATGACGGTGATCAATCCATGTGACTACAACCAAACAAAAGCGGCTACTGTTGCGTTAGTAGACCATGAAGGTCCTGTTTACCTTCGTTTCGGACGTCCAGTAGTTCCTAACTTCACTCCTGCTGACCAAAAATTTGAGATCGGCAAAGCGGTAATGTTAAATGAAGGTACCGATGTTACGATCGTAGCAACAGGTCATTTGGTTTGGGAAGCGATCCAAGCGGGTGAAGAATTGGAGAAATTAGGCATCAATGCTGAAATCATCAATATTCACACCATTAAACCATTGGATGAAGAAGCGATCCTAAAATCAGTGACCAAAACAGGCTGTGTGGTTACCGCTGAAGAGCACAACCGTCTTGGCGGTCTTGGCGATAGCGTGGCGCAATTATTGGCACAGAAATTACCTACTCCACAGGAGTATGTTGCAGTGAACGATAGCTTCGGCGAGTCGGGAACTCCAGCTCAATTGATGGAAAAATACGGTTTAAATGCTGCAAATATTGTTAATGCAGTACGTAAAGTCATTACAAGAAAATAACAATCTATGGAAGATTCCCTGATAATAGCAAAGTTTGCGGATGAAAAAACTCGTGAAGAGGCATTCCGCTTATTGCTTAAAAAATATCAGCAAAAGATTTATTGGCATGTCAGACGTATGGTCATTGACCACGACGACGCCGATGATGTTGTACAAGATATCTTTATCAAAGTATGGCGCAATCTTGAGAAATTCAGGGAAGATTCGCAATTGTATACTTGGTTATACCGCATTGCTACCAATGAGTGTATCACCTTTTTGAACAAGAAAAAGCAAAAGCAGAGTGTTTCATTGGATGATGATAGCTCTGCTTATCTTGCAGACTCCTTGGCAGACGGTGCCTATTTCAATGGTGACAAGGCACAAATGAAATTACAGCAAGCTCTTTTGATCTTGCCGGACAAACAAAGGCTGGTCTTTAACATGAAATATTTCGAGGACATGAAGTACGAAGAGATATCCGAGGTGTTAGGAACCAGTGTCGGAGCCTTAAAAGCTTCGTACCACTTAGCAGTTAAAAAAATAGAGAACTTTTTTGCCTCAAACGATTAAACCTTTTGCCGCAAAAACTATCTATTATGGTACTATGAAAGAAAATAACACATATTACGAAAACTTAGGAGGCAACCAACTACCTAACTCGTTGCGTGTCAACCCTTTCATTGTACCTGAAAATTACTTTGAAAAGCTAACCGAAAGAAGTCTGTTCTTCGCTAAACTTGATCAAATTTCAGACACAGGAAAAGTAGGATTGAGCACTCCAAATGGATTCTTTGAACAACAAGAGTCCCAACTGTTAGGTCAGATCAAGATCGACCAGTACAGAGATGCTGAAAACTTCAGTGTGCCTGAGCAGTATTTTGATCAATTGAGTGAGCAGATCCTTGGCCAAGTCCACATAGACGGGGTCAGAGAAATGGAAGAAACAGAAGTTCCTGCTGGTTACTTTGATAACTTGACTGCTCGTATTCTAGACAGAATTGAAGAAGAAGAGTTAACGCTAGAGATAGCTGAACCAGGATTTACCGTTCCTGAGGGTTATTTTGAAGAAGCTGATGATCAAATCATGGCTTCAATCTATACCGAAGAATTGAAATCTAAAGTTCAGGCAGATGGGTTTGAAGTACCTGCGGGTTATTTCGATCAGCTGTCAACCGCTATCCTTGACAAAGTTCAGGACAAGAAGGTCATTCAATTGCCTTCACGTAATGAGTCTGAAACTTCAGTTTCTGGGAAGAAAAGAAAAGTGTATGCTTGGTTGAGCTCAGCCGCTGCAGCCTGTGTAGCCGCAGTGATCGGGGTGTCTGTTTACAATGCAGAATACAACCAACCCATGCAAGCGGAAAAGGTGTCGTTGAATGAAATTCCAGAAGATGAAATTATCAACTACCTTTCCAATTACAGTGATGCTTCTGACCTAGAGTACTATGCAGAGTACATCTATCAGCCAGAGGAAGCACTAAATGTGGGGGAGGGAATCGATAAGGAAGTTTTAGAAGATTACTTAAATTATAATTTATAATGATTCGTTTAAAACATATTATTTCAACGCTCTGTTTGATTTGGATAGCTTGTTTTGTTGCGAATGGACAGTCACGCCAAGAAAGATTTGAAGCAATTGAGAAGCAGAAGGCGGCTTATATTACCAAACAACTGAGATTAACTCCAACCGAAGCACAGCAATTCTTTCCACTGTACAATCAGTACTCGAAAGAAATCAGAGGTGTCAAGTCAAAGAAATCGCAAGGCCACCAAAACAGTGGCAACCGCGGCAATTCCTTCAGACCCGGCAATGATGTAATAGAATACGATGCGCAAGAAGTGGATATCAAGAAAAAATACCGGTCCAAGTTCTCCGATGTCCTGGGGCAATCCCGAGCATCTCAGTTCTTTGCCGTAGAACAAGAGTTTATAGAGTTGCTGTATAAGGAACTAAACAGCAGAAGACATTAATAAAAAGAAGCGCTAGCGCTTCTTTTTTTATGCCCTATTTTATAATAAGCCTGTAAATTCATGAACCTTCCAACCTTAAAGTTTTATGAAAGTTTCTGTTTATGCCTATCTTTGCCACATCATGATAAGTAATAGAGAACTCTTCCTAAAAAACACTGCCCAAACCTCAGATTCACCAAGATTATTAGAAATCGACCGTGCTGAAGGTATATATCTATATGGGCCAAACGGAGAGAAATATATGGATTTGGTCTCTGGCTTCAATGTCAGCAACATTGGCCATAGACATCCTCAAGTCTTAAAAGCAATCCAGGAACAGCTGGACCGTTTCATGCATGTAACCGTGTATGGCGAATTCGTTCAAGCCCCACAGGTGCTGTTAGCTACGGAACTATTAGAAGTCTTGCCTGACTCCTTCCAATCGGTTTACTTTACCAATTCGGGAGCGGAGGCTGTAGAAGGTTCGATGAAAGTGGCCAAGAAATTCACCGGTCGCAGGGAAATCATCGCTGCCAAACAGGCCTACCATGGCAGTACGCAAGGCGCCTTGAGCCTTATCGGCAATGATGAATATCGCGTAGCCTATGCCCCACTCCTTCCTGAGATTTCCTTTATTGAATACAATAACCTGCCTGACCTGGATAAGATCAGCGATAAGACAGCAGCGGTCATCGTGGAAGCCATTCAAGGGGAAGCCGGTGTTCGGGTGCCTAGCAAAGAATATATGCAAGCCCTGCGCAAGAAATGCACGGAATCTGGAGCGCTCCTGATATTCGATGAAATACAGACTGGATTCGGTAGGACAGGGAAATTATTTGCCTTTGAAAATTTTGGTATCGTACCGGATATCCTGATGTTGGCTAAAGGTATTGGTGGCGGAATGCCTTTGGGTGCTTTTGTAGCCCCAAAGGAAATGATGGACGTGATCAAATCAAACCCAATGCTGGGTCATATCACCACCTTTGGCGGCCATCCGGTGAGCTGTGCTGCAGCAAGGGCATCCCTGAAGGTGATACAAGATGAAAAGCTTGTTGAATCGGTAGAGCGTAAGGCCAATCTGTTTAGGGCGGAGCTCAAAATTCCGCAAATCAAGGAAATCCGTGGCTTGGGACTGATGATGTGCCTGCAATTGGACAACTTTGACCAAGTCTACCAAGTGAGCAACTATTGTGCATCCAAAGGCTTGATCATTGACTGGTACCTACATTGTGAAACGGCATTGCGCATTGCCCCTCCATTGACGATCAGTGAGGAAGAAATCATCCAATCCTGCAAAATAATTAAGGAAGGGATTGAAAAATTCTGTTAGAATAGCTAAATTGCTGTAACACTATCAACCTATTTAATCATAAAAATGGAGAACAGAAGAGACTTTTTAAAGAAAAGCTTGTTGACATTGGGAGCAGCCGGCTTAGGAACATCATTCGCAAACGCCATAGATTTTTCTACGGGTGCTAAGGCTAAACTGAGCATCAACCAAGGGGATGTCATCCTCTTTCAAGGTGACTCGATTACCGATGCAGGCAGAAATAAGGAAAACCTGAACCCTAACGATGGCAATGCTTTTGGAAACGGCTATGCTTTTATGGCAGCAAGTACCCTTCTTAATAAATATGCAGACAAAGATATCAAGGTCTATAATCGCGGAATCAGTGGAAACCGTGTTCCTGACCTAATCAATCGCTGGCAAAAGGATGCATTGGACCTAAAACCCAATATCCTGAGCATTATGATCGGTGTAAACGACTTCTGGAGAACCATGGATAGTGGCGCAAAAAATTCGCCTGAGCAATATAAAGCGCAGTATAAAGAGTTGCTGGACAAAACCAAAGCAGCCCTTCCTGATGTAAAATTGATTATCATCGAACCTTTTGGTGTCAAGAACGTAAAGCATGTTACGGATGCTTGGTTTCCTGAGTTTCCAAAATACCTGAACGCAGCCAAAGAAATCGCTCAAGAATATGGCGCTATCTTTTTGCCCTACCAAAGCATCTTTGACCAAGGCCTGAAAAGAAACAGCAACGGCGGCTACTGGACCACCGACGGTGTACATACCACGATGGCCGGTGCCAACCTGATGGCCGAATCTTGGCTTAAATTGATAAAATAAAAAAATCTCGCCTCAGATAAACTGAGGCGAGATTTTTTTATTTTAGATATGAGTATTGAGATATGAGTATTGAGATATTAAATTTGTTAGCCTTTCTATCTCACATCTAACATCTCATATCTCACATCTAAAGGACCCTAACCAACAAACCTTTCAGATACTCACTTTCTGGGAAGGAAGCACGGACAGGATGGTCTTCGGGTTGGCAATATTGATAGATAAATTGGATTTCTTTACCGGCGTCTAGAGCGGCCCAAGCGATGACCTGTTTGAAGGTATCGATGTCCATGGCTCCTGAGCAGGAAAACGTAGCCAGAAGGCCTCCGCTATTAAGAAGCATAAGCCCGCGTCTATTCAGGTCTTTGTACGCTCGGGAAGCTTTTTCTAATGCAGACCTTGTTGGTGCATATTTTGGTGGATCTAAAACGATGACATCAAACTTCTCCCCCTGCTCCCCCAATTCCCTCAGGTATTTATTGACATCAGACTGTACAGCGGTATGTTTGTTGCTATCAAATCCATTGAGCTTGATATTGTTCTTTAAGGTTTCGATAGCCAGTCCTGAGCTGTCAACAGAAGTAATGGAGCTCGCACCTTCGCGAAAGGCATTCAGGGTAAACCCGCCAGAGTAACTAAAGCAATCTAACATCTTCTTATCCTTTGCATAACTCGCCGTAATGGCTCTATTTTCGCGTTGATCGCAATAAAAGCCAGACTTCTGCCCTTCTACGATATTGACTTGATAATGTATACCATTTTCAATGACATCAACGAATTCAGGAGGTACGGTTCCAAAAAGAAGACCATTGGTATCAGGGAGCCCTTCATATTCTCTAGATTTCAGGTCACTGCGCTCATAGATCCCTTTGGGTTGTAATAACTGAACGAGCTGATCGACGATAATATCCTTTACTTTTTCAATTCCTGCGGAATGAACCTGTACGGAAATAAAGTCGGCATATTTATCGGCTATCAATCCTGGTAGGAAGTCGGCCTCTGCGAAGATCAATCGAACGGTATTGTTGCTATCGTGCAATAAGCTCAAACGGTTATTGACCGCTTTGCTTACCCGATTGCGCCACCATTGTTCAGTGATCTCCTGACTAGGGTCCCATTCCAATAAGCGGACCGCAACCCTCGAGTTACCATTGTATATACCGTAGGCAATAAATTCATCTTCTATGTTGTAGACAGAAACGATATCTCCATTTTGCGGTTTGCCCAGGGCAGCTGAGATTGCACCGGAAAAGACCCATGGATGTAATTGCCAAGCGGCTTTATCCTTTCCTTTGTTCAGGATTATTTTATTCATGAATGCAAAAATAAATAGAATTGAAAGAAATTAATTCATCATGGAATAAAAAACTTTGAATAACAGACTCCCTTTCATGATTTTTATCCTCTTCTTTTCTTACCGTTGGAACCTTTATTCTCTTTCAACATTTATTTTCATTATATTCATAACAACCACTAATAAACATCTTATGAGACTTTTCATCACTATCTTCCTATTTATTTCGATTTTCTTTCAATCCCTTTCTGCACAAGAGGTAACCATCAAAGGCACCATCAGCAACTTTGGCGACAGCATAAAGTATGTTCACCTATCCAGTTTTAATGGTTTTCAAGTGCATAAATTGAGTAACAATACTTTTGAATTTAAGATCCCTGGTGAATTGCCTAAGGAACAGGTAAACCATTCTTTCTTTGTACTGAGCAAAAATGAATATCCAACATTCGATGAGTTACATGATGAATTGTTAAATAGAAAGGAAATTACCTATGAAAGAGATGCATTGCCTATAATCGTGGATAATAATAACATGATAATAACCTTAGATGCAAAAGAGAAAAAAGCATCTGTAGAGGATAGTGAATTGAATAAGCAACTAGCTGAAATGAATGCTCTCCGAGAACAACAAAGGGTGAAATATAAGGAGAAGGAGGCCTCATTAGAAGAGATTACAGAATGGGGATTTAATGAAAAGATCAATGCACTAAATAAATACCCAAATTCCTTATTGACGGTTGAATACTTGGGAAATTTCTTAACGAATCCGTTTATGTCTACAGGCTTTCCAGAATTATCGCCGAAGCATTTGGAGCAAATCGAGGAACTAATAGCCAAAGTTAAGGAGCAAGACCTCTCTCTGAACAAAATCAATGAGCTGCAGAATCAATATGATATGGTAGACCATAAGAATAAATTGATGACTAATATAGATTTTCCTTCACTAAAATTAAGTAACCTCAAGAATGAAAAACTCAATATCAAAGATTTATACAAGGAAGCAGACTATATCGTCATTGATGTTTGGGCAACATGGTGCGTTCCTTGCCTTCAACAGCATCCTGAATATGAAAGGATTGCAGGTATAAGTAAAAAGAACATCAAATTTATTGGGTTATCCATTGATCAAAAAGAAGATGTTTGGAAAAGCCACCTAGCCAAAGAACCAAAGAAATATGATAATTTTTGGTTGGATAAGTCAGAAGTAAAGGTTTTGGAAGATTCTTTGTCCGTACAAAGCTACCCTACCTATATGATCATCAATACAAAGACTGGGAAATTGGCGAAAATCAGGTTCCCTTTAGATAGGCTGGAAGAACTATTGGCAACCCTGGAATAACTTGCTTTATTAGAATAAAAAAAGGATCAATCCGATATTCTTGGATTGATCCTTTTTGCATGTATAGAAGATATTAATTGTTCTCTATCAAGTAAGCCTTGAAGGCGTCGTAATCTACTTTCAACTCTTCTGCCAGCTTTGGTTTGCCTTGCAGCTTCTCAGCACCCTCTGGTAGTTTAACTTCTTTATAAACCTCCTCTGAAATCGCTTCGGGGAACTTACAAGGATGTGCCGTGGATAGGAACACCGAAGCATATTCGCCAGGATGATCTTTCCTGTAGGCTTCGGACGCTAGGTAAGCAATCGCTGTATGCGGACAGGCCACATATTTGAACTTCTCATACAGCTCATCCATTCCTTTTTTGGTTTCTTCGTCATTGTAGGTGTATGAACTGATTATTCCCTGCAGTTCCGAAAGATTATTATGGAATAGGTCTTGGATACGGACCCAGTTACTTGGGTTTCCAACGTCCATCGCATTTGCCAAGGTCTGAACGGAGGCTTTTGGTTCGTACTTTCCAGATTGCAAGAAACGCGGCACCGTATCATTGACATTCGTACCTGCCACGAAATGCGAAACCGGTAATCCCATCTTATAGGCCAATAAGCCCGCTCCAATATTCCCAAAGTTTCCACTAGGTACGGTGAAGACCACTTCTTGCATACCCTGAGCTTTCAACTGCGCATAGGCCCAGAAATAATAGAAGGTCTGCGGAATCAATCTGGCAATATTGATAGAATTCGCGGAAGTAAGCCTTAGTTTTTGGTTCAGCTCAGGATCATTGAAAGCCTGCTTAACCAAGGCTTGGCAATCATCAAAGGTGCCTTCCACTTCCAATGCCCGGATGTTTTGTCCATTGGTCGTTAATTGTTCTTCCTGAACCTTAGAGACCTTGCCCTTTGGGTAAAGGATGGTCACTCGAGTACCTTCAACGTCAAGGAAGCCTAAGGCCACAGCCCCACCGGTGTCACCAGAGGTGGCTACCAATACGTCTAACAGTTGTTCGCCTTGTTTTGAGAAGTATCCCATAACACGGCTCATAAATCGGGCTCCAAAGTCCTTAAAAGCATAAGATGGTCCATGGAAAAGCTCCAACACCGCTGTTTCAGCGCTAAGGAAACGCAATGGTGCATCAAAATTGATGGCATCATTGATGATGGCCTTGAGGTCCTTTTCAGGGATGTCATTCCCGATAATCGCATTGGCTATCTGAAAGGCAATCTCCTGAAAGGAGTATTGCTGGATATTTTTAATGAAATAAGGATCTAGGCTTGGGATATTCTCCGGCATATAAAGTCCCTTATCTTGAGGAAGGGAATTAAAAACTGCCTCTTGAAAGGATACGCGTAGATCTTTATTGTTAGTACTATAGAATTGCATTGTAATAAGTTTAGGTTTAAGAAAGAATTTTGGGTCCTTCCGCATTGACTGCAGAGACAAACTGTAAGCTATCGATACCATTGGCGGTTAAATGCTCTTGAATACGATCTACTGCCAATTGAGCAGCCTCAGCACCCTTGCTGATAGCAACCACGGAAGGTCCGGAACCCGAGATCCCAAAGCTTAGCACGCCAGCTTCCATCGCTATGCGTTTCATTTCATAGAATTCAGGTATCAAGATCGCCCGCGTAGGTTCGATCAGTACATCGTGCATACTTCTGCCGATCAAGTCATAATCACTACGGTATAATCCTGCCACAAGACCTGCTATATTGCCCCATTGATTAACCGCATCTTTTAAGGATACTTTTTCCTTGATCAATTGCCTTGCGTCCCTTGTCGGAACATCCACTTGTGGAAACACAATACCAGCTACTAAATCTTCTGGTACAGGCAGATTGATGATATCTAGGGGTTCATAACCTCTGATCAAGGTAATACCACCCATCAGTGCAGGAGCAACATTATCGGCATGGCCATGACCACAGGCCAATCGTTCACCCTCTACACAGAAAGGCATCAGCTCATTCTTGGTCAAAGGATTCCCCAAAAGGGCGTTTATGGCAAACAAACCTGCCACCGTACTCGCCGAACTAGAACCTAATCCACTTCCAATAGGCATGTGCTTGATCAGGTCGATTTCTACGCCGACTTCATCTTCAAGCCCTAAATGGCTCAACAACATCTTGACACAGGCGCTCACGGTATTCTTATCAGGGTCTAATGGCAAACGGCCATCGTCTCCTTGGATGGAGCGAATCCGAACTCCAGACTCTTTCACCCGTTGCATATAAACCTCATCTCCAGGTTTATCTACGGCAAAACCCAATATATCAAAGCCACAGATCATATTTGCTACCGTTGCTGGAGCAAACACCCGTACTTCTTTTAACCATTTATCTGGATTCAATATATTTCCCTTATTTACTAATTGTTCAGGATTTGACATGATTTCTATTGTTTTAGAATTAAGCTCCGACGTTTACTAAATCTGCGAACACCCCTCCAGCGGTAACTTCCGCCCCAGCACCAGGACCTTTTACCACCAATGGACGTTCTTTATATCTTTCCGTCGTAAATGAAATAATATTATCGCTTCCTGATAAGGCATAGAATGGATGGCTCTCATCGACCATTTGCAAACTGATTGCAACTTTACCATTCTCTAATGTACCGATGTATCGAATTACCTTACCTTGCTTTTCTGCTTCTTCTTTCAAATTATTGAAGTAATCATCAGCTTTTAACAGCTCTGCATAGAATTCATCCACCGAATCGGCCTTCAAACAGCTTTCTGGAAGAATATTACCCAATTGAACATCTGTAGACTCAATCGGATATCCAGCATCCCTACCCAAGATCAACATCTTACGCATAAAATCGATCCCTCCTAAATCATCACGGGGATCAGGCTCTGTAAATCCTAACTCCTGCGCTTTCTTAACTACATCGTAGAATGAAGCATCTCCCTTGAAATTATTAAAGATATAGGAGATGGTTCCAGATAGGATAGCCTCTATCTTCAACAAGCGGTCGCCACTCATCATCAAGTCCTTAAGAACCCTAACAATCGGCAGGCCAGCACCAACATTGGTTTCATAGAAGAAATCTACACCATGCTTTCTAGCCGTCTCATGCAATAGTTTATATTGAGCATAATCTCCAGAGTTTGCGATCTTATTACAGGTTACAATTGAGATATTCGCCTTAAAGATATTTTCATAATAGGTTGCGGGCAATTTACTCGCCGTATTGTCGATAAACACACAGTTTGGTAGGTTCATCTCCTGCATCTTTGCGATAAAGGTTGCTAAATCCGCCACTTCACCGTTAGCATCCATTTCTTCTTTCCAATTGCCAAGATCTATTCCATCGGCATTGAAATACATCCTTCTGGAATTAGAAATACCAACTACTTTGACTTCTATATCATTTTGCTCTTCCAAGAAAGCGTGCTGTTTATGTAATTGGCTGAACAAAGTAGAACCAATATTGCCTGTTCCAATATTGAACACATGAAGCGTTTTCTTTAACTCGGCGAAAAAGGCATCATGTACTGCGTTCAGCGCCTTAGAAAGGTCTTCCTTATTGATGATGACTGAAATATTGAATTCTGAAGAGCCTTGAGCAATTGCACGCACATTGATACCATTACGTCCAAGCGCATGGAATAACTTACCCGACATGCCAGGCGTACGTTTCATGTTCTCCCCTACGATTGCCAAGATGGATAGGTCACTTTCCACAACTGGCAGGGATAACTTATTGGCCAAAAGCTCTAGTTCGAATTCATTCTGGATAAGCTCAACGGCCTTTTGCGAATCACTTGGATTTACAGCAAAAGTGATACTGTGCTCGGAAGAAGATTGCGTAATCAAGATGACGTTAATCTGCTCCCTAGCCAATAAGGTAAACAGACGACCACTGAATCCGGACTTACCAACCATTCCACTACCCGTAAGGTTAATTACCGACACATCGGAAATCGAAGAGATACCTTTGATCGGAAAACCTGACTTTCCAGTCTCAAACTGGATTACCGTTCCAGGGAATTTCGGTTGAAAGGTGTTGCGGATTACAATCGGAATCTTTTTCATAAAAGCCGGAACCATCGTTGGAGGATAGATGACTTTCGCTCCAAAATAAGAAAGCTCCATAGCTTCAGTATAGGAAAGGACAGGCAACGAAAAAGCTTTCTTAACAATTCTAGGGTCTGCGGTCAACATCCCGTTCACATCTGTCCAGATCTCAATTGCAGAAGCATTCAGCACCGAACCGAAGATGGCAGCGGTATAATCTGAACCACCACGCCCTAAAGTTGTAATCCTGCCTTTATCATTAGAACCGATGAATCCAGTTACAAATAGGAGTTTATCGGCATGTGTTTGAGAAAGTGCTTGGATTAATTGTGCAGTAAGCGGTTCGTTGAGGTGGGCATTTCCAAAATTGGAATCTGTTTTAATATAGTGGGATGCGTTGATGTATTCTGCTTCGGGGACTTCCTGTTCCATGATCTTGGCGACCAAATAATTACTGCAGCGTTCGCCATAAGAGATGATCAGATCTTTGCTCTGATTACTAAGTTCCTTTAAAGCGGTAACCCCTTGCAGCAGGTCTTCCAATTCATTGACCAAGAGTTTCAATCTTGTTAACACGGGATTTTGAAACTTCACGGCAATTAATTTTTTGACCACTTCAAAGTGTTTCTCTTCCAAGAGTTTCAGATCCTCGGCAAAAGGCTTACCTTCCGCTGCATCTTCAGCCATTTTTGTCAACAGGTTGGTGATTCCTGACATCGCTGACAACACGACCAATGGCTTTTCTCCAGCTTCGTAAGATTCCTTTACGATGGCTAATACTGCTTTGATACTTTCTACGGAACCTACGGATGTCCCGCCAAATTTTAGAATTTTCATGCTTTCTTGCTCTGTTTATTTACTGTTTGTTTTATCGGAAATAAAAAAAGCCTTCCTCAAAAGAGGAAGGCTTCTAATATCTGTACTAATTACTATACAATAGAATCACTTCCTCCTGGTATTGCCCCCGGTGGTAATGATAATTGTAATAATAATAGATGCGTTTAACATTAATTTTGTTTTTGAATGTCCAAATATATTATTAAATTTTATATAACAATGTAGTTTTATTAAAAAAATTAAAAAAAATTATAAAAAGTAGCCCTATATCAGATTAAGCCAATATTTAAATGTAAATCGACAAATGAAAGGTTAAACAGGTAAAAAATCCAAATGTTAAAAGTGTTAAAACTTTGTTAAATTTCTTTAAGAATGTTTTGAATTCTATACAGTATGTATTAGATTTGCTTCAGCTCGTTTGAAAAATTACAAAAAAATGAAGGCTTTCAGGGAGCTTATGGTTGTATAAATTAGCGATTTAATGAAAACAAAGAAACTAGTGGCAGTGATGCTATTCATAGGCTTATGTCTATTCTCGCAGGCTCAAACCAGCCAAAAATCCTCAGACCCTGATAACCTAGCAAAAGAATACTTCTCTCAAATCATGGGCGTTGCATCAAACGCTACTACCAACACAAAACTTTATCAGTTTGTTTACGAATGGTTAGGAACTCCTTATCGCCTTGGAGGTGATTCTAAAAGAGGGATCGACTGTTCTAAATTCTCGTTGGCAGTTTATGAGAATGTGTTCAACACCACGATCGGTTATAATAGCCGCAATCAATATTCCAATGTAACCCCTATTCGTAAGAATGATTTACAACCTGGAGACTTGGTGTTCTTTAAGATCAGAAGCAGAAGCATTACCCACGTAGGTGTTTATTTAGGAGATGATAAATTTGCACATGCGTCATCTAGTAAAGGTGTCATGGTAAGTAACCTAAATGAAGCTTACTGGAAGCGATACTACTATAACGGTGGCCGTCCTAAATTGGAAGATGGCGAGCGTATCATGACTGCTGATGCCAACCCAAATCAGAAAAGCAATCTTCACTAGAACAAACTAGAGTTATAAAATATTAAAATAAAGTCCGAAAGTCATGCTTTCGGACTTTATTTTTTAAATTTTTGCTAAATTTACCCCTATCAAAAAAGCAACAATGTCATCTAAGAAAACACTTATCCTCAATAAAGAGCAGATCCTTCAAAAGTCCAAACGTATTGCCTATCAAATCGTAGAAGATAACTTTGACGAGTCTACAATTGTTCTTGTTGGTCTAGCTGACCGCGGTTATGTATTTGCCGAACGCTTACAGAAGATACTTATGGAAATAGCACCTGACAAAACCTTTGAATTGATCAAAGTAACTGTGCAAAAAACCAAGCGTAAACTGGAAGCGACAACAGATGTTCCGATTGAAACAGCAAAGGATAAAGTAATCATCTTGATAGACGACGTTTTAAACAGCGGTAGGACCTTGGCTTATGGCCTGGGTGTGTTTCTTAACGTTCCATTAAAACGCATGCGTACAGCCGTTCTAATCGACCGTAGCCACCATCAGTTCCCGGTGTTCAGTGATTATTATGGATTAAAGCTTTCAACCATCCTCAAAGAACACGTTGAGGTGGTCCTGGAGGAATTCGATAAAAAAGAAGATGCGGCATATTTATCATAGCCGCATCTTCCTTTTAAAATTCTATTTGTTTAGGTAATCCCTCTATTAACTCTTACCCTTATAAATCTTCAGCTTCTGACCAATGCGTAGGTTAGACCCACGAAGGTTATTATCTGATTTTATCTTATTTACGGTAGCCCCACGGTGCTTTCCAGCGATCTCTGACAAGGTATCCCCTTTACGCACCACATAGGTTACATAAGTAGGGTTACTTTTCACGGCGGTCTTTGCACGTGTTGCTGCCAGCACATTCTTGGACAGTTCCTCATCAATGGCTCTTGAAACCACCAAGGTCCTTCCTGCAATCGAACTTCTTGAAGTCAGGTTGTTCCAAGCCATTAAGTTTTGGACGCTGACGCCATA
Organism: Sphingobacterium sp. LZ7M1; assembly: GCF_024296865.1. Classification (GTDB taxonomy): domain Bacteria; phylum Bacteroidota; class Bacteroidia; order Sphingobacteriales; family Sphingobacteriaceae; genus Sphingobacterium. Next base: position 875,436 of record NZ_CP101134.1, on the reverse strand, counting down.
TTTTCTAGAAATAGTCTGCAAGGTCTCCCCTTTTGTTACCTTATGGTCCTTGTCCTCTTTTACATCCACTGCTGCGATGGCTTTTTGAATAGCCTCGTCCTGCGGATTATGCAGGGCAGCATAGATCAACGAATCGCTCATCGATTCATTAATGGGGATCACCAAACGTCTTTGTTTCTCAGGACTTGCAACCACCACTTCGCGCTTATAACCTGGGTTCAATTGCTTCAACAATTCAGGAGAACAGGTCAAGGCAGATGCAAGTTGCTTAATATTGACCGATTTATCCAGCATCAGGACCTTATGGTCTGTCTGCAGATCATTCACCTCCGAATCCAAGCCATACAGCTCTGCATGGTTCAGCACATAGGTCATCGCAATGAATTTCGGTATATAGTTTTGGGTTTCTTTAGGAAGGAATGGCGACAGTTCCCAGTAGTTCGGGCTGTTCAATCCAGAACGGATAATGGCGCGACGCACACAGCCTCTACCGCAGTTATACGAAGCCAGGGCCAACAACCAATCATTGAATTCATCATAAGCCTCCTTTAAATAACTGGAGACCGCATAGGTTGTCGAGTATACATCCTTTCGCTCGTCAAAATTAGAATCCATGGTCAGGTTATAGACCTTAGCGGTGCCATAGATAAACTGCCATGGGCCAACGGCTCCAGAAGTGGAAACGGTATGCGGGTTTAGGGAAGATTCAATAACGGACAGATACTTTACCTCATCGGGCACGCCTTGTTCGGCAAAGATCTGGTCATAGATCGGGAAATAATATTCGCTCAAGCCTAGCAGCTTTTCCATATAAGGCTTGTAATTCCTGGAAATATATTTATCCAGATAAGCCTTGACGCGGACATTATATTCCAAAGGGACCGTTTTCTGGATCCTTTGGATCCGCTGGGCGATATTGACGTCCTCTTCACTGAAGACAACGCTGCCACCTGCCAGTTGCTTGACAGAATCCAACATCAGGAAAGTCTTTTCCTTATCTTTCTCTAATTGGTCAATAATATTGGCCTGAAAGGTTTCCCCAAAGACAGTTGGATCCACCTGCTGTTCCTGTGCGTACCCAAACTTCAGGACACACAAGCCTATTGTAACTAGGAAACTAATTTTTTTGTTCATAAGTAATCGCTACTGTAAAAACTATCTGTGTTAGTTCTTCGCTTATCGTTGGCAATTTGTGCCAATTCTTTTTGGTTAGCTATAAAAAAAAGTTTCACCAGACACATGACGTATCCAGTGAAACTTTATAAAATCTTTTAATGAAAATAATTAACCTTGTTTGTTAACTGTATCATTATTAGCTGTTGTATTTGTGTTGCCTTCAGCATTTGGATCATCTTTTTGGCCTTCTTTGAATTCTTTCACGCCACGTCCTAACCCACGCATCAATTCAGGAATTTTCTTTCCCCCAAATAACAATAACGCCAATACCACGATAATGATAATCTCATTGGTACCGATAAATAATAATCCTGATGTATACATATTCTACTAATTTACTGATTCTTTTCTTTTAGTGTATCTAACAAATATATAGATAAATAATTTAAATCCCTGTAACTATCTTGCTATCCATATTGAAGGATTCATCGAAGTTGTACCGCGATAAACGCTCAAGTCTATATAGGAATAACCTACCTCTGGATCGGAGTCTGCAGCCCCGATTACGGTCCCTGTAGAGATCTTCTGACCCTTGCTTACATTTACCGATTTCAGGTTTGAATAAGCCGTCAGATACTCACCATGTTGAACCACCACGGCATACGATCCGATATTGATAACCTGCAATACCGTACCTTCAAATACCGTTTTTACAGGTGCCCCATCCGATGTACGGATACGGATATAATCATAGAAGTCACGAACTCCACGCTCTACCGTAACACTACCGTAGTTACGTACAATATTACCCTGTCCTACCGGCCATGGCAAACGTCCTCTGTTGGATGAGAAACCAGCCGACAACTTGGTTGCTTCCGGTGAGTTGTTCAATACAGCTGAACCTGTTTTCTTTTCAATTTTCTTCTCGGCTTCTGTAACAGTGGTACCTGTTTTCTTAGCCTCAGCTTCCGCCAATCTTCTTCTGCGTTCTTCCTCAGCTCTACGTGCTGCTTCTACCTCACGGGCAATGGCAGTCTTGATCGCTGCATCCAGGCGTTTCTTTTCTTGTTGTTTTTTCGTCAACTGACCGCGGAACGTACGCTCCTCACGAGCCAATTGGTTCAACTCCTGAGAGTGGGCCGCTTTATCCTTGGCTATGGTATTACGCTCAGCTTCCTGTTCTTTCAACAGGGACTGTTGCGTCTTTTTATCTCTTTCCAATTGCGCAATCTTCAGCTCGATCTGTTTCTTGGTTCCCTCGATCTCGGCAACCTTGACCTTTCGGGCATCAGTAAATTGCTGCAGGTATTTTACCCTTTTAAAGGCTTGGTTAAAGTCCTTTGAAGCGAAGATAAACATCATCTTATTGTAGGAGTTCTTGTTCCTAAATGCAAATAGGATCATCTTTTCATAATCCTGTCTCATTTTTTCCAACTCCGCCTTAAGCTTATCTACGATGGCATTATTTGATGAAATGTTTTTGTTGATAATGCGCAACTCCGAATTGATGGTACTGATTTTATTCTCCCTCAGGTCCAACTGCTTGCTCAGCGCAGCAACTTCCTGTTGGGATAGGATCTTCTCCTGGGTCTTGGCACTTAATATTTTTTGGAGCTCAGCAATTTCTCTATCTATTCTTTCCCTTTGTTTCTTTAATTCCAAACTACTTTGTCCATAGCTCAAGCCAACAAATAGCAATAAGGAAAATATACTGAGTACAATCTTTTTAAAATCCATGAAATGTTAAATTCTTTCGTCTCTATTTTACAGAACTTCCAAAAATAAGGATATACTTAATACGAAAATAATAAAAACACAATTTCTTTACATTCAATCAGCCTAGCAATTAATTGATTGCCTTATATCTGGACGGAATACTGAAGTAAAGTTCCACGCCTTTATTGAATTCCGACTTGTTGTAAAGCAAGTCTGAAGACACTTTCGCACCACTACCTTCAATGTTTAACGTGAATCTCTGTGGAAAATTATGTCCGTCAATTACAGCAAACTCACTGTACTGAGCTTCCAATTTATTGGATTTGCCCAGCTCCATCAAGTTGAACAGGGTCGGTCTGTTACTTTTGTTCACACCGTAATGAAAGGTCAATCCATCCTTCACCCCGATAACCTGCACATCGTCTTCACTGGTCGCGATCTGCAATTGATCGGTACGCAACATCTCTGTTGATATATTGCCTACCAAGATATCCTGCAACATCCTAAAGGAAATACCAGGATTGGTATACCTATATATATAGGAAAATGGTTTAGCGATATACTCGCTCTGCAATCTATTGATGATCTTTACACTGTCTGGAGTAATCAAGACCCGGGCAGCTTCAATCCCCAAGAGTGCAGTAACCGAAATCCAAATGGCCTTATCCCGTTCCATACGCACATTCAAGGTTACGTTCTGGGTCTCTTCACCAAACTGCACCCTTGCCTTTGCCCGACCTGAGAAGGTGATAAAGTTCAAATTGTTCAATTCATAGGTGCTCAAAAGGTCCTTACCCTTTGCTGTAGCAGCGGCATCCCCCTTCTTAACGGTTGCCTTTTTACTGGCACAGGCTGATGCAAGCATCAATACCGCCAAGACCAAACTGATTTTACTCAATATATTTCTTCTCACTGATTTTCTGTTTTAACTTTTCCTTATCCAAGGCACTTCCTTCCGAATAGGTCATCGCCTTCTCCCATTGCTTCAATGCTTCCTTGGTCTTTCCTAATTTGATCAGGATATCACCATAATGATCATATAATACGCCCGATGGTTCCGAATTTTTGATCGCTTTCTCGATCCATACCAAGGCTTCCTGATATTTCCCTTGTTGGAATAGCACCCAGGCATAGGTATCTTGGAAGGTTCCAGAATTTGGCTCCAACTCATTTGCCTTCTTGGCGTATGCAGCAGCTTTATCCAGATCTTTCTTTTGTAGCGAAAGATAATAGGCGGCATTGTTCATCACCGTTACATTGTTGCTATCCAATTTGATTGCTTCCTCGTACGCCACTTCAGATGCCGACTCCATCTTGATCTCATGGTAAAGGTCACCCAAACCACCGTAAATCATGGACTTCACGAAGTCATTCTCATTGCCGCTCTGATCCAGGGCACGCTCAAGGAACAACCTGGCGTTGTCGGTATCTTTTTTCATCATATAGGCAACCCCAACAAAATAAGTGATGATCACATTATTGGGATTATGGCTCAATGCCTCTTTTCCATCCACGATGGCTCCATCTAATTTGTTCTGCGCCAATTCCACATTGATCAACTTACGCCATGCATCCACATGCTGCGGGTTCATGCTCACCGTTGTCAAGTAAAGTGACTTGGCCTGGTCAAGGTCACCACGCATCCAAAGGATATCTCCTTTAAACATATGACTATCGGGCATCCTTGGGTGCTTTAACACCAAGGTGTTCGCCAAGTCCTGCAATTGGTCTTTCGTAAAATCCTTATTGTTGTTCACCAGGTTCATCATGACCCGATGCTTGTCGATAAAGGTTACCGCGTCTGATTGAAAGGCCTTTTTGATATTCTCAAAAGCCTGCGAGCCTTTTTTCAGCGCCATATTGGCATCTGCCATATCCAGGTAAAGCAGATCATCTTTTGTCGTGGCCAGCCCTTCATCCAAAACGGTCAGGGCTTCCTTCGGTTTCTTTTCGTCCAGCAAGATATAGCTCAGGCTACTGTACACCTGGCGAATCGGAGATTTTTTCTTTCTCCACTGTTGAAGAACCTCATTGGCTTCTCGTGGGCGATCCATATCCATCAGAATTTCAGCCTTCAGGACATCTAGGGTATCCGTTTCACCGAACTTAGCTTTCGTTTCTTCATATGTCTTCAATGCATCTTCCGATTTTTTACCGGCATGCTGCATCATGATCTTTTCACGATATACCTGCGGATTGTTGGGTTGCTTCTTGATGAACTCATCTAATAACTCGACCGCAGAGGTGAAATCACCTTTGCTCTTGTACAGTTCCAGAAGATGGTTGTTGTATATGATATTCTCAGGAGCAATCTTCACGGCCTCCTCAGCAGCAGGCAAGGCAACATCAAAGTTTCTAGCTTGAGCATATAACAAGGATTTCGCATAGTAGACCTCTGCTCCATTCGGGTATTTCTCCAGGGTCTCTTCAATACTTTGCAGAGCATTTGCTAAATCCCCACTTTTCAGCTTGGACTCAATAGATGCCAATTGCTCCTTATAACCCTTATCATCCTTCAATTCTTGCGCAAACAACACTTGTCCCGCCATCAACATTACTCCCAGAACCAGGGGTTTGCACCAATGTAATCTTCTCATCTAAATCTCTTTAATTATTCACCTTTTATCTTGCTTAGCGCACAGTCTAAGGCTATTCAAGGTAATAAATTAATTTTAAAGAGTACAAAAATGCAGAAAAGTTTAAATGAATATCTTTAAGAAATGTTAAATCACGATAAAATCACCTATAAATATGCCTTAACAAGAGGGATTATTCCTTGAAAGCCGTTTATTTCTAAAAGGTCATTGGTTAGATAATTTGGATTAAACAACCTGACCTAATTTCCTGAAGGATTCTGCCGCATTTCCTGCTAGGGCTTCCTTCGGAGGGATAAATGTTTTTATAAATTGGGAAACACTGGAAGGGGGTGACATTTTTGTAGACACAAGGAATTCCTCATGAAGAACCCACTGTGTGGGAGAAATGTTTTCTGAAGATCTTCTTTAATTGGGTGAACTTAATAAAAAATAGTTTCTTCATCTGACAATTTCTGAAAGACCCCAAATTCAAAAAAACAAAAATAGATTCTTCGCTGTGCCCTACGTAAATATCTCATAACCTGCTGTCTTCCTACACCTGCGGTGTAGGACCTGTTCACCAATACAATTATGATTGAATTGTTCCGAGACACTTCGGAGAACCTTCAGCGTGACACAAAAAAAACTTATTTTGCGATACCTAGCCACATGGGGGGCTGCATTATTTTAGATGAATGGTTTCAAACAAAATAGGGCATGTTGTGGCTTTTCTGCCATGTAGCTAAAGCCATGAAAAACAGCTGGAAACAAAAAGTAAAATTGGCTTTGAGAATTAAATATAATTATTGTACCTTTGCAGACCTAATTGTAGTGATTACAATAGGAATTAAAACATTATTAATTAATTAAATAAAAGCAAGTGAATACGTTAAGTTACAAAACTGTCTCTGCTAACAAGAACACCGTTAACAAAGAATGGATCGTTGTTGACGCTGAAGGCGAGATTTTGGGGCGCTTGGCAAGCGAGATTGCGAAAGTGATCCGTGGAAAGCACAAGCCTTCATTCACCCCACACGTAGACTGTGGAGATAACGTGATTGTTATCAATGCAGACAAGATTAGATTGACTGGAAACAAGTTGGGCGACAAGGTATATGTTCGCTACACAGGCTACCCAGGTGGTCAGCGTTTCGTTTCTCCAAAAGAGTTAATGGCAAAGCACCCAGAGCGCATCATTGAGAAAGCTGTTCGCGGGATGTTGCCTAAGAACCGTTTAGGACGTCAGTTATTTAAGAACCTATATGTTTATGCTGGAACAGAGCACAAGCATGAGGCTCAGAATCCAAAACCAGTTAAATTTTAAGGAGAACGATTATGTCAACAACTAACACTTCAGGAAGAAGAAAAACTGCTGTTGCCCGCATCTACTTAACAGCTGGCAATGGAAACATTACCGTAAACGGTAAAGATTACAAGGAATATTTTCCTACATTACCTTTGCAATACATCGTTACTCAATCGTTATTGGTAGCAGATTCTCTTGCAAATTTTGACATCAATGTTAACGTTCAAGGTGGTGGGGTAAAAGGCCAAGCAGAAGCAGTTCGTTTAGCGATTGCAAAAGCTTTGGTAGAGCTTAACCCAGAAGTAAAACCTGCTTTACGTTCTAAAGGTTTGATGACACGTGATGACCGTATGGTTGAGCGTAAGAAACCAGGACGTCGTAAGGCACGTAGAAGATTCCAATTCAGTAAACGTTAATATAAGGAGGATCAAAAAATGGCAAGAACAACATATCAAGAATTATTGGATGCAGGTGTTCACTTTGGTCACCTTACTCGTAAGTGGGATCCGAAAATGGCTAAGTACATTTTCATGGAACGCAATGGTATCCACATCATCGACTTGAACAAGACTCTTACAAAATTAGAAGAGGCAGCATCAGCGATCAAACAGATCGTAAAATCAGGTCGTAAAGTTTTATTCGTAGCTACAAAGAAACAAGCGAAAGAAATCGTGGCAGAACAAGCGAAAGCAGTAAACATGCCTTTCGTGACAGAACGTTGGTTAGGTGGTATGCTTACTAACTTTGCAACAGTTCGCAAATCAATCAAGAAAATGTCAAACATCGATAAAATGCAGAAAGATGGCACTTACGATGTATTGTCTAAGAAAGAAAAATTGATGATCCAACGTGAGCGTATCAAGTTAGAGAACCTTTTAGGAGGTATCGCAGACTTGAACCGTTTACCTGCTGCATTATTCATTATCGACGTTAAGAAAGAGCATATTGCGGTTGCAGAAGCGATGAAATTAAACATCCCTACTTTTGCAATGGTTGATACAAACTCTGACCCTACAAACATCGACTTCCCTATTCCAGCGAACGATGACGCGACTAAATCAATCAGCTTAATTGCAAGCGTAATTGGTAAAGCTATCATCGAAGGATTGGAAGAGCGCAAGCGCGATAAAGAAGAGGACGCGGAAAAAGAAGCTGCTGCTGCTAAAGCTGCAGTTGACAATGGTGAAGCTGCTGAAGCGACTCCAGGAAAACGCACTCGTAAAGCGAAAGACGTAGAATAATCTTATTCTATAATATAAGCCGGATAGACAAGTGTTGGTTTCTGGAAGATCTGCTTCCTTTTACCGCCCCTGTCTTTCCGGTTTTTTTGCTGAAAGGCAAGAACCTATTGAACATTAAAAGTTAACATTCTGTTGATTTTAATTCAAGGAATGCTTAACACATCAATTGTAATTTTAACAAAAAATATACTATGTCAGTACAAATTTCTGCATCAGATGTAAACAAATTGCGTCAACAAACTGGCGCTGGTATGATGGACTGTAAAAAAGCATTAGTGGAAGCTAATGGTGATTTCGAAGCTGCTGTTGACTACCTTCGTAAAAAAGGTGCTAAAGTTGCTGCTAGCCGTCAAGACCGCGACTCAAACGAAGGAGTAATTATTGCTAAAGCTGCGGCTGATGGCAAATCAGGTATCGTAGTTGAGGTAAACTGTGAGACTGACTTCGTAGCGAAGAACGCTGATTTCGTTGCATTTGCTGAATCAGTAGCTGACGCTGCATTAGCGAACAGCCCTGCTACTCTAGAGGACCTAAAAGCATTGGAAATCGGTGGAACTAAAATCGCTGACTTATTGATCGAACAAACGGGTAAGATCGGTGAGAAAATCGACGTTTCTAAATTCGAAACTGTTGCTGCTGATAAAGTTGTTGCTTATATCCACGGTAACTACCGTCTAGGTGTATTGGTAGGTCTTTCTGCTGATGCTGCTGGTGTTGAAGAAGCTGGTAAAGACGTAGCTATGCAAATCGCTGCGATGAACCCAGTGGCTATCGATAAAGATGGTGTTGATACGAAAACTATCGAACGCGAACTTGAAATCGCTAAAGAACAAATCCGCGCTGAAGGTAAACCAGAAGAAATGGTAGAAAAAATCGCTCAAGGTAAATTGAACAAATTCTACAAAGAAAACACTTTATTGAACCAAGAGTTCGTTAAAGATTCTTCTAAATCTATCGCTCAGTTCTTGGATTCAGTTGCTAAAGGATTGACTGTTACTGCTTTCAAACGTGTACAATTAGGCGCGTAAGCATTATAAAATAAGAAAAGCCCATCCCCAAAAAGGATGGGCTTTTCTTATTTTATAGACTAAGAGACATTAGACATCAGACATTAGACCTATCCTTGCCAAGCAAGTTTTGACAAGCACAGATGGCTGAATTGTTTTTCAAGCAAAGCTGTTTGGTTTTTATGCGATAGGCTCTGTGAAAACGTCAAAAACATTGTTGGAAAAATTAAGTTAATATTAAAGCAGTAAGCTCTATGTAGGGTTATACAGTGGTCTTATGTCTTATGTCTATTGTCTGTTGTCTAAAACACTATATTTACCTAAATTGCTACTGAATATGAGAACGAAGCAGATTAACAACAATTCCATCAACCAGATCATGTTGATTATCATCATTATCTTGGTATGTATCCTAATTTTCAAGAACCTTTACTATTATTTGCCGGGCTTCCTAGGTGCCATTACTTTATATGTGCTATTCCGCAACAGCTACTTTAAGTTGACGGAACGAAAAAGATGGAACAAGATCCTGACCAGTCTCCTATTTATTCTCATATCCATTGTCTTTATTGTATTGCCCATTTGGGCCTTGGTGGATTATCTGGTTCCACAGATCACCAGTTTCTTGAACAATACGGATAAGATCGTCTCCCAGTTCAATCTCTTGAAGGAATATATGGCCGACAAGCCATTCCTGAAGGATATTGACATGTCGGATGAAGCTTTGCTCAATATGCTGCAGCGATTTACCAAATATGTACCAAGCATATTGAACTCCGTGGCCGAGGTCATGATCAATATTATAGTGGCTTTGTTTGTGCTTTATTTTATGTTGGTGTATGGTAGGCAAATGGAAAGTTATATCTCCAGTGGTGTACCCTTCTCACCAAAAAGCAAACAAGAACTATGGAAAGAGTTTGATTCCATGGTCCGTTCCAATGCCATCGGTATCCCTATCTTGGGATTCTTCCAAGGTTTAGTAGCCATGTTGGGCTATTGGATCTTTGGGGTAGATAATTTTATTCTGATGGGCATGCTGACCGGTATTGCTTCCATAGTTCCGGTATTAGGGACCATGACCATCTATGTTCCACTGGGTATCATTACCTTAGCCGGAGGTGAAACTGCCAATGGAATCGGTATCCTCCTCTATGGATTTCTATTGATCGGTAGTATCGATAATATCTTACGCTTTACCATTTTAAAAACATTGGGAAATGTCCCACCTCTGATCACGGTGTTCGGGGTATTGCTGGGTCTAAAATTATTCGGCATGTTGGGATTGATCTTCGGTCCTTTGATCCTATCTTCTGTAGGAGTTTTGATCAAGGTCTATTCCAATGAATATGGCAAGGGAGATTCAATTATCCTGAGTACAGATAACCCTGAGAAAACCGAATAAGGTAAAACAATATTCAAATTAGGTAATACCAAAAATGGCGATTATCAAAAGATTGTAAGCTTTGACTTGCACTTTCCTATTAAAGTCATAATCAGCTTTTTGGATGACAAAAGTCACATAACTGCTCTTGTATTCTTTGTATCTTATTGTCAAAATAATAAGCGAACAATATGAAACAACTAAATGACAAAGTGGCTATTGTGACCGGAGGAGTTTCCGGTATCGGTAAGGCAATCGTTGAACTTTTTGTAAAAGAAGGTGCTAAAGTTGTTATAGCGGATCTGAACGAAAAGTTAGGAGAAGAATTGATCAACAATCTTGGTGAGGGGAATGTTATCTTTATTAAAGCAGATGCCTCTTCTGCCGAAGACAATAAAAAAATTGTGGAGGCTGCCATTGAGAATTTCGGCGCACTACATATTGCAGTGAACAATGCAGGAATAGGTGGCGAATCCAACAACGTTGGGGACCTATCTATCGAAGGCTGGAAGAAAGTCATTGACATCAACCTCAATGGAGTATTCTATGGAATGCACTATCAGTTACCAGAGATTGAGAAAGTGGGCGGAAGCATCATTAATATGGCATCTATCCTTGGGGCAGTAGGATTTGCGAAATCATCGGCATACGTTGCAGCAAAACATGGCGTTGTCGGACTGACCCAGGCTGCAGGATGGGAATATGCGACCAAAGGCGTTCGCATCAATGCAATCGGTCCTGGATTTATTGCAACTCCATTGGTTGAAGCCAACCTGGATGCAGACTCCCTGAAATATCTAGAAACACAACATGCTTTCCAAAGATTGGGTAAGCCAGAAGAAGTAGCAGAGCTGGCTTTATGGCTAGCTTCGGATAAAGCTTCATTCGTTACGGCATCCTATTACCCAGTGGATGGCGGTTATTTAGCGAAATAAAAAAACGGAAGGCAATTGAAAAAAATTGCCTTCCGTTTTTTTAATGAATGGGGAATGAAGAAAGCAGGCGAATTCAATTCGCCCCTTCTATGTTGTATTCCAAATTTTTTCTTGATTATTTGCCTCTATGGTTGTTTTTCCTTTCCCTTTCCCTTGCTTTGGGCCAAAGGTTGCCCAGCTGATGGTTTTTCCAACAGCTGCGATATGACAGTTACTTTTCAAACAACCTTCTATGAGCAGACCTATGGCTGCAGTGTCTTTTTCAGTTTGTAAAGTATGGGTGCCGCAAACTACAATGAGAGCGGACGCAATGCCGCAAGGGGCGAATAGCGGTCACCCAATTTTTTTGTGTCTATCCAAGTACCGTCATTTCACTACTCCAATAACATATTTTTCCCTGGTCCTCAGCACATACGCTATCCGGTTGACCAGTTTCCTTGCGACCTTGATGATCGCCAGGTTCTTTTTCATCTTCAGGCAGGCCTTTGAAAAGCCCAGGGCCAGCACCGGGTCGTTCCGCACGGCGATCCAGGATGCCTCGACCAGCATCCGCCTCAGCAGCTCGTGCCTGCGGAAGGTCAGTTCTCCGTCCGGGTCACGCTCACCTGAACTGTGCCTGGTCGGCACGATGCCGATAAAGCTGGCCAGGTGGTCGCTGTTGGCGAACCGCCGGATGTCCTCCAGCTCGACCAGCAGGCTCATGGCCGTCACCGGACCGATGCCCGGGACAGAGCGCAGCAGCGCGTAGTCCACGGCATGCACCTGCTGGGCCATCATGCTCCTGAGTTCCCGGTTCAGCTCCAGCAGGAATCCCCTGTGGTACTCCACTTTCCGGACCAGCAGCTCCAGCGTCCGCCTGCCAAATTCGCCCTTGATGTGGACATCCTCCTTCAGCCACGCCATGAACCGCCTGGACCAGTGCGTCCCGTTGTGCAGGAAGGCCTCGGGGTAGCTGATGCCATTGGTGTACAGGAATGACTTCAGCCGGTTCTTCATCCTGCCGATCTCCCTCACCGTGGAATGGCGCAGCCGCACTAGGGACCTGGCGTCCTCACAATCGGGCGAAGGGACGTATATCCCCCGTAAGACACCGGCCCGAAGGGCCCTGCCCAGTTTCTTGCTATCTATCGGATCGCTCTTGTGGAGCAGCTCCTTCTGGGTGCTGGGGACATCGGCGGGATTGACCACGATGTTGTGGACCCCGTGCGCCTGGAGTTCGCGATGGATCCAGAAACCGCAGAACCCCGCCTCATATACCGAATGGTAGGAGGCTCCGGGATAATTTTTCCAGAGATGGTTCACCAGGACCCCCACGTTGGATTCCTGGTGGATGCACTTAAGGAACAGGTCCTTGCTGTAGATCGCAACGTTCCAGCTCTTTAGATGGACATCTATTCCGATATAGATCGGTTGTCCATCAAAATTTAAATCCGTATTTTGTCGTAGCATAAGATTAGGATTTATGTTGTTATTTTGGTTATATAAAAATATAAACAAATAATCTTATGCTATCTCTTTGTATTAGCACGTCCTAGATACAAACATAAGGCCTACAAATATGGACAGCTTCCCCGCGAAATAATGATCTAGTCCAAGCTCCCATCCCGAACATGCAGCTCCAAACCTAATATTGTTCTAGCTTCTTTGTAAATTAGCAAGATTCGGATTTTTATTGTCCCGATCAGTACGGAAATTTGAATATGGAAAAGACGCAACAAGAGTTAAACTATGACCGTATCGCCAAGGCGATACAGTTTATCCAGGATCACTTTCAGGAGAAACCTAGCCTAGAAGAGATAGCGGAGCATGTTCATTTAAGCCCTTTTCATTTTCAACGATTGTTTTCGGATTGGGTCGGGACCAGCCCAAAGAAATTCCTGCAATATACACAGGTCAACTACGCCAAGAAATTGTTGAAGGAAGAAAAACGGACCCTTTTTGACACCCATATCTTGACTGGTGTTGGCAGTACCAGTAGATTGCACGACATGTTTGTTCAGATCGAAGGGATGACTCCAGCAGAATTCAAACAAGGTGCAGAGGGTCTGTCCATTGCCTATAGTTTTCAGGGTAGTCCTTTTGGAAAATGCCTGATTGCTTCCACAGAGAAAGGAATCTGTTACCTCGCTTTTGTCGATGATGATTCTGCAGGATTGGAAGAGTTAAAACATTCCTTTGAGAACGCAACTTTTATCGCTGAGGAGCAAGCCATCCATCGGGAAGCCCTATTGATATTCAATCTGGAAGATTCTTCCTTAAAACGCATCAAACTGCATTTAAAGGGCACGTCCTTTCAACTGAAGGTCTGGCAGGCCTTACTGTCAATTCCTTTAGGGAAATTGAACTCCTACAAGGAAATTGCGGAAAAAGTTGGCCAACCTACCGCATCAAGAGCTGTGGGAACAGCAATAGGAAGCAATCCGATCGCTTACTTGATACCATGCCACCGTGTAATCCAGACTTCAGGACAAACTGGGGGATATCGATGGAATCCACTGCGAAAAACACTGATGCTAGGTTGGGAATTTGCAAAGACCGATAAAGAAAATCAACATGAAACTATTTAATACGGCCAATCCAAGTAAAAACCTGTTGCCCTATGACGGGACTGTATATTACTATGGAAGAATCTGTGATCCCGATAAGGGCTATTATGAAAAGTTATTGCATGGCATTAGCTGGAAAAATGACCAAGCGGTCATCTTTGGCAGGCATATAGAAACCAAGCGCAAGGTAGCATGGTATGGTGATAAACGATTTGAATACAGCTATTCCAACATACAGAAAATTGCTGAACCATGGACAGCGGAGCTACTTGAACTCAAGGAAATGGTAGAAAGAGAGTCTGGAGAGACTTTCAATTCCTGCCTGCTCAATCTATACCATGATGGCTCAGAAGGGATGGCATGGCACAGTGACGGCGAGAAGGACCTGAAAAAGCATGGAGCCATCGCTTCCCTGACTTTTGGTGCTGAACGTAAGTTTTCTTTCAAACATAAAACCTCCAAGGAGAAGATTGACCTTTACTTGGAAGATGGAAGTCTGTTGATCATGAAAGACCAGACCCAAGACCATTGGTTACATCGGCTTCCTCCTACCAAAACGGTACATGGGGCGCGAATAAACCTCACCTTTAGGACGATAGAGAATGCATAGGTCATGAAAACTATGCATTAAAAATAAAAATCCTATATTTGCAGTACCAATAATCAAAACAGGATATATGTAATACCCAATTTCTTTCCGAAAACAATTAACAAAGCATGTGCATGCTTATGTATGGTTTTATCTTCAAAGCGAAAGGAATTATGGTCATTATACAGAACGCAACATATATTCATCCCAATAAAGACATTTTATTTCAAGGCCTCCATCTGGCAATCAATAAGCATGAAAAAATTGCTTTGATAGGCAATAACGGTGTAGGCAAATCTACTTTACTCAAAGCCATCGCTGCTGAGCTAAAGCTTACTTCTGGATCGATCTATTGTGAAAGCATCCCCTATTACATTCCACAATTACTGGATAGGTACGATGGCATGAGCATAGGCCAAGCTTTGGCCATCGATGGAAAATTAAAAGCATTACAGGCTATACTCGATGGTCAGCTGGACGAGAACAATTTCGAAATCCTAAATGACGATTGGTCTTTGGAAGAGCGGGTGCAGCAAGCCTTAAGCCGATGGAATCTTGCAGGATTGCATTTAGATGAGCCGTTCAACAACTTAAGTGGCGGTCAAAAGACCAAAGTCTTTCTTGCAGGCATCGACATCCATGAACCAGAATTGATCCTGATGGATGAACCCAGCAACCATCTTGATCTGGAATCACGAGAACAGCTATACCAGTTTATTGAAAACTGCAATAAGACGCTTTTCATCGTGAGTCATGATCGTGCTTTACTGCGGTTAATTCCAGAAATGGCCGAAATGAGCAAGACCGGAATTTCACGATTTGGAGGGAATTACGATTTTTTCGCAGAGCAAAAGGAAATAGCTATCAACGCATTGGATCAGGATGTCAAATCCAAGGAAAAAGAATTGCGAAAGGCCAAAGAAAAAGAGCGAGAAGCCTCAGAAAGGCAGAACAAACTGAATGCCCGCGGTAAGAAAAAACAGGAAAAGGCAGGTATCCCCAAAATACTGATGGGCGGTTTAAAAAATAAGGCCGAAGGAAGCAGTGCAAAACTGAAAGGAGTACATCAGGAAAAGATTTCAGGAATCCAGCAAAATCTGAGCAGCCTCCGGGCAAATTTACAGGACATCGACCAAATGAAATTTGGATTTGAAGAATCAGGCCTACCCATTGGAAAAAACCTAGTGGAGCTGAAAAATGTCAATTTAATAATCAATGGCAAAGAACTCTGGAAACTGAACGTAAATTTTCAGCTCCAATATGGAGATAGAGTTGTCATAAAAGGCAATAATGGTTCCGGGAAAACCAGTTTGATACGGTTAATTCTTGGGGAGATGCCAAGCTATTCGGGCGAATTGAAAAAAGCGGACTTCAGCTTTGTGTATGTTGACCAGACCTATTCTATGGTCAGGTCTACAAATTCCATTTATGATATAGCCCAGTCCTTTAATCAATCCGGTTTATTGGAACATGAGGTAAAGATCAGATTGAACCGTTTCCTTTTCCCTAAGGAAAGTTGGGAAAAGAGCTGTTTGGTCCTCAGTGGAGGAGAGCGAATGCGCCTGTTATTATGTTGCCTAAACATCAGCAGCAAAGCACCAGATGTCATTATTCTAGATGAGCCAACAAACAATATCGATATACAGAATATGGAGATATTAACTGCAGCTATACGCTCCTACCAAGGAACCTTAATCGTTGTCTCACACGATCAGTATTTTTTGGAGGAAGTAGGCATACAGAAGAACATTAAGCTAGACTAAAGCAGAAAGGAAAAACATGAAAAAAATTATTTATTATGTGGCTTCGTCCATAGATGGATTTATTTCCGGAGAAAACGATGATGTAAGTGGATTTTCCTATGAAGGAGAGGCCGTAAAAAGGTATTTGGAAGATCTAAAAGCATTCAACCATGTAATGATGGGCAGGAAGACCTACGAATTTGGCTATCAATTCGGAGTAAAACCAGGTGATCCCTCTCCTACCTATGCACACATGACCCAGTATATCCTTTCCAATAACCTGGAATTTGAAAATAAACATGGACAGGTCAGGGTTCTTCCCTTGGATGTTGAACAGGTAAAGCGTCTGAAACAAGAAGCAGATACCGATATCTATTTGTGTGGAGGTGGGCAATTGGCGGGCTGGTTGCTCAGTAATGAATTATTGGATGAAGTAAAGATCAAGCTCAATCCAGTAATAGTTGGATCAGGAACAAAGTTATTCGAAGGTATTAAAAAGAATTACGGATTAACCCTTTTGGGCGATGAAAAATATGAGCATGGAATGAAAATCCTACTTTATTCCATCGATTATTAAAAATGCGAAATTTAATTTCCGAAATATTTTATTTCTTAAAAGAAAATATACATTTTTGTGCCGAGCATGGTTAACTTATTTTGGGAATTTAAAATATAATAAGTCAAACAAAAAATAAGACATAAGTGTTTGATTGTAAAACACTTTAGCTTAAATTTGATTTAATCAAATATACATTAACCAGCTTACCAGTAACAATAACCAAATTTGGGATATTAACATGAAAGGAAGATTTCTACTCTTTATTATTATTGGCATCCTTGTAGGATGTAAAGAGGAAGATATGTCCCCTCTTGAAGGTGAGTTTGACAAAGCCCTATTGGAAAAGTACATTTGGAAAAATGATATCCTGATCGATGAGGTTTTTACGGACAACAGTAGTCCGGAACATTACAACCGAGTAACCACTTTAAGCTTTACCGCTACGCAATACAGCCATACCGTTCAGGACTCCGTCAAGGAGTCGTCCCTGTTCAGGGGTAAGATGGATCATGAAAGGACAGCTAGCAGGATTTCAGAATATTGGGGAGATTATACCTTCAACGGACAAGATTCAACCCTGGTCTTTTCATATCGCGTCAATGAAAAGCTGTTCAACAGATTAAATCTTTCCAGTGATTCGTTGATTATTTATAATACCTATAAAATCATCAATCTATCCGAAGATGAGCTGACCCTGAAATTGACGAATGATTCGGTCATGCACGGTTATAATCCAGTAATGACATATAAACCGATAAAGTAATCGGTATCTAAATAGCAAAAGGAGCTAGTGATCAGTCGCTAGCTCCTTTTTTATTGTTGTTTAATGCTTTCAATTAGAATGCATATCGCAATCCTAATTGGATTTGATATGGGCTTCCATTCAAGTTAGACACCCCTACATTAGAAGACATGTTGTACACATACTCTTGTTTTGTAGCATCAAAACTTTTGATACTATACAGGTTTTGTTTACCCAAGTTGTTTCCAACTCCCCATTCTTTGTTCAGAAGGTTAGCAACGTTGAAAATATCGATGGATGCTTCAATACCATGAGTTTTGTAGAATTTGAATTCTTTAGCCAAATGAAGGTCGAATACACCGTAGAAACCATTGATACCGCCATTTCGCTCTGCTACTTTACCTACATTGTTTTGGATATAATCTTTGATACTTTGTTCAGCATCCGGGTTGTTTAAGATAGCATTGATTCCAGTACGGATATTATCAGGAGTATTATTGCTATTCGGATCGAAAACATAGGCTAGATCATTCGAATTCACGAAATCCCCATTGACATTTCCTTGGACCGCCATGGAATATCTCGTTCCTGCGATACCACTATAGCGCAATCCCATGGAAACACCCCACATGGATGGCAATGTTCCATAAAACACTACTTTATGACGGTATTGGTTATCGGAATATGTCATGGTACTCAAATCACGGGGATCATCTTTTACCATTAACGATAGGGTCGCTGAATTGGCCACATTACCATTGTAAGAGGTATTATCTTTCGAATCATTCCAAGTATATGACATAGTCACTTGTCCATCTTTAAAATAGCGGTAAGTACCATCCACAACCACGGTATAGGTATTGTTTTTACCCTCGCTGTTCATTTCCAACACACGGCCCACTTCCGTTGTTTTTCTGCTGTTAACCCAGTTTGCTGCACCGTTCTTAGGATTAATGCTACTTGCCGGAACATATACCCCTCTGTCACCTTCATTTTTCAGGCGGAACATCGGCTCATCAACCATATTGCGGTCAACATACATGTAATTATTTCTTCCCCAGGTACCAAAAGCTGACACACCCACTCTTAAAGAAGGAGTGAAAAAGTGGTTCAGGGAGATATTGGCCTTATAGATCGTTGGCACTTTAACATCCTTACTGTTGGTGTTGATGGTTACCAATTTTTCTACGCCCGGTTGATTTAATAGATCTTTCCCAGGAGCTGAATTTGGATCTTTCCTGTAGTCTTCAAAATTAGGTCTTGGCATCAATCTCGGGTCTGTGATATCAACCCCGGCAATGCGTGTTCCATCAAACAACATATTGTTCAGCATGGAATAAGGGTTTAAGGCCGACCCGAATACACCTCCACCAAAACGGATGATATTCTTTCTTTCTTCATTGACATCCCATGTAAACTGCACCCGTGGTTGGATTTGGAAAGTATTGATTCCATTGTCCGTTGTAATTCCTAATTCATCATAAACCACCTGATTGAAGTTAGCTTTTCTTAGATATTGGGTATTATCCAAACGAAGACCGGCAACCACATCTAAGCCTCTAGCGATCTTTGCTTCCATCTGTCCATAGATACCGACAGCTAAATTATTGACCTTGGTGGTTTCCTCATCTGTAATATATACATCACGGGCATAACGATAAGGAGTTAGGTTTTTAAAGTTATCCATTCCGGTGAAGTAGAATCTACCATTCATTTCACTACCGTAGCGAAAATCCATATTGGTATACATGATATCGGCACCAAAGGTGTATTTGATCTTTTCCGTGTTGAAATAAAGATTATTTACAGCTTGGATCATGTTTCCATGAAACCATTCAGGAGAAAAACGTTGTCCTCCAATCTGAATGCTGTTGAAATATTCTTTCTCGCCATCTTTAGATTGCACATTTTCAACAATAGCACGCGGGATACTTTGATCTTGGCCTATGCCGTTGACATTATGGAAAACATCAGAGCTTTCGTAGAAATGTTGCACCTTGAAATCATTGGTCAATCGAGGACTGATCGATGTTCTCAAGGAAGCCATTAAGCTATTGTTAATGTATTTACGATTCATGTACGATTCGTAAGCGTTGATACCTGAATTATCCCCTTCTTGATTATTGTCTTGGTCGTAAACAAAGTTATTACGGATGGTCAACAAGTTTTTATCATTGATCTGCCAGTCAATCCTTGCGAAGGCAGCATCACTTTTCTTCTTTTTATCGAAGGCACCGAATAATCTGTTTGCATCGGCACCATATTGGTTTTGAGCGATCTGACTGAAGGCATCCAGGGTTTCTTGGGTTACTTTATAACGGCCGATATCCGCTGCGTTCTGGATATCCGCGATATAGAGAGGTCTTGAATCCGTTTGATGATCCCAAGCCACAAAGAAATGTGCTTTATCTTTAATGATCGGTCCACCTAATGAAAAACCATATTGATAAGTGGAGAACTCTTGGGTTCTTGGTGTTCCGTTCAGGTTATACTTACTGGATAACCAACCCGTTCTTGCAAATGTAAATGCACTCCCGGTCAAGGTATTGGTACCTGATTTGGTAACCGTAGTTACACTACCTCCCCCGCTTCTTCCATAAGTCACATCATAATCATTGGTTACCACCTTAAACTCACGGATGGCTTCCATGGAAATTGAATAAGCTCCACCACTGTTACCACCTGCAACGGTACTTCTGGAGTTCATCCCATCAACGGTAAAATTGGTTGAGGATGCACGTTGTCCGGCCAGGTTGGTTCCTGTACTCATTGGAGAAAGATCAATCAATGAAGAGAAGTTACGGCCATTTACCGGCATCTTTTTAAGTTCGTTTGCAGTGATTGCCGTAGAAGCTCCTAAAGATCTGATCTTGTTTTGTAGACCTTGACCCTGAACTACAATTTCATCAATGGTATTGGATTCATTGGTCAGCTGAAAGTTTACATTTAATTCATCGCCATAGTTTAATCGGAAATCAGTTTGTTTCTGTTCCTGAAAACCTAAATGGTTTGCTGTTACGGTGTAAGGAGCACCCAATGGCAATTGTTGAAAAGAATAGTTACCGTTTTGATTGGTTACCGTTTTTTGAGTAAAACCGGTGGATTCGTTCCGAATAGTGATTGTAGTGCCGCTTAAAGGTTCAGCACCATCGGTGATCTTTCCTACAATGGTCGCTTCGGTACTTTGCGAGAAAGCATGATAGGGAACTGAAAAGATGAGGAGTAAAAAGAGCCAGGCCCCAAAAATGTTCTTAAGCATAATAATTTTTTACGTTTAGTTTGATTGTTAACTTCATACTTGTTAACTGGACAATTAAATTGGTCACGAAAATATTGAGAGGATGTTTTCATATGATTAAGGCTTGATTAAGAAATATTTAATTCTCCTTATTTTTCATTCATTTAGTGTCGTTATTTCGAAAAAATAGTTTCAAAATCCTTTAATTTAAAGCGCTTTAGATAGTTAATAAATACTTAACCTGCTGCTTTTAGAATGTTTTATTGTGGGATTATTCTTGTATCGAGGATGATTGATTGTAACGGTGTTTGAACCTGGATGCCATTCGGAAGGGTTCAGAGCACAGGATGGGAGGATGGACCAAGAACATCTTTTCAATTGGTCGCTGGAAAGTCCCCAATTTTGATTAGTCGTATCGAATATACCCGCTTGGAAATAAAAAGAAAAAGGAGTTGTCTGGGTAGACAACTCCTTCTGATTTACTCGTAATTATTATTAAGAAGTAGTACTTTTTGTTTCTTTCTTTTTTTGGAAAAACCCTGATATCTTATTCCAAATAGCCTGGGCTTTCATCTTATACTGATCAGCATCGAACAAGGCGGAGTCTGAGGTCGATTTATAGGTCAAAAAGATGGCTAATGGCGTCAATACTATTATGGCCATCCACATCCCCCACATCGGCGTCAGGCTTGCATCCTTCGCTGCTTTCTCTGCTAAGGTCGCAATAACATGGTAGATCAGGAAAAATATAATGGCCATAACGACGGGAAGTCCCAGACCACCCTTTCGGATAATCGCTCCTAATGGCGCTCCGATTCCAAAGAGTAAGAGACAAGAAACGGCCAAGGTGAATTTCCTGTGCCATTCTATATCGTAGCGGATATCCTTTTCAGCATACGGGGTAAACTCAGCGTCTCGATTGACAGCCATATCCTTAATTTGCCTGGCTTGGCTCAGACCATTGTTAATGGCCATCCTCAACTGCCCGTTCTTATCTAGATCAGGCAAAGAAACCTTCGCTGCAGTCCTTCCAGGACTGTTTTCCCTAAAATATGGAGAATAATAATTGACATAGCGTTTGGCTTCGCCAGCATTGACCAACTCTAAACTATCGATATAGACTCGATTAGAATCAGAATAGAGCCGCAATTGCTTTAGGTTCAACATTTGATGGTGGGATTTGAATAGATCCTGGTCGGTCCTATTCATCTGAAAACTACCCATGTCAAACTTAGTGGTTGTTTCTTTGAACCTGAATCGTGTAAATTGTTGCCTAGGGTCATAACGTTTGGCGTTTTCAACCCGCGCATCCTCATATCGCACACCATCCTTTAATTCAAGGACCATGTAATTATTATCAGCTGAATTTTGGATAAAGCCTTCTTTGGCAAATGTCACATTGCTCGCCGTTCCTCCAGAAGGGTGCTCATAGATCATCAGATCTTTCAAGGTGGTCCCATCTTCACTTTTTCCCTTTGCACGGATACTATATCCCGGAATGGTATTGTTAAAAACCCCAGGTTTGATAAAGAAATCCGCTTTTTTCTTACGGACATCATATAACAGGGAGCCCATTTTCAGGTTTACCACCGGAAGGATATAATCTGAGAAGAAAAAAGATCCTGCACTGAATAGTCCTACCACAATAAACAATGGGGTCATGGCTTTACGAAGAGAAACACCGGCAGCCTTAATGGCCACGAGTTCATAACTCTCCCCTAAGTTACCAAAGGTCATGATGGACGAAAGAAGCATGGAAAGTGGAAGTGCCATAGAAAGCTGTACGGCACATTGGTAAGCCAAAAGCTCTAAAATTACATACCATTGAAACCCCTTTCCGATAAGGTCATCGATGTACTTGAACAAAAACAGCATCAACAGTACAAACATGACAATAAAGAAAGTCACCAAAAAGGGCCTAATAAATGCTTGTAATATGAGTAAGTTTACTTTTTTCATGTAATTTCAATAGGACCATTTGACAAAACTCTTTGGAAAGAGATGGTCTTGTTGCAAAGATACACTTTTTGTGAACTCAAAAATGTTAGAAAAAAGTTAATGTGGCCGTAAAAGTGGTTGTGTGCAATCCTTTCCAAAAGACAAGTATGGTCAGGATATAAAGAGGCCCCCAAAGAATATTTAGAGGCTCCGTTTATTAAGTATTTCTATGCTCCGATTACCCTTTGCAGGTAACCGATAGAGTTATTCCAAATTAGTTTTCTATCGTCCAAATTATCTTCTTTCACATAATCTGTAACACTCAATGCTACATCATTGGTCAATTCATCTTGAATGATTTCAATTTCGAAGAAATACGGTTCATCATCCAACCATTTGAACTTTACGCTTTTGTTTTCTTTAGTTGCAATCAACTTAGCGCGGTGGGATTCATTGTCCCAAATAAATTCATAAATACCATCGTGATAATTCACATCATCTGCAAACCATTGAGCAAGCTCATTTGGCTCCTGAAGGTAAGGAAAGAGGATTCTAGGTGAAGAATTTAATACATATTCTAAGTTTAATTTAATCTTTTCTGCCATTTGATATGTATAAGTAGATCTTAATATTTTTGTTAGTACTCGATGTGCATGTTTTACATGCTACTTTTTGTAAGTATAATGAATAAATCCGTTATTCAAAAAAAACTACAAAAATCTTTTATTCACAAAAACAGCATTATTAACAGTGCAGAATTGCTCCAGATCAAGATGACTGCGGAAATTTAGGTTAATTTCCCTTGAGGCTATCTTTTTGAATATAAATTGATTGTAGCGATTATGCTGAAAATTGAGGATTTGAAGTCTAAAATTGTATAAAATTTTCTTTGATAATTATTCCTTATTGCTATCTTTGCATACCGAAAAACGGCGGGGTAGCTCAGATGGTTAGAGCGCAGGATTCATAACCCTGAGGTCGGCAGTTCGATCCTGCTCCCCGCTACTGGAAAAAAGCTCATCTTACGATGAGCTTTTTTGGTATTTAGTAGAAAGTATTTAAACGTAGGGTGGAAATAGAGCTTTGCTATATTTGATTTAGGGAAAGATCTTACATCTTCCACTAACTCAACCGCTTGCAATTC
This sequence comes from Sphingobacterium sp. LZ7M1, assembly GCF_024296865.1. Lineage (GTDB taxonomy): Bacteria > Bacteroidota > Bacteroidia > Sphingobacteriales > Sphingobacteriaceae > Sphingobacterium. Next base: position 851,660 of record NZ_CP101134.1, on the reverse strand, counting down.
TGCCGCTAGCCGAAGAAGACCTTCTTCGATCTTTTAATTGAGGTTGGTGAGGATTTTTTACCCAGAATGGTTTGGGTATTGATTCTTAATCTTTCTGTTCCTTCTCCAATTCTTTGATTCTTCTTTTCACCTCTTTTCTAAATAGGATACTTTCTTGAAAGTGTTTCTTCCTCAAGAATTCCAATAAGTATACGGTCAAAGCTCCTCCAAAAATCGCGATCCCTATCTCGGATAGGACATCTAAAATAATTCTATCGACAAATTCGCCAAAGGCATCATCATCAAAGAAATAGCGAAGGAGTCTCACGGCGATGGTTAGGCCAAGGCCTAGAACAAAGAAATATTTTAAGAATTTGGCTTGAAAGATGGATTGATTGACCATGGAATCCAGTTCTGCTGGATTTTTTCGATAATATGCCACGATTTCATCCGTAATGATGGGTTTTTCATTCCTGAGGGCGGATTCAAGGATTTTATCTTCAATATTCATCTTATCATCAATCTTTAAGAATATAAAGGATTTAAATTTTAAAAGGTTTGCACACTTGGAAAATCAAGTCCTTGTAAAAATAGAAAGCTCGATATACATCGAGCTTTTTTCTATATGTAGAATATAGGCCGTAATGGACTATATGTTGTTTTTCCCAATCTTTAAAGCAATTCCACCAATCTTTCAGACTTCTCGTTTCCATATAGTTTCTGTAAGACCTCAGTAATCCTTTGCGCGGTCTGGGCACTATCACCTTGGTAAGCCCATTCATTGATCAGTGCTGCTGTACACAAAGCCTTTAGGGTATGTGGATTGTAAAAGAACATCGGATCGAGGTTAAAGATCTGTTTGTTTTTAATTGCGGTAATTCCTGCAAACTCCTTACGGTCATAAAAAAGGTTTGGGCTATCATTCCACATGACGATCATATCAGGGTTCCATTCTATCAATGTTTCAGGATTAATGGTAGGGAATCCGACTTCATATGGACAGACATTTTCAACACCTGCCATGGTCAGGCAAGAATGCATCATCCCATTTATTCCGGTAGTAGAAAGGATCCTTCCGTAAGCACCCGTAAAATATACCCGTCTCTTTTCATTTAATCCTGCAACTTCATTCTGCATTCTGTTCACTTCCGATTTTGTATAGGAAACAATCTCTTTGGCCCTATCCTCATTACCTGTCAGAATGCCAATATCTTCAACCGTTTTATAGACCTCCTCCTCAGAGATTGCATTCAAGGCGTATACTTGTACACCTGCATTACGAAGGGTTTCGATCAAATCTTTTTGGGTTGAAGCGGCAATGACCAAATCCGGTGAAAGCTCAATGATATTTTCAATATTTCCTTGGTTGTTCAAGCCCGGTGCAGGTATTTTTCTCTCTGCAATCTCTGCACTCATCTTTGAATAATAAGGATACAGTTCTTGGCTCATGTAGACATCATTGAAAATACCTACCAAAGACTTCTCAGCACCCAAAACAAATAAAGCATCCAAACCTGGTTCATCCAGACACACGATTCGTTTCACAGGTTTGTCAAGATTAATTTTGGCCCCCAAGGCATCTTCTACCATGATAGCTGATTTAGCTTCTTCTTTTTGGTTGTTTTGTGAAGTATTACAAGATACCATTAGGAAAACCAGCATTATTCCTAATAGGTTTGTTATTATCTTAATTGAATTTATCATGTTGTTGATTATAAATTAACACGTAGGGAAAGTCTTGCATGGATTGGCGCCATCTGTACCCAATAGTACATATCATTTGCCCCATTTCTCCATGCTGTAGAATACATTTTCCGGTTCAATACATTATTTACGATAAGGTTTATTTTATATTTTTCGTTATTCCAGCCAGCACCTACATCCAATCGGAAATTATCTTCCAGGGGTTGCGAACTGGCATTAGGGAACCTTTCTGTCCTTCCCATGAGTAACTGGTAACCGGCAGATAGAGAAAAGCCGCTAAGCTTTGGGATAGGTAAATAATAGTTCAGCCAAGTATTCTGAATATGCTTCACCAAATTGGGGGTTGCTCTTCCAATAAGCTCTGGGTTATATTCATCCTCCGTAATTTCTGAATCCGTATAAGCATAGTTGACAATGGCATTCAGTCCTTTGGCAAGCTGCCCTTTCATATCAAATTCGAAACCTTTGGATTGGCTCACACCTGTTTGATAGATCAAGTTAGAAGTAGGATCGACAGAAACAAGTTGATTACGTTCGATATGGTAAACGGCCAATGTTGTGTTCCATCTTCCTTCGGACCAATCGCGTTTGAAACCTAGTTCATAATTGATACCTCGGATAGGTTCCAATGCATTCCCATCTACCGAGATACCCGATTGTGGTAAATAAGTGCGGTCATGCAAGAAATATAGGGAAGCATTTTTAGTCAAGGCATAGTTTATGCCTAGTCTTGGAGTCAACACCAAGTCATCGGTTTCTGTTTTTGCACCATAGTCTGTAGAGTTTCCTTTTGATGCTGTCAATCGCAATCCAAGGGTAATCCTTAATTTATCGTTTAGCATGCTCAATTCATCCATGGCATACACGGATGCATAGAACAGTCGTCTTTCAACAATATTACCCTCAGAATAGAAATCATTCTCAGAGGCAAAGTCACCACCTATGCCATTATTCATGATGGTCGTTGAATAGACCGGATTGGAAATGGAAAGTGGATAGACCGCTGTAGCAGTTCCCCAGGTATCCCGGCTGTTGGACGATTTATTATTGATATCGACTCCTGTAATGAAATTGTGTTTTAGACTTCCGGTATTGAAGTTCCCGTTCAGATAGAATTGGGTAGAGAAGACATTGTACTTATTGGAATCATAGACCAGATTACGATCAAGGATATCTGGATTTTGCTTATTTGCACCATTTACCCAAAAAATGGACCCATCATAGCCCATCTTGATATAGCTGGCTTTTGCAGTGAATTCCCAATTGTTTTTAAAGCTATTCTGATAGGTCAGGAACATATTGTGATCACTGCCCGAAAAAGGACGGACGCTTGGGTCGGTTATGGTAAAATCTACAGGCAGGGTACCATATCCGTAAGGAGACATCTGAGCCTCACTCAACAACAAATAGTTCAACTGCTGATAGATATATTCTGCCGTTATGGAGGATTTTTCGTTGATTTGGTACTTTAGGGATGGCGCAAAAAGAATCCTGTTGTTTCGATCATGTTCCATAAAGCCATTGGCTTTCATGCCCATCAGGTTCAAGCGATATTGAAGCTTTTCTGCTCCATCAAACTTCCCATCCAAGTCAATTGCTGCCCGCATTTGGTTAAAACTCCCCATCAGCACATCGATACTTCTCCGGGTCTCGCCTGTTGGTTTTTTAGTGACTACATTGTAGGATCCTGCTGGATCGCTCATGGCATGCATAAAACCGGCTGGACCCTTCAGGAATTCTACCCGATCGATTACCGCAACATCATCTCCAATTGGGCCTTTTCCCAAAGGTCTAAGGTCCACTCCATTTCTTTGAGCTGAAATATAGCCAGCCCTGGAATAGATATCAGGAGATATACCATTATGCAGTTCTTCACGCATGGTACCACTGACATTTCTGGTCAGGCTTTCGTTTAAATTGGTTACAGCTTGATCACGGAAAACCTCGCCATCTAAGATCTGAATATTTTGGGATGTGTTTAACAAGGAAGTTCGAAGCCTTAATCCCTCCGACATCTCCTTGATATTATAGCGTTTGTAATATTTTGAATTGACTTCTACCTCCTCGACCTGATAAACCTTTAAGGTATCGGGAGCTGTCTGATCTTGATTTTGAGCCTTTAAAATAATCGGCACAATAAAACATATTCCTAAAAAGAGATTTTTGTTAGTTAGCATAGAAAATGAGTTTGATTTTCTCTCATACTCAAAGGAAATAAAATGCTATTAGAGGGGTATAAGTGTGATATTAGAATGAAATTAGAAATTAAAATATCTCGATTTTTGGGTGAAATCTTAATATTTTATGACAAAATATTTTATTCCATCAAATTCTCATTAATTGTCCCTAACTTTTTCAAATAAACAGGAATTGATACCTTTGAGAAAATCCAGTTCGGCAATAATTATCATAAAGAGAAATGTCCAAAGAAAAAGAGCCATTCAGCCTTAAAAAAAGAATCAAGAGTTTTGAATATTCCTTTGCTGGATTAGTTCATCTTTTGAAGCTTGAACATAATGCCAGGATCCATGTCATTGCTGCAATCATGGTCGTGGTTGCCGGTTGGTTACTTGAAATAAGTAGTATGGAGTGGGTTGCAATCGTGATTTGCATTGGTTTTGTTTTTACTACGGAGACCTTAAATACTTCAATAGAAAATATCTGTGACCATTTGACCACAGATATTCATCCTCATATTAAGATCATCAAAGATTTAGCATCTGGAGCTGTTTTAATCAGCGCAGTGACCGCTGTTGTAGTTGCTTTGATTATATTTTTACCTAAAATTCTCAGTCTTGTCTGAGAGCCTTCTGGTTATTTCTTGTTCAACAGATAGTTTGCTACGGCATCATAAGCGGGCAGAGAGTATGGATCATTGGCGGTGTTGCTTGCCACCGGGTGGGAAGCCAATCTAACCAAGACCATTTCGGCGGTTGGATCTATGTAAATCGTCTGTCCATGCACGCCCCTTGCGCAGAATGCACCATGCTTATTGTTGGATATCCACCACATATTGCGGTAGCTCCAGTCCTTTAAATTGCTGTAGCCTGCTTTGGCAAAATCCGATTGCTTCCCTCCTTTACGGATATCATCAATAACCTCCTTCTTTAATACCTGTTTGCCATTGAACTGACCATTGTTTCGGATCATCTCCCCAAACATGGCCAAATCCCTCAGGTTGGCATTAAAGCCACCGCCTGCAAACGCAATTCCAGAGCGGTCAATTTGATAATATCCATCGTGATGAGCTCCGATGGGTTTCCAAATCTTTTCTGAAAGCAATTCAGGGATGCTTTTACCAGTTGCCCTACTGATTACCCAGCCCATTGCATCGGTGTTAATGGTTTTATAACCAAAAGCTTCGCCATGCTTCCCTGCTTTTTTTACAGTTTCAAGAAACTCATAATAATTGGTCGGCCCTTTGTAATCTTTAGGAACCGGAACTGGATTTCCTGCTGCCGAAAACACCCAAATGTCTGCATTCGGATCAGCATAATCCTCCGAATAATCCAGGGAAGTGGTCATATCCAAGACCTGTCTGACAGTAGCATCTCCGAAGGCCGAGTTCTTGAGTTCTGGGACATAATCCTGGACTAATTTATTTTCATCCAATATGCCCTCAGCAACCAAGCTGGCCCCTAAAGTACCTGTAAAAGTTTTGCTTACAGACATTACTGCATGGGTACCCTCCTGATCCAGCTCTGCAAAATATTTTTCATAAATAATTTTCCCTTTATGCAGAATGATAATGCCATCGGCATAAGTCTTATCCAATGATTCTTTAAAGTTTATTGGAGATTTTTCTCCCAATGGAATAAAAGTCACCTTATCCAATTCACTGTCTATTTTGCTTTCAAAGCTATATCTATCATTTTGATTTGCCTGAACCACTTTGGTCGGCATAAATTCACGCATATGACAGACACTATAGCGTAAGCCTGGAAATTGAAAAAAACTGCCATCAAACAGGGACAGGGTGCTGTCTTTAGCAGGTGGAAAGCCTTTCATCCACCCCATTTCTTTGGGATTTGATTGTTCTGCCGTTAAATTGTTTTGTGCGCTCAAGGTAGTACAGATTGATAAATTGATTAAACAGATTAATAGTTTTTTCATAATATTTCAAAGGTAGTGTATCTGAATTAATAGCTGGAGCCAAAAAATTGTTTGGAATGAATCAATAGTACGCGATAGAATATCGAATCTCGTCAACTACCTGTTAATATAGTGTAGATATTTGTTAATTAAGGCAAAGTTCCTTAAGGCTAATTATATTATTTTCGATTATTCAAAAACATGTAAGAATTTGTAAAAAGATTTGATATGTGGGGAATAATTAACCTAAACCTATTTTAAATGGCTTAATCTATTTCCTCACATTTAACAAATCATTCTTAATAAAGAGTTAGTTAGTCAATATAGTTTTTAATTTGGTTTAAATCCACCTTGGGGAAGGTGGATTTTTCATTATCGATTGGGTTAACTTCCTCCCCTTACCCGATTCTGTTCATCACTTTCCTTTTTCCTATGTCTTCCATTGAGGTCCTTTCCAAGTTTTATGGTTGCTGAAAAAATGAAAGTCCTACTATCAAGGTTAAAGTTCTGTTTCATCCTTACTCCACCGGCATAAGATTCGGTTTGATAGGTCATAGATTTGAAGATATCATTGACCGCCAGTTTTAGGGCGACCTTATCACTCCCTATATTTTTCATTATTCCTGCAGACATAAAACCAAATCCTTTTTGACGTAATACCCCATCTGTTTGTGGAGAATTGTATTGTCCATTTAACTCTAAGGACCATTTTTTTGGCAGTTTAAAGATATTATTGGATTGGATTGTATAGGACCATTCACGGTTATCAATTTTTTCTTGGTTAAACTCACCGAAATAGTGGTTTTCAAAAATATTGACGTTATTAATGGTTGTCCAAAAATTCAGGGGAACATAGGAATGGTTGACATTCACACCCTTGTTCCGGAAGCCTTCAATATTGGCAATGGACCGAATAGTCACGTTTTGAGCTGGGATTTGCGTCAATACACTTGTCATCACATCCTTCACATCGGTATAATAGAAGGATGCATGCAGGTTCTTTCCAAAGCTATAATTCAATTCAAACACATTGGCTAATTCGGGTTGCAAAAGAGGGTTTCCTTCGTAGAAAACAAATGCATCGATATAATAGCGAAAGGGATTCAGATCTCCATAGTCAGGTCTATTGACTCTTTTACTATATGAAAACTGCACATTATGTTTTTCTCCAATTTTTTTACTGATGGAGGTACTTGGAAACCAGTTGGTATAATTTCGTTCATTTTGAAGTTTACTGGTCAGTTGATTCCCTAATGAATAGGTCTTTTCAACCCTTAGGCCAGCCGTGAAATTCCAGTCGTTCGATTCTAAATTATAATTAGCATATCCAGCATGTATATGCTCCTCGTAAAGAAAATGATTGCTGGTGCTTCCATCATTCACCCAGTTACCTGCCTTTAAGGTATCATTGATCGCATTATTATCGGCATTCATAAAACTGCTTTTCCAACCTAGTTCCAATCGCTGATGCTCATTGATATGTTGTAAATAGTCAAGCTTGCCTACATATAATTTGGTAATTGAGGGGGTTTGGTTCTTTCTTTTGGAAAGAAAGGCGGGCTGATGGATGGTCTTTTGAAAATCAGAGGTCAATTTTTGATCCGCTTTATAATCGGCATTTAGGTATTCAAAGTCTGCAGACAGTAAATTCTCCTTCGAACCTATTTTCTGCTGCAAATTGGCCATTAAGGTATGGGTATTCCATTTACTGATATTGCTGTTATCGGTCAATGAATTGGAAATAAGCTCTTCATTACTGAAAAGGATATTGTTGTAACCTTGGTTAAAGTTCTTATAGGTTCCAAAGCTTCCTGACCAGCCAATACCCAAACTGAGTTTTTCAGTAGCCTGAAAATCAATACCCGCCTTTGCATTATTAGTCTGTAGGGGTTCGTTGGTATGGGAATATTGAATGGACTTTCTGCTTAGGGATTCTGTTGGATTCTTTTCAAAGAAGCGGCTAAAGGTTCGATATTCTTCTTCACCTCTAAAGCCTTTGTCAAAACCTAAGATAAAGTTCCACTTGTTCTTTTGACTATTCAGGTTAAAACCGGCGCCATATCTTTCTTTCCTTCCAGCTCCCCCATAACTATTGACCGACAGATTGAAGCCTGCCTTTTTATCATTCTTCATAACAATATTGATCATACCACCCATTCCCTGGGCATCGTATTTAGCGGAGGGATTCGTAATCAATTCGACACTTTTGATGGATGATGAGGATGTCCCTTTTAGCAAAGTTGCAAGATCCCGAGGGGATAAATAGGACAATTTACCATTGATCATTACGGCGACATCAGACTTTCCGCGCATGCTGATATTACCATCGTCATCCACTTTAACAGCCGGAGCTCGTTGAAGGATTTCTAGAGCTGTCATACCGTCGGAAAGGATACTGTTTTCAATATTGATTACCATTCGGTCAGAGAGTCTTTCAATTAACTTTCTTTCACCCTTAATTTCTATTTCTTCTAAGGATTGAGAGGAAGGAAATAGGTTTATGCTTCCCAGATCAACATGTTTGGAAGCTAAGTGAAGATCTTTTTTAATATAATTAGAATAACCAAGATATGATATTTGTAGATCATAGTTTCCATATTCCAGTTCGAGAGTAAAATAGCCTTTCTGGTCAGTTGAAATCACTTGTTTGGTGTTATTGGAAGTCGATTTAAGCAATACGGTCACTTGACCTAGAGGTTCATTATTTTCATTGTGCACCAATCCTTTAATAACGGACTGAGCTTGAACTGTAAGGGAAAACAACAATAGAATGGTGCATAGTTTGATTTGTAATAGCATAATAAATAATTAAAATTCACTGTTTTATTTGTTGTTTTCATAAGTAGTCTGCGTTTTATCGGACGGTTTCCAACATTTTATCTTTCTTTTCATCCTGACCCGGAAACAGCCTACTGAACTAGAATCCTTATTTCTTACTGCGTTGAAGACAGACAGTTCCCCAAACTGTCCAAGAAACCTATTTAGAATAATTATAAATAATGCTGCAAAAGTATTACTTTTGAATACCCCTTGATAACAAAAAAGGGATATTCAACAACAAATAATGGATAAATTACCGTCAATTACATTTAAGGAATTCTATGCTAGGGAGCAACTGAATGATCAATTGACAAATGCTGAAAACTTACAAATAGACAATGGTTTTTCGAGCAGGTTTCTGTCCAATGAATACATGGAAGGAAGGTTGTTAGAGTTTAATGATGAGTCCATATCCATCAAATATCAAGAATGGAATCTTTTTAAGCCTTTTAAATTAAGCATCCAGCATGATTCGCATCTGATAAAAGTCCAATTTGAAATTGAAGGAAATTGCCATTTCGAAAGTAAAAACCATTATTGCATCATAATTCCAAGCAACCACTATCAATTCATAAATATTCCCAATCCCCAAGGACACATTGCTTACAATAGCTCTCGAAAGGTATTGGACATCTATATGGATCAGGAATTTCTATTCCAGTTGTTAGGGACCCAAGGCTATTCAGAGCAACAGTTAAAAGCGCATTTCCTTTTAAAAAATTACACTTTCTGTAGAAAAGCGACACTGATAACTGCCCAACAACAACAGCTGATCCAGGATTTGCTTCATCACCAATACCAATCCGACTTCGCAAAACAATTCATTCGAATCAAAGCCATAGAATTAATGATAACGGTCTTTGCTGGAGCAAACAACCAGATCAACCAAGTTAAATGGAATCAATCTGATATCGATAACATGATGTCATTGAAGGAGTTTTTAGACCAAAACTATCATCAGGACCTACGTATCAAGACTTTATGTAGGCAATTTGGAATCAATGAATTTAAACTTAAAAACTGCTTTAAAGAACTCTTTGGCGACACCGTCTTTGTGTACATCCGGAGGCAAAAGATGAAAAAAGCACAGGAACTCTTAAGAAACCCAGAATTAGAGATCAAGGAAATCGCATATTTAACTGGTTTTAAATATGCACATCACTTCTCTAAAGTGTACTTTGACCATTATCAGATTCGGCCAAGCGAGTACAGAAACAAGCATATGCCCGTTGAGGTCGATTAGATTCAGTTGGTTTGCTTACCCAATAGCGTTTTTATGACAACTTACTTATAAAATAATGGCTAAATACCCCTACCTTTGCATTAATATTTAAAACAAATGAAAATTCAATTAAATACGATTGAAGAAGCAATCGAAGACATTAAAGCTGGAAAGGTTATCATTGTTGTAGACGATGAAGACCGTGAGAATGAAGGAGACTTTGTAACCGCAGCTAGAAATGCCACTCCAGAGGTCATTAATTTTATGGCCACACATGGTAGAGGCTTGGTATGTGCTCCATTGACCGAAGAACGTTGTAAGGAATTAAACTTAGGTTTAATGGTCAACAACAATACAGCTGTATATGAAACCAACTTCACTGTATCTGTAGACCTTCAAGGGTATGGCTGTACCACTGGTATTTCAGCTTCTGACCGTTCAAAAACAATCAAAGCATTAATTGATCCCAATATAAAGCCTGAGGAATTAGGTCGTCCTGGTCACATTTTCCCATTGATCGCAAAAGATGGTGGGGTATTGCGCAGGACCGGTCATACAGAAGCTTCAGTAGATTTAGCTCGTCTTGCGGGTTTTGAACCAGCAGGTGTGCTAGTCGAGATCTTGAAGGATGATGGTGAAATGGCTCGCCTTCCAGATTTAATAAAGGTTGCAGAGAAATTCGACCTTAAGATCATCTCTATTGAAGACCTTATTGAATATCGCTTGAAGCATGATACGCTGATCCAAGAGGAAGTAAGTGTTGAAATGCCAACAGAATGGGGTGATTTCAAAATGAAAGCATTTACCCAAAAGAATACAGGCGAACAGCATTTGGCCCTATACAAAGGTGAATGGAAAGAAGATGAACCTATCTTGGTACGTGTGCACAGCTCATGCGTCACCGGCGATATCTTCGGCTCATGCCGTTGCGATTGTGGTCCTCAGCTCCATAAAGCTATGGAGATGATCCAGAAAGAAGGAAAAGGTATTATCGTTTATATGAACCAAGAAGGTAGAGGAATCGGCCTTGTCAATAAATTACATGCCTATAAACTTCAAGAAACTGGCGTTGACACCGTTGATGCAAACCTAGAATTAGGTTTCAAACCAGATTTACGTGATTATGGTGTTGGAGCTCAGATCTTGAGATACATGGGTGTCACCAAAATGCGCCTAATGTCCAACAATCCAACTAAACGTGCAGGATTGATCGGTTATGGTCTTGAAGTGGTCGATAATGTACCAATCGAAATCATTCCCAACAAATACAACGAAGCATATTTGAAAACAAAAAGAGACAAAATGGGTCACACCCTAAGTAATCTTTAAAAAATAACAATGGAGGCCTAAAAACCTCCATTTTGTTTTTATCTAAGGTCTTTATTCTTGGCTTAAACATTTACCATTCCCATTTGTTCGAATAAAAAATTGACTATGAAGAATTCGCTATTAATAGAAAAAGCATATTTGAATGGATCTTTTATCAGTTCCAAAGACACATTTGAAGTCATCAATCCCTCTACTTTAAAACCTGTAGGATCTTTACCAAACTTAACGGTAAAAGACTGTCAGAAATTTATTGACACCGCCTACAAAGCTTGGGACCCTTGGAAGCATACACCTGTAGGCGAAAGATCTAAAATCTTAAGGAATCTTTACAACCTGATCAATGAGCATAAACAGGAACTCGCAGAGATCATGACCCTAGAGAGTGGCAAACCTATTAAGGAATCCTTAACCGAGGTCGATTATGCCAATTCATTTATTGACTGGTTTGCGGAAGAAGGAAAACGTGCTTATGGGGAAACCATCCCCTCACTTGCTGGAAACGCTAGGATGCAAACCATCAAACAAGGTGTTGGTGTCGTTGCGGCGATTACCCCTTGGAACTTCCCTTTGGCGATGATCACACGTAAAGTTGGCCCTGCCTTGGCAGCCGGTTGTACCGTCGTACTGAAACCCGCCTCCCAAACACCCTTCTCCGCTATTGCATTGGCAAAATTAGCCGATGAAGCCGGAGTTCCGAAGGGAGTATTGAATGTCATTACCTCCAAAGACAGCAAAGGAATAGGAAAAGAATTAGCCACTAATGAGAAAATCAGGAAGATTTCCTTTACAGGATCTACCTCGGTTGGTCGGACCCTTATGGAACAGGCAGCTTCAACGATCAAAAGGATCTCCCTTGAACTTGGTGGAAATGCCCCATTCCTGGTATTCAACAATGCAGATATTGACAAAGCTGTTGAAGGTGCAGTGGCAGGTAAGTTTAGGAATACAGGACAAACCTGTGTTTCCATCAATAGATTCTATGTTCAGGAGGATATTTACGATGAATTCACCAAAAAACTAAGCAAAGCAGTAAAAGCATTGGAAGTTGGGGATGGCTTAAAGAAAACATCTCAGGTCGGTCCATTAATCAATAAAGAAGGACTTAAAAAAGTTGAAGAACATGTGCAAGATGCTATTGACAAAGGAGCAAAAATTGAGACCGGTGGAAAAGCAATGAAAGGTTTATTCTATGAACCAACGGTCCTTTCCAATATGCCTGCCCATAGTATCATTGCAACGGAAGAGACCTTCGGCCCTATATGTGCTTTATTCAAATTCAAGACTGAAGAAGAGGCAATCAAATTGGCCAACGACACTCCATTTGGCCTAGCATCCTATTTCTTTAGCCAAGATGTACATCAATGTTTCCGCGTTGCGGAGCAATTGGAAGCCGGCATGGTAGGAGTAAATACAGGATTGATTTCGAATGCTTCAGCACCTTTTGGAGGCGTTAAACAATCCGGTTTAGGTAGAGAAGGGTCAAAATATGGTCTCGATGAGTATATCGAGGTAAAATATATCTGTTTTGGAGGCAATTAACCTCCAAAACAATTACCAAATATGATATCTCAGTCCCAACATCACATAATTGGGCTCAGTAACTTCATCTTTAAATTGATATTTCACTTTATATCCTGTATAAAGAGATAAATCTACACTTGGGAAATAATAACTGATCCCTACTTGCCCATTAGCTTTGGTAAAGTTTTCCTTTCTAGGCATGGGCTCATCCCCTTCAGCGCCAACTGCATTTTCATAGGTAAAGAACTCTTGTCCCAAACCTGCACCCAAGAAGATATTGAAATTGGATTTCTCCTTATTAAAAATACTCACAAGATAGTCGGCACCAACAGCCAGTAGATCTCCTCTTCCATGAATCTGGGCTTGGACCGCAGATCGATTCGTAAAATCATACTTACCCTGAACCCCGAAACTGGCATTATAAGCTGCATCGTCTAATTTTAGATCACTGTAAATCCCAAAGGCCCAATCATGCTCCTGCGCATGTAGGGAAATAGGAAAAATAAAAGCACATAATATCCAAAGTAATTTCTTCATAGCATATAAATTAGTCAACCTGCTCCCCTTTACTCTTTCGGTATTTCTTATAAAGCTTAACAAGTATCATCAGTAAAATTCCCAACCCAAAGATTCCCAGAACACCAAATACCCATCCTATTGCAGATTTAAGGATCACCAGGAAGACAATAGCAAACAAGATAATCGTAGAAACCTCATTCCACATCCGTAGATGCGTTGAGGTCCAATTGGACTTTTCATCCCTTAACCTGTACATGATCTTTTGGGAGATAAAGTGATAGGCTATCAAGGCCGCAACAAAACCCAACTTGATCTGCATCCATCCTGTAGACAACAGCACTGGATTGATATAGAGCATGACCAAGGCAGAAATAATGACTAAATACATTGAAGGCGTTGTGATCACCCACCACAGCCTATTCTCCATAATAACAAATTGCTTATGCAGAACTTGATATTCGATTTCAGATTTCTGTTTGGCTTCCGTATGATAGACAAACAACCTCGGCATATAAAAAAGCCCAGCCATCCAGCAGATAACAAAAATAATATGGATTGCTTTCGCGTATAGATAGACCATAATTTGTATTAATCCTCAAAAATATAAATTAAATCAGCAAATATTGACATGATAGGGTAATGAATTAATAGCTAAAAAGAAAGGAGCTGCCACATCGTGACAGCTCCCATATCTAAATTTGATATTTTCTTAGTATCTGAATTCCTTAATGGTTTCTACAGCGTATTTCACGTTGTCAAAAGGAATATCAGGCATGATACCGTGTCCAAGGTTAAAGATGAATCCATCCTCTCCACGCATACGTTCAAATAGATCTAAGATCTTTTTCTTGATCACTGGCTTATCTGCATAAAGCACAAATGGATCCAGGTTACCCTGAACAGCCATATTGTTAGGCAATGATTTTTTGATGTTCAATAAATCAGCATTCCAATCTACAGAAACCACATCTGGTTGTGCTTCTGCCATAATCGGTGCAAATACAGAACTTCCCTTACAGAAAGAAATAACCGGTACGTCTTTTCTGTTCAATTTAGAAATAATGTATTTATTGTATTTATGCGAAAACTCATGGTAATCATTCCATGATAATGCCAATGCCCAGCTATCGAATAACTGCAACGCATTAACACCTGCATCGATTTGCATATTCATGTAATTGATCGTTACATCGGCAATCTTCTGCAAAATGGAATGTGCCAATTCAGGTTGATTGTTCAACAAGGTTTTAGTCAATTTGAAATCCTTGGAAGAACCACCTTCAACCAAATAGCTCAAAATGGTAAATGGCGCTCCTGCAAAACCGATCAAAGGCACTTTACCGTCTAATCGGCCTTGGATTACTTTGATGGCATCAGCAACATACTGTAGTTTATCCAAACAATCTACCGATAGATTCTCGGTATCTTGCACTGTCCTAATCGGATTGGAGAATCTCGGGCCTACACCTTGTTCAAAGGATAGGTCTCCCCCCATTGCCTCGGCCGTAACCAAGATATCCGAAAATAAAATAGCTGCATCAACACCTAATAGGTCTATTGGCAGCATGGTAACATCTGCGGCAATCTCAGGGGTTTTGCACATTTCCAAGAAAGAATACTTGTTCTTGATTTCCCAATATTCTTTCATAAACCTTCCTGCTTGACGCATCATCCATACTGGAGGTCGTTCCGTAGGCTGCGACAACGCAGCGCGAATCAATAGATCGTTTTTCAAATTTTTGTCCACTACTTATTCTTATTTACTTCGTTTTGTATTTTCTCAATAATTGACTGTTGTCTGGCCGTCAGCCTCAATTTACTCGCCACATCCAAATAGGCCTGCACTCTTTCATAATCATGCTTCCTCAAGTTGATGTTCGCTAGATTGATCAGGACCATTCCCTTTTCATTGTCCTTACGCCAAGGCAACCTTGAGGCTAGCTGAAAATGATATTCGGCCTCCTCGATCCTATCCTCCTTCAAGGCTATATTGCCCATCATAAACTCATAAAAGTTTCTCCTTCCTTTACGTAGTTTATCCGGATTCTTGATCTCAGCCAGCAATCTCTTTGTTTTCTCGTAATCTTGCTTATGAAAAGCTTGGGTCGCCAAGTAAACGGTGCCCTCTTTCAGGTAGCTCCATACCAAATAGGTAATACCTCCAAAGATATAGACCGCAATATTATAATGCTTGGCATAAATGGCATACAATAGAAAAGCAATCGCAATTGCGATTACTATTTTTCGAGCTTGATTAGTCATCTATTCGTTTAGTTCGAGTTGTCTGTAAACTTATAACCGACTCCACGGATGGAATGGAAATAAATCGGATGCTTTTGATCAGGTTCAAAATACTTCCTAAAGGTCAAGATAAAATTATCGATCGTACGTGTTGATGGGTACACATCATAATTCCAAACTGTCTCCAAGATCTGCTCACGGGAAACTGCCTCATTTCTGCGCTCTATCAATAATTTAAGCAACATCGTTTCTTTCTTTGTCAAAGAAGTAATGCTACCATCAGCATGATGTAGCTCAAAGGAATTGAAATAGATGGTCTTGTCACCAATACTGTATGAATTCAACTCTTTTAGGTCATCTCCTTTCATACCACGGCGGATCAGGTTGCTCACGCGCAAAATCAGCTCTTCCAAGTTAAATGGTTTCACTAAATAATCGTCAGCTCCCTTTTTAAGGCCTGTAATACGGTCTTCTGAACTGTTTTTGGCCGTCAAGAACATAATAGGAACTTCCGAATTCTGAAGCCTTATGGTTTCTGCAACTTGGAAGCCATCGATTTCCGGAATCATTACATCCAGGATAATCAGGTTAAAACGTTCTTCCTTAAATATTTTTAATGCTTTTTTACCATCTGTTGCCGTCGTCACACGGTAGCCTTCAAGCTCTAGATTCAACTTGATCGCTTCTAACAGATGTTCCTCATCTTCAACTAATAGTATACGTTGTTTAGTTTGCATAATTTTCAAAAATTACTTCAAAGATACTCCCAGTAGGGGTATTATCCTTTACCCTAATGGTTGCATTGTGTTTTTGTAATACTGTCTTAACAATATATAACCCTAAACCAGTGCCTTTGGTTTTTCGGGTCGCTTCACTACCTACTCTATAAAACTTATTAAATATAAGTTTTTTTTCATCATCAGGTATTCCTTCGCCATGATCTGTAACCGAAAATAACAGGTTATTGCCCTGTTTCTTCAACTTGACATAAACAGTTGCACAAGGAGGTGAATATTTTACAGCGTTTTCAATCAAGTTTGTAATCACATTGCTAATCGCAAATTTATCTGCCTTCAACTCAATATCTCCGTCCAAATCAGGCTTGATGACTTGGGATTTACAGGCATTCTTCTGCAATCTATCCACGATCTGCTCCACCAATTCAGTGACATTAAAAGCCTCTTTCGGCAGTTGATAGGCTCTATTCTCTAATTTAGTCGTCAACAGGATGTTTTCAACCAGATCATCCAAGCGTTCGATATCCTTTAGGGAATTCCCTAAAAAGACCTTCTGCTGCTCTCTATCCAGATCACGTTTCAATATCGTTTGAATATAGAGTTTTACAGATGCTAAGGGGGATTTAAGCTCATGAGTGATGGCCAATAGGAAGTTCTGCTGTTGCTGGCTGATCTCATGTTCTCTTTTTACATGTTTCTTCAGCTTCAAAGCTCCCCATATAAAGATCAACAAGAAAATCAGACCTTCTCCTATGATCATTCCCTTGCGGTCGGGTTCAAACTTTACTAAGATAAATCCCCACCACAATAATTGGGTAATCGCATAAAAGACAAGAAAATAAAATAGAAATAAAGCTTTTCTCATACTTGATGTTTCCTGCGCAAATGTACTCAAATACGGCTTCATTAGGAAGCAAGCCATACTTTATGACAGTAAACTTAGATTCCTGGTTGATTCAGCCAGCTATTGACCTTATATTTGCACATGTTCAACGATAAAAAACACTTATTTTTCGATTTAGACCATACCATTTGGGATTTTGATAGAAATGCCGAAGAAACCCTGCATGAACTTTATTTCAGATATTCCTTCAACGATATCTTCAATTTACCCACTTCGGAAAGGTTCATTGCCACCTATACTGAAAACAATCATCGTCTATGGAACCTGTATCACCATGGTAAGATAGATAAACCAACCTTGAGAAAATTGAGGTTTGCCGATACTTTCACCCAATTAGGGGTCAATCCAGAATTGTTCCCATTGGCTTTTGAAGAAGAATACCTAGAAATCTGTCCCACCAAGACCAATCTGTTTCCTAATGCACATGAGACCTTGGCTTACTTAAAGGACAGATATACCCTGCACTTGATTTCAAATGGCTTTAAAGAGGCCTGTGAGAAAAAATTACAGTATAGCAATCTTGCTCCCTACTTCGAAACCATTGTCATTTCAGAGATCATCGGTATCAATAAACCCGATATCCGAATCTTTGAACATGCCTTAAATAATGGTGGCGCGAATAAAACCGAAGCGGTCATGATTGGGGATAACTTAGATGCTGATGTTCGTGGAGCACAGAATGCAGGCTTGGAAGCCATTTTCTTCAATCCACTCGAGGTTGAGAAACCTGAAGATGTCAATCACATGATCAAGGATTTAAAAGAGTTACAACAGCTATTTTAATCCTGATAGCTGTTGTAACCCATATTTTATTTCAAGATACTCTTCAATAATTTGGTATAGGCGGCAGCGATTTTCTCCATTCCATAGTCATTTGGATGGGCATAGTCCACCGTTGAATTCCTATCCAATCCGATTTCCTTTTCTGATAGCCAATAAAGATTTTTATCTCCCTGTCCTTGCAAAGCTTTCACGGCCTTTTCAGCAACTCTTGAACGACTTTGGTAGTCTGCATTGGTCTTCATGTTGAAAACCCCTGGAACCTCACTAGAACTGTGTGCAGCAATGACGATTGGCGTCTTAGGATGCTTTTCCCTGATGGTCTTGACAGCATTGTTGATCAAGCCAGTCAATTTATCTTTCCCATCCTCTCCCGCTACCGATAGGTTGGGGATACAATCCAGAATAAATACAGCAGCATCTTCCTGCTTGATCAAGTCTAAAATAGGTTGCTCCAACCTGCCATTTCCAATGAATGCCAAATTAACAACATCGTGGTCAAAGTTCCTACCCATCCAATTGGTCCAGCCTAAACCTGGCCTAGATGCACAGGCACCTTGAGCAATGGAAGTTCCATATACAATGATAGGCTTGCTCTTCTGATGGATAAAGTTCAGATCACCAGCTACCCCAATTTCCATCCATTTTACGGAATTATATAGCGGGAGGTATAACCTAATATATTTCCCGAAAGGGATCCAAAATCTTCATAGGTATAGCCAATGGTATCTTTGAAACTATATTTCCCATGTATCCAATTCCATTCTTTCTCGTTAGGTGCTTTGGTATAAAGGTCCAAACCACTTACCCCCGTAGTTGGCATATGCGGCATATTCAGCCCTCCCGCAACTTGATAGCGAATGGAAAAGGAAGCTGCTGAAGTCTTGAACTCAACATAAACACCTGCTGCATCCTGACCCAAATTCCAGACTGCATCCCGAACCTCCCCTTTCAATGCCAATGGTAATCTGGCGTAGCCGTCATGAGCTCCTATAGCCTTAACCCTGCCCTTCAACGCACTTTCTTTCAGCACATCATGCCATTTGATCTCTTGTGCGGAAGCTATCAATAGCAGCATACAAAAAAGAGAGCTCAAAAAGCTCTCTTTCCAATGTCTTAATAATTTAAACATTATAATTCTTTTACAGTGATATTTCTCAACCATACATCATCACCGTGATCTTGGAATCCGATCACACCTGATTTCGATTTACCACCTACGTTATTCAATAACTCAAATGCCAAAGGCCATTTTTCCTTGCTGAATTTACTAGCTTCCAATAATTGAGTCCACTCAGGAGTCCACAATTCATATTCAACAACTTTCTCGTCGTTCTGGTAATGCGTTACTTTTCCTTTGCTAACAACAATCTTAGCTCTGTTCCACTCGCCTGCAGGGAATGCATTTTGAGGTTTCGCAGGGATCATATCATACAATGAAGATGATTTACGGTTTCCATCAACACCTTGTTTTGCATCAGGGTGGTTTTCATTATCCAATAACTGGAACTCAGGACTTGAAATGTAAATTGGCTGTCCTTTGATTTCTTTAGCCAAGAAGAAGGTTCCAGAGTTTCCTCCTTTTGAAATCTTCCACTCAAATTCCAGTTCAAAGTTTTTGAAATCATGAGCGAAGATCAAATCTCCACCTTCAGGATTTTGTACACCAGCAGGTGCTTTTGAAAACTTCAAGGTTCCGTTATCAATGCCCCATTTACTTGGCACATGGTCTTTGCCGTAGCCTCTCCATCCATTCAATGATGTTCCATCAAATAGAACGTATGCTCCAGCGGAGTTCTTTTTAAAATCTTTAAGGGATACTTTAGGCAGGTCCAGTACTTCATAGGCAGGAACATCTGCTCCTTTTTGCGTGGAAGCGTTCTTGGTTGCACATGAGGCAACTGTCAATCCGATTGCGCCTACTAATACATACATAAAGTTTCTTTTCATAGTATAAAGTTGATTAAGTGAAAATCTAATTTAAATAATCTTATCGTAAAATCAAGTATTAAAATTGTTGACCGCCCATATCGTCCATGTCAGGACCTTGTTGCTCACGGTCTTTTCTTCCAAAATTTTGAAGACCAAATCGGTAGGTAAATGACAAAGTAATCATCCTCTTCATCCATCTATGCGAAAACTGCATTTCACGGTTCGGCAAGTAATTGTGCATTTGGAATTTGCGCGTATTGAATGCATCTCGTACATTCAGCATTAAACTACCCTTGTTCTTCAACACATCCTTTTTCAAGGCCACATCAACTCCACGCATAGGCTTCATTTCACCTTGCATGGTCTTCATTCCACTTCTATAATCTCCTCTGACCTGAGCAGAAAAAGTAGGTGTGATTTTTAGGTTTGTCGTCAGGTTTCCGTTCCAGTTGAACGACTCTCTGCCTTCAAGTCCCAGACCGGCTTTTGGATGGAAAGTAATTTGTGAAAGATTGGCATTTGCTGTAACATCCCACCACTTGGTTAAATTAACCTTGGATATCAACTCAAATCCAAAAGCATCCAGATCCGATGCATTTTCCCATTTCATATAGGTTACATTCGTCCTATCTCCTACAATATCAGCAATCAAGCTTTCATCATAGATCACCGGCTGGGTTTGATCGTTCACACGACGATAAAACACCGATGAAATAAAGTTCCATTTCTCATAAAACTTTGAAAAGCTCAATTCAGTGGAATGAATATCTTCTGGTAGCAAGTTAGGATTACCCTGACGGTAATTCTGAACATCTGAAACATCGATAAATGGGTTCACTTGCCATCCCCTTGGGCGCTGCACACGGCGTGAATAACTTAACTGCACTTTGTCTCCCTGTCCTTTTCCTACAGCATAACTTAAGAAAACACTTGGATATAGGCGGAAATAATCCAATTTACCTTGGTCACTCTTAATAATGCTTGGGTTATCTAAATCATGCGAATAGATATTGGTATTCAGGTTTGCTTGCTCAGCCCTTAAGCCAACTTGTGCTCCTAATTTCTCTGTAATCTGTTTTTGGTAATTGGCATATAGCGCATGAACGGTGCTCGTCATGTCAAAATCGTTCGTAATCCGATAATCAGGAAGAAATTGCTGGGTTAATGAATCAAGCTCTTCTGAATATTGACTTTCATCGGAATACCTTAAGATACTGCGATATCCAGCCTCGAATTTATGGTTCTCACCTAATGGCAGAACATAATCCAATTGCATGTTCCAGTTCTTACCGGACTCTGAGGTATTGTTCACACGCTTCAGATCCGCATTCCCGTTTGCAAATGTTTGATGGAAATCATTTACACCATCCTCTGTATCATAACCAAAGGAAACATTGGCCGTCAACTCTTCCCCTTCACGCTTTAATGTACGCTTAAAATCTACTTGGGCATCAATTCCCAAATCATCTTCATTCTGCAAGGAATTACGGAAACTGGTCGTCCCCAATCCTGGAACATTCCAATAATTATAGTTGATATCATTCCCACGTTCATTATCCCTTAAGCTCAAGTTGGTGGTCAAGCTCAAGGTTGTCTTATCGTTCATATAATAATCTGTACCGAATCGGATCGTATGGTTGTACCCTAGTCGATTGCTTTCTTCGATACTTTGGGTCCTAGGGCTTTCATTGGTTATTCCCCCATTGATATAATCGATGTTATCTGAAAAGCCACTCCCTAAATTATTACGGCGACTGAAATTATAGTTTCCAAAATAATTCACCTTGCCATCTCTATAATTAAGGGTCACTCCAGCATTTGCATTTTCATAGGAACCACCCGAAGCTGTTACCGATCCATTCAGGCCTAAGCGGGCATTTTTCTTAAGGATAATATTGATGATACCTGATTGTCCTTCTGCATCATATTTTGCAGAGGGGTTGGTAATGATTTCAACCTTGGCAATAGCATCTGCTGGCAAGGATTGTAGAAAAGCATTGATATCCGATCCTGCCATAGCCGATTCTTTTCCATCGACCAAGAATCGTACACTACTCGATCCACGAAGACTGATGCTCCCATCAGACTCTACCTGCAGCGTAGGGACATTGCCCAACAGGTCCTGCGCAGATCCGCCAACACTGACCATACTTTGGGAAACATCAAAAACCTTCTTGTCAATGCCAATCTGAAGGTCAGGAACCCTACCTTGAACAACCACTTCAGAGATCTTCTCCCCTTCTTCAGCCAATACAATAGCACCCAAGTCTATATCTTTACCCGCTGTAACAACAAAATTATTACGAGTATAGGTAGCAAAACCAATATAGGTCACTTGAAGGTTATAGGTTCCAGGGTCAACATCTGGGATAGAAAAAGAACCATTGGCGCTAGTTTGTTGGCCACGGATATATGCATTGTTCACATTCGACAGCAAGCTTACACTGGCTCCGATTGCCGGCCTGATACTATCTTGTTCTAAAATTCGACCTTGAATATCGACTTTCTGGGCAAATAAAATAATAGGGAATAATAAAAATAAACTGCTTAGGCATCTTTTCAATAGCATTTTGGATCTTTCTTAGTGTTTTCAGCCACAAAGTTGCGCAATAATTAAGAAAGTTAAATGCTCGTAACTGTATTATTACGAGGGTATTTATTCCACCGAAACGGTTAATCCTTCAGTTTTTAGGATCTTTCGGTAGACCTCGACTTCGGTATAGGTACCTTCCAGGATAGTACACTTACCTTTGGTATGTACGGTCCAGGCGATACGTGATGCTTCAGCTTCGGAATATTGGAGGTAATGCATGAGACAGTGAATGACATGGTCAAAGGTATTGAAATCATCATTCCACAAAATCAACTTGTTGGAATCTTTGGTAACTGCAAGGATTTCTTCAAGGGTAAATGTTTCTTGTTCAACTTCAGTGCTCATACTGCAAAAATAGCTTATTTTTCAAATAAATCAGTAATTTAGCTGAATTGTTTATTAAAGTTAGACCTATGTTTCAATCAAGAATAGCCGGCTTGGGATACTATGTCCCAAAGAACGTATATACCAATAATGACCTGACCCGTTTTATGGACACAAGTGATGAATGGATTCAAGAGCGTACGGGGATTAAAGAACGTCGTTTCGCCGATAGAGTGGGTGAAACAACAACCAGTATGGCCGTAGAAGCTTCCAAAATTGCTATTGAAAGAGCAAATACCACTGCAGAAGAAATCGACTTTGTTATTTTTGCTACCCTTTCCCCTGATTACTATTTCCCGGGCTGTGGCGTTTTATTACAGCGCGAAATGGGCATGAAAGAAGTGGGTGCATTAGATGTTAGAAACCAATGTTCGGGGTTTATCTACGCCTTGTCCATTGCCGACCAGTTCATCAAAACAGGTATGTACAAAAATATCCTGGTAGTCGGTTCTGAAAAACACTCCTTCGCATTGGATTTCTCAACCCGTGGTCGCGCAGTTTCCGTAATTTTTGGCGATGGTGCAGGTGCTGTGGTATTGCAACCAACCAAAGAAGAAGGGAAAGGCATTTTGAGCACACACCTTCATTCTGATGGTGCCGAAGCAGAGAAACTGGCGATGTACTACCCTGGTGCTTCTGCTGGTTATTATTTGGGCGAACAGATGCCACAATGGCCAGACGTAGAATTGGGCGGTATGTTAATGACCAAAGAAATGCTGGAAGACGGTTCAGCATTCCCATATATGGATGGCCAAGCCGTATTCAAAAAAGCTGTCGTAAAATTCCCTGAAGTAATTGGGGAAGCTTTAGCAAAAAACAACCTGAAAACTGCAGATATTGACATGTTGATTCCTCATCAGGCAAACCTTCGTATTTCTCAGTTCGTCCAAAAGACTTTGGGCTTGTCAGACGACCAGGTTTTCAATAACATCCAGAAATATGGCAATACCACTGCTGCTTCGGTGCCCATTGCACTTTGCGAAGCTTGGGAGGAAGGTAAAATAAAAGATGGTGATTTGGTATGTCTGGCTGCTTTTGGCGCCGGATTCACCTGGGGATCAGCTTTGATTCGCTGGTAATACAAAATCAGCCATAATACAGAAGGGGGGCAGAAAATCTGAACCCCTTCTGTATATATTTAATTTAATTGTTGTTGCTGGACTTCCTTGAGTTCATTTGCTTTTTTCTTATCTGTTTGGGCAGCTTTCTTTTTGCTAAATCCAGAACCGAAGATTACATCCCAGATCGCTGAACTAACCCCAAAACCTTTTTCAGGTTCCGAGTAATGGTGCAACATGTGGTGATCCTTAATCCTTTTAAACAAGCCTGATTTAAAATTAGCATGATGCATCGCATAATGGCATTCATCATAGATCAGGTAACCCAATAAGAACCCCGAGAAGAATGCCGCTAAGGTATAGGGCGAAAAGAAAAAGCTAAAGATAAAATAGATGATTGCTGCCATTGGGATACTTGCAGAAAGTGGCATAACCAATCGCAAGCGATCCTTAGGATAGTCATGGTGTACCCCATGGAAAATAAAATGCACTCTTTTACCGAATTTTGAACTCGGTTCATAATGGAAAACCCATCTATGCAACACATATTCCGCCAAAGTCCAAAACAACAGACCAAAGATATAGTACATCACAACAGTACCAACTGACAATCCCCCAGGGACCAATGCCCTCCAAATAAAAAAGATCTTAACAGGAATCCAAAATATCAATGGAACAGAATAATGTACCTTGGTCAACGATTCAAGAAAATCATTCTTGAACATTCTCGAAGACTCTGTCGAATTGGAAACATATAATTTCTTTGCCATACCCTAAATAATTTCATTTACACCCAAGGTTAATCGAATTAACCCTATCAAAGCTCACTGAGTTATAAAAACCCAACACAAATTTATAAAATTGCTCTTCAGAGCAAATTGAAAACTAAAATTTTGACAAAATTACGATAATAGTCAGAAATACAGAAGTCAAATGCGTAATATTAAGGTAATGTTGTCATAATATTAATCTTTCTGCTGTTAATAAATAGAACATCGTGGAAATGGAATGGTTTGCTTGGGATCGATATGAGATGGGAGATAGGAGATTTGAGTGGGTTTTGAACCAGGATTAAGGATTCGAAGATGGACCAAGATCTGTGCATGAACCAGGATTAAGGGATTAAAGGATAGACCAAGATAATATGCTAATTGATAAATATTCCACCCCTGCTGGATGTTTGGAAAATTAACAAACATTTATCCTTCCTCAGGAAGTCCTTTAGCCTCTGGCTCATTTCCAGTGGCGGAGAGATGGAAAGAATGCCGTTGACCTGTGCGATGGGATTGGCCTTGGAATGCTTTCAGAAGATCATCCCCTTAAAAGGGATGATCTATTGAAAGATATTCCCGACAACAAGGCATTCTATCCATGTGCGGGAGCCCGTGCGAAAAGC
The DNA here is from genome assembly GCF_024296865.1 of Sphingobacterium sp. LZ7M1. Lineage (GTDB taxonomy): Bacteria > Bacteroidota > Bacteroidia > Sphingobacteriales > Sphingobacteriaceae > Sphingobacterium. The sequence continues at coordinate 826,449 of NZ_CP101134.1, read as the reverse complement.
CACCTTAAATGGGCCGAAGCGTTTACGGATTCGAGTTGATTTTGGTATCCGTGAGCTCCTTCGTCGGTTTGGTTACTTTTGCGCTTCAAAAGTAACGAAGAATCTAAATTTTGTTTTTCCATAACTTAATGACATTACCCAGCAGGACTGAAATATTTTTCCAACAATCCAACCATAGCCAACAAAAAAGCCGTTATCAAATGATAACGGCTTTCCTTATACAAATTAATATTTTTATTTATTAGCCATTTGAAAGGGCTGCAGCACCAGAAACGATCTCTGTCAACTCTGTTGTAATTGCTGCTTGACGCGCTTGGTTGTACGACAGTTTCAATTGGCGTAACAAGTCTCCTGCGTTTTCTGTTGCTTTATCCATCGCAGTCATACGGGCACCATGCTCAGACGCATGTGAATCCAGTACTGCTTTGTATAACTGAATCTTGATTGCTTTAGGAATAAGCTCTTCAATGATTTTTTCTTTTGAAGGCTCGATGATATAATCCAATTCAGCAACATTGTCCTCTTCTTTATTCTCAGGCAAAAGAGGTAAAATCTGCTCTGATGTCAAGATTTGAACGGCTGCATTACGGAACTGGTTATATACCACCTCTACGCGGTCGATGTTTCCTTCTTTAAACTGTTCCATCACGTACTCCGTAATTTTCGAAACATTTTCGAAATCCAAATTGTTGAACAATTCGTTGTTATTACCGATTACCTTGAAATCACGTTTGCTGAAGAAATCCTGACCTCTTTTTCCGATTGCGATAATACTGACATCTCCTCTTGCGAATTGATCTGCATATTTCGTTGCAATCAAATTATTGGCAGTTTTAATGGCATTAGCATTGAAAGCTCCCGCTAAACCTCTGTTTGAGGTCACCACGATGATCAATACCTTCGTAGGGATACGATCTTGCGTGAATGGCGAATTATTACCTTCTACGGAGGCTGAAACCTGAGCCAAGATCTCCCTCAATTTTGTCGCATACGGACGCAATTGGATGATAGCATTGGTTGCACGTTTCAACTTCGCTGCAGATACCATTTTCATCGCTTTGGTAATCTGTTGCGTAGAAGATACGGAGGTAATACGATTTCTAACTTCTTTTAAGTTTGCCATAATTTCATTATAGATAAGAGACATTAGACACAAGACATAAGATCTTTCATGCGTTTTGAGGCGCCATCAAGGTCTATTGTCTAATGTCTAACATCTAATGTCTAATTAATATTTTGAAGCTAATTCCTTAGCTACTTTTTCTAATACATCAGTTAATTCATCAGAGAACTTACCAGCTTTAAGTGCTGACAATACTTCTGGATGACGTTGCTCTAGTTGAGTCAAGAATTCTTCTTCGAATTCTCTCACTTTGTTTACAGGAACGTTACGTAGTAAACCTTTTGTACCTGCGTAGATAATAGCAACTTGTTTCTCTACTGAAACTGGTGAATACTGACCTTGTTTCAAGATTTCCACGTTACGGATACCTTTGTCCAATACCGCTTTTGTAGCCGCATCTAAGTCAGAACCGAATTTCGCGAAAGCTTCCAATTCACGGTACTGCGCTTGATCTAATTTCAAGGTACCAGCAACTTTCTTCATTGATTTGATCTGCGCATTACCACCTACACGTGATACCGAGATACCTACGTTGATCGCTGGGCGGATACCTGCGTTGAACAAGTTCGACTCCAAGAAGATCTGACCATCTGTGATGGAAATTACGTTGGTAGGGATATATGCAGATACGTCACCCGCTTGAGTTTCAATGATCGGAAGTGCTGTTAATGAACCACCACCTTTCACTTTGTCTTTCAATGATGCAGGAAGGTCGTTCATGTTACGAGCGATCTCATCAGAACTATTGATCTTCGCAGCACGCTCTAATAGACGAGAGTGAAGGTAGAATACGTCTCCTGGATATGCCTCACGGCCTGGAGGACGTTTCAATAATAATGACACTTCACGGTAAGCAACCGCTTGTTTAGACAAGTCATCATAAACGATCAATGCCGGACGACCTGTATCACGGAAGTATTCACCGATAGCAGCACCCGCCATTGGCGCGTAGAACTGCATTGGAGCAGGATCCGCAGCTGATGCAGATACGATCACTGTGTATGGCATAGCACCTTTTTCCTCTAATGTACGAACGATGTTCGCTACTGTAGAGTTCTTTTGTCCTACCGCAACATATATACAGAATACTGGTTGACCAGCTTCGTAAAATTCTTTTTGATTCAAAATGGTGTCGATACAAACGGCAGTCTTACCAGTTTGACGGTCACCAATCACAAGCTCACGCTGTCCACGTCCGATTGGGATCATGGCATCGATCGCTTTAAGACCAGTCTGTAATGGTTCAGTTACTGGTTGACGGTAGATAACCCCAGGAGCTTTACGCTCGATTGGCATTTCGAAAGTCTCTCCAGTAATTGGGCCTTTACCATCGATAGGCTGACCTAATGTATTTACCACACGGCCTAACATACCTTCACCTACTTTAATAGATGCGATACGGTTAGTACGTTTGATAGTATCACCTTCTTTAATTTCATCCGATGGACCTAAAAGTACAACACCTACGTTGTCTTCTTCTAAGTTCATCACAATACCTTGTAGTCCATTCGCAAACTCAACCAACTCTCCTGATTGAACTTTTGTTAAGCCGTAAATACGCGCAATACCGTCACCTACTTGCAATACGGTACCCACTTCTTCTAAATCGGCTGCTGACTTAAAGCCTGACAATTGCTCTCTTAGAATTGCCGAAACTTCATCTGGTCTTACCTCTATCATTGTTGTAATTCGTATAAGGGGTTTTTGATTCTATTATATCTTGTTCTCGAACGCCGGATTAAACTCCTTGGTTCTCGAAATGTCTCTCTAATTTATTAAGCTTGCCTTGAATACTTGCATCAATCTGCTTGTCTCCAACCTTCACCACAAAGCCACCGATCAATGATTTGTCTACTTTGTTAGCTAAGATGACCTCGGCGTTGATCTGAGCAGCAATCTGCTCTTTTAATGCCTGTAGGTTGGCCTCCGATAAAGGACTGGCCGAAACAACTTCTGCATGAACGATACCTTTAACCTCGTTGTATTCACGAACAAACTCTAAGGCTGTCGCATAAACTAATTCTGCACGGCCTTTTCTAACCATGATATTGAAGAACTCCAATATCTCCGGTCTGATTTTACCTTGAAATAAAGCCTTCAAGATCGCAAGTTTCTTGTCCGTCTTAATGATCGGATTGTTTAAAACTGCTTGCAATTCCGTGTTAGATTTGATTATGGCAATAACTCCTTCGATATCCGCCTTAACCCCATCCAGACTCTCCTGCTCTACCGACAAGTCGATTAATGACTTGGCATATCTTGAAGCTACTTTGAAAACTGACATACGCTAATTTTTAAATTCGTTAACCAATTAGTTTAATTTAACATCTTTCATCAAGTCAGCTACTAAAGCTTCTTGCTTTCCTTGGTCCTCGAATTCTTTCGTTAATACTTTGCGCGCAATCTCTAAAGATAAGGTAGAAACTTGGTTCTTAACCTCAGCTAAAGCTTTTAATTTTTGGTCTTCAATCTCGCGTTTAGCTTGCTCGATCAATTTACCACCTTCTACTTGAGCTGCATCTTTTGCCTCTGCCACGATCTTATCCTTCAATACTTTTGCTTCTTTCAAGATAACATCACGCTCTTCACGAGCCTTTTTTAACAAATTCTCGTTCTCATTGGTCAAACGTGCCATTTCCAATTTCGCCTTTTCTGCAGAAGCTAAAGCATCGGTAATGCCTTTTTCGCGTTCCTCTAAAGCATTTACAATCGGTTTCCAAGCATATTTCCCTAACAAAAAGATGACGATCAAAAGGATGATCAATTGCCAGAAAAATAACCCGAATGAAAAATCATGAATTAAAGCGTCCATTTATTTACGTTATTATATTTTTGAATTTAAATTTTTTGTCTTTTTGATAAACACAACTTGCAACCAACCGTTGCAAGATGTGTCCATTGTCTTTTGTAATAAGCTTAGCTTATTTACCTAATAGAAGAGCACCGAATGCTAAACCTTCCAATAAGGCACCGATGATGATCATCGCTGTTTGAATTTTAGATGCTGCTTCTGGTTGACGAGCGATAGCTTCCATTGCTGAACCACCGATTTTACCTAAACCTAAACCAGCTCCGATAACGATCAAACCTGCTCCTACTAAATTTGGAATCATAACAATTTTATATTTAAAAATTTAACAAAAAATTCGAATTAATGATGCGAATGCTCTTCCACTGCCATACCGATAAATAAGGATGACAACATCGTAAAGATAAACGCTTGTAAGAATGCTACCAATAATTCCAAGAAGAATAATAACAACGTTAGAATTAAGGATACACTCACTGAACCTACAACAGTCAACTGATGTTGCAACAAATACACAACAGCAATCAGACCCATTACAACGGTGTGACCAGCTGTAATGTTTGCAAACAAACGAACCATCAAGGAGAAAGGCTTAGTAAACAAACCTAATACTTCGATTGGCGCTAAAACAAATTTGAAAGGAACCGGTACTCCTGGCATCCAGAAAATATGTTTCCAGTAATCTTTGTTTGCTTTAAAATTCGTAATGAAAAATGTAAACAGGGCTAAACACAATGTAACAGAGATATTTCCAGTTACGTTTACCCCTAGTGGAGTTAGCCCTAATAAGTTCAATAAAAAGATCAAGAAGAATACAGACAACAAATATGGCATGAATTCTTTGTAACGATGCCCGATGTTAGGGATCGCCATCTCATCTCTCACGTATAGAACCAATGGCTCCAATGCACGTCCAATTCCTTTAGGGACCACGTTTGAACCGTTTTTATATGTTTTAGCTAAACTTGTAAATCCAATGAACAACAACAAAGCAGCCAACATCAAACCTAAAACATTCTTGGTAATCGAGAAGTCCCAAGGTTTTGCATTTGTTGGGTGATGTTTGTCATCGTATGTAATCGTACCTGCAGCATCTGTCTTGTAGATTTTGCCATGGTACAATTTGTAAAATTGACCGTCTTTTTCTACTACTTTATCGCCATGCTCGAACTCACCGGAAGAAAAAACCTTCAGACCACCATCAATCAAGATAACTGGTAAAGGGAAGCCATAATTCTTTCCTGTTTTAGAATCAGTAAAGAAATTGAAATAGTAATCATCCTTTAAGTGGTGTTGAATATGAGCGTTAATTTCCTCAGAACTAGAAGTTTCACCATGTGTATGCCCTTCTTCAGCAACTGAGCGGAATGGATTAACAGTAAACAAAATTACTGCAAATAATAAAAGTACTTTCTTAAGACTCACCATTTTAAAATAATGTTGAATTATGACAAATTTTGCGCAAAATTACAATTTTATTTGGCATAAATTCAGAATTGTTTAAACTTTTTAAAAAATTAGTTTTTATTAACCGTTTCTTGTTGATTTACAATATAATAGGCCGCAAAGGCATCATACATCAAATAAACAAAAAACACGACTAGAAAATTAAGCTCAATAAAATCATTCTCGAGTAGATTGATACCCTCATGAATGAACACATAACTGCCCACCGCTTTCAGGGTCATGCCGACCAAAAACGCAAAGCCGACCTGCACCGGCATCGTATAATCGATGAGCAACAAAATAATGACCATGACAACGGAAGCAATCGCCCCGAAGGTATACATCCCCTCTAAACTATAGCCCGATCCTATCCACCAATGATCATGATGGTTCATCTTCAAAACGGCATAATGTATCCCAAAACATACACCTGTGACGCCAAGCAGAACTAATAATAAGAGCAGGTATCTATTCATTTCTATTGATATAATTTACTTGTTTAATAAATTGATATAGGGAAAGTCCGACGCCAAACATCGTCAATCCCTTCATCCACCACTCCCCTTCTACCGCATATTTTTCGTCCAGCCAAGTCCCTAACCAGTAGAACACATAGATGGTCACCCCCATTTGAAAGGGCATGGAGGTAAATACCAACCATTTGTTGACCTTCTTATTTGACTTGCTTTCCTTCAAACTCTAGTAGATGGGTTAGCTAACAAAGATAATTAAATCTCATTAGGCTAAACCTTTTGTGTCGATTTTTTGTAAAAAAGCTGTTATTTGACTTCAAAATGATCGATTAACGGGCATTTCAGGTTATTTGTGGGTGGTTGCCAAGGATGTTATGGTTTGAACCAGGGTTAATGGGATGGGAGGATGGACCAAGATCGAGGGAAAGAACCAGGATTAAAGGGATGGGAGGATGGACCAAGATTATGATCAAATGTCGCAGGAAATTCCCCTATACTGTAGGGGCATATCGAATACGCCCGCCCCATGTAAACCCAAATTATTATCACCTTCTGATTTAAGAAACTCCATGATTTTCATGTTCTCGTCCGTACAATTTCCAGAACCCAAACCCCTTGAGGGGTGAAATATTTGTAGAATCTGGATGTTTGAAATGGCGAACCCACAGCGTGGGTGAAATATCTTTCAATAATTCCTCTTTATGGGTTAAAAAAGATAAAAAACAGTTTGTTCATCTTACGATTCACAACGACAACCAGATCGAAAAATAAAATAAAATAGATTCTTCGCTTCGCTTCTGAATCCCTCTTTAGTGCATTTTGATTCTGAACGATAAGTGAGGAATCTGTACGGTTCTTCTACTGAAGATATTGTCATCCTTAACCTTCGGTTAAGGAACTGTACAGCCCTGCAAAAAATGATTTTTTAATTTAGGATGTTTGCATTTCTCCGAGATTCTTCCTCCGTCAGAATGACACAAAAACTATTAACAAAATGATATGGTCAACATCCTGTTATCAGTTTCCGAAAAATTTTATCCAATTTTTTAACCCTCTGCGTGACACCGGATTTCAAATCATAAACACTAGTTCTGGGAAATAAAAAACTGGTCGGTATTCAGATAAATTATAGGAGGAAATTCTCCCTTATTATGGGCCAAAAGGTTTTCAATGACTACTTCATTAAGATCGGTTACTCGCTTATCCAACATCCTGGACCATAAAACTACAATAATCTCTGGTTCATTAACCAACTTTTCATCAAGGTTGAAATTCTTCAATAAAGCGGCTAAGGAAATATGCTCGCTTGATATATCAACAGCCGTCTTCGGGATATATTTATCAAACCGACCATCATAACGCCAATTCAGCGTCCTTATATTTTTACCAGGAGCATAACAATTGGCATGAAATGAAACTAGTTTTTGATCCTTAAAATAGAGTAATTGAATCGGCTGGGCAGCATTGTTCTTAAAAGTATCCGTGTACAGTAGCACATAGTTCTGCATACCGGAATCAGGCACTGCAAAGGAATATTTCGTTCCTTGGTATGGTCCTGTCAATTCAGCAGCAAACTTTTCATATTCCTGTTGATCAAACTCCTTTATATCCTTTATTCCAGCCGCTTTGTAAACCATGGCTCTACAGGAAGTCAGGAATAGCAATAGGAAAAACAAACCCGTAAAAACTCTCATATTCATTTCATTTAGATTAACAATCGTTTCTAGTAAAGCTAATTATTATTGAATTTAATCAATTAGCAATAAACAAAACGAAATCAGCTTAAACTTTAAGAATTCTTAACAAATTTAGTTTAACCAACTGCTTCGATCTTACTTCTCAGCTACTTCCATATACTTTTGGGCAATCCTGATCTGTGGGTAATCTACTTTCATGTCCATCAAGGTTCTTAGCTCGGTCGCTGAAGCATCTGGATGTGACTTGATGACCTTGACAATGTTTTGCAGCTCGGCATCCGGAATCAAATCTGATGCTTCAATATCGGAACCTATAAAATTGATCAGATGACCATAGATGGTTCCTACCACCATATCGCGTTTCGTAGCAATCTCTTCAATATCCATCCCATCCATAAACATATCCAGGGAAATCTGTTTGGTATCCTTCTCCTTTTCTTCTACTTCCTTCGCCAGATCCTCCTTAGGCTTGTTCCATTGCAGCAACTCCTCTGTCAGTTCATCCGAGGACTTATTTAGGGCTTCCGCAATAGTTAGGCTATGTTTGAGCTGCTCATGCTTTCTCTTGAAATCCAACAAAATACTCTTTAGGGTAGAAATATATTTCTTGGTCCTTTTCTTAACCTGCCATTGCTCAATATGCTTCTCCATTGGCGCTAAACATTCCTTATCAAATGTGGGAATAAACCAGCTGACCGCCGCTTTTGATCGCTCGCAGATCTTTTCATAGTCAAGGTCTACCTGACCCAGCATTTTGTACAGTTGGGTGATAAATTTGTTGGCCACCACTTCCTGTGCCTTTAATTTTGACAGCATGTCCTTCAGGAATTCAACGGCCTCATCTTTACCCTCAATTTTCTTCCCTTCTTGCTCCACGATCAGGGATTCCATTTCTTCACACATACTGTTCCAGCGGAAACTCTGCAATAAGATCTGACCGAGATATCTTTTTTGGGATTCCTGTAGGATCGGTTCTAAATCGGTGATGGCCTCCATCTGTTTCATAAAGCTGACCACCTGATAATCCGTACGGATGGCATAGGAAGGAACCCTGGAACGCAATACCAAACCTTCCAAGCCAGTCAACCTGCTCAGGGCTACATAGACCTGTCCAGCTGCAAAGGAAGTCCCTGCATCAATGATTGCCTTTTCAAAGGTCAAACCTTGGCTCTTATGGATGGTAATGGCCCATGCCAATCGCAAAGGAAATTGAGAGAATGTACCCAATACCTCCTCTTCGATCTTGTCATCCCCTTTGTTATAGGAATAGCGGATATTCTCCCAAGTTTCTCGTTTGACTTCCACATCCTCTTCCCCATTCGGAAAGGAAACTATGATCTTATGCTTTTCAACTTGAATATCCTTCACCGTACCGATCTTTCCATTGAAATAACGGCGTTCCTCACCTACATCATTCTTGATAAACATCACCTGTGCACCGACCCTCAGGCTCAAGGTCTCCTCTGCTGGAAACAGTCCATTCTGAAATTCATCCTTGATAATGGACTTAATCTGATGCAGCTTGCTGTCCAAGCTTTCCAGCTTCTCTTGGTTGATCTGGTCCGCAAGTCTATTATGTGAGGTCAAGGTAATATATTGTTCCCCTTCTGGGGCGATAAAATCCGGTTTGTAATGGGTATTCAAGTCATCGAGATCGGCATTTGTAGTCTCATTATTCCTGATTTTATTCAAGATATTGATGTAAGCATCATCCTGTTGTCTATAGATTTTCTGAAGTTCAATCAGTACCGGTGGCTGCTGCTTGAAAACTTTGGCATCAAAGAAAAACACACTGGAATAATAATCCCGAAGGACCTGCCATTCGCGATCTTGGACCACGGGCGGCAATTGGTACAGATCCCCAATAAAAAGGACCTGAACGCCTCCAAATGGGCGCATATCTCGACGTACACTTTTCAGGATGACATCAATTGCATCCAAGGTATCCGCACGGACCATGGAAACTTCATCAATTACCAACAGTTCCAATTCTTGCAGGATGGCGCGACGGTTCTTGGTTAATTTAATCGTACTAAACAACCTGTGCTTGTTGTAAATAAATTGGTCTGAATCTCCCCATTGCAAGGGATAATCTTCGATAAACACACCGAATGGCAGCCAGAACAGGGCATGAAGTGTTGTCCCGCCAGCATTCATCGCAGCCACACCTGTCGGCGCAGTGATGGCCATTTTCTTGTAGCTGTTCTCTCGGATAAACTTCAAAAAAGTAGTCTTTCCAGTCCCTGCTTTCCCAGTTAGAAATATGGGTTGCTGAGTCTGGTTAACGAACGCGACGGCCTTGGAAAAAATATCATTTTGTGTATCGAATGCTTGTGACATGAGGAAATTTCTTATTTTGCAAATATAAGGTAAATCAATCGATAGACTGATTTATGGCTTGTATTAATACAAAAGTTATATTATCTTCACATAAGTAAACATCGTAACCATGACATATATAGATAAAAGCGAATTATTTCAAGAGATTTCAAGTAAATTGACCAATAAGGGATTCAAGATTGAAAGCGAAGATCAGAATAGACCTTGGGGTGGATTTTTTGTGATCAACGAAGATCAGGCACAGGAATTTGCCGACGCTTATTTTGAAGGCCTAAACGTTCAAGACCTGAGAATATCTGGCAAATTAAGCCCAAAAGTTTTGATTGTAGGCCCTAACAAACGTTTATCATGGCAATATCACCACCGTAGAGCTGAAATTTGGCGTGTCATCCGTGGAGAAGTTGGTGTAGTAACCAGCCCTACTGATGAGGAACATGAACTAAAGATCTTAAAAGAAGGGGATTCCATCCGCCTTTCCCAAGGTGAAAGACATCGTCTTGTAGGATTGGGTTCCTACGGAGTCGTTGCTGAAATCTGGCAACATACCGACTCTGCCAATCCATCTGATGAAGATGATATCGTAAGAGTTCAAGATGACTTCGGAAGAGGGGTCTAAGGAATCCATAACATATACAAAAGGGAGATTTTCATGAAAATCTCCCTTTTCGTTTACAAGCATTCATGAGGATATTAATCTGTCCTCTATTCTTACTTGAGTTTCTTACTGACCTCATTCGAGACACATTCCGAATTTTTGCAACGTGTGTGCAACAGCATTAAGTCTATGTCCGAATCATTCTCGAATATGTCTCGAATAAGACCTCCTTTCTTTTCTAAAAAAAACTAGGGCAAACCTAGGAAATATAACATCCAGAAGACAGCAAGATGATGCGGATAAAAATATAAACAGGACAGTTTTATCACTACAATAACCTACTAATCAAGAACTTAAAACCACTTTTTCACGTGAAATAACAATTATTTGGCCATTAGATGTGGATAACTCCAATTGACAAAGCAATCAAAATTCCATTTCAGGCCTATCAATTGACAAGAATATTCCTGGTTTTGTGATGTGCAATTCTATTGGCGAATTAAATGTGCAAAAGTGTTGTGCAAAAGTCGATTAACTTTTTTATATTTTTGCGATGGTTCAAGAATATCGAAAAACATTATGAGTACATATAACGAAGATAGCATACGGTCCCTAGATTGGAAGGAACATATCCGACTGAGACCTGGGATGTATATTGGTAAGCTGGGGGATGGATCGGCCTATGATGATGGTATTTATGTATTATTGAAAGAGGTGGTTGACAACTCCATCGACGAGTTTGTCATGGGTGCTGGTAAGATCATCGATATCACCGTAAATGAGAACAGAGTGACGGTACGTGATTATGGCCGTGGTATCCCAATTGGTTCCGTAGTAGATGTTGTTTCCAAAATCAATACGGGCGGTAAGTACGACAGTAAAGCCTTTCAAAAATCGGTAGGATTGAACGGAGTAGGTACCAAAGCGGTGAATGCCCTGTCCAATCAGTTTTCCGTACAATCATATAGACAGAACGTAACGCGTATTGCGCAATTCAGCAAAGGGGAATTGATTTCTGATGAGCAAAAGGATACCACCCAGCGCAACGGTACATCAGTGACCTTCTATCCTGATGACAGCATTTTCCGGAACTATAAATATAGGTTGGAATTTGTGGAGAACATGATCTGGAATTATGTTTTCTTAAATTCTGGACTGACCATTAACTTCAATGGGCAGCGTTTCATCTCTGAAAATGGACTAAAAGACTTATTGGAGCGCAATGTAGATACCGAAGGGATGCGATATCCGATCATCCACCTTAAAGGGGATGATATCGAGATCGCCATGACCCACGGTCAGCAATATGGGGAAGAATATTATTCTTTTGTCAACGGACAACATACCACACAGGGCGGAACGCATCAAGCAGCCTATCGTGAGGCGGTCGTGAAGACGATCCGCGAGTTCTACAAAAAGGAATTCGATGCTTCTGACGTGCGTGCATCCATCATTGGAGCGATTGCCATCAAGGTACAAGAACCTGTATTCGAATCGCAGACCAAAACCAAGCTAGGTTCCCAAAGCGTTGGCCCTGAAGGTCCGACCGTGCGTACCTTCATCAATGACTTTGTCAAAAAGGCATTAGATGATTATCTGCATAAGAATCCGGCAACTGCAGATGCTCTGCAAAAGCGAATCATGCAATCGGAGCGAGAGCGTAAGGATATTGCTGGAATCAAGAAATTGGCCAATGAACGTGCAAAAAAAGCTTCCCTGCACAACAGAAAATTGAGGGATTGTAAGGTACATTTCAGCGATAAGCATGAGCGTAACCTTGAAACTACCTTATTTATAACAGAGGGTGATTCTGCATCTGGATCGATTACCAAATCCAGGGATGTATATACTCAAGCGGTATTCAGTCTTAAAGGTAAGCCATTGAACTCTTATGGCCTAACCAAGAAGATCGTCTATGAAAATGAGGAATTCAATTTATTGCAGCATGCCTTGAATATTGAGGAAGGCATCGAAGGCCTTCGTTATAACAATATCGTGATCGCGACGGATGCCGATGTGGATGGTATGCACATCCGCCTTCTATTGATGACCTTCTTCCTGCAGTTCTTCCCTGAATTGGTAAAAGCAGGACATGTATCCATCCTTCAAACCCCATTATTTAGGGTCCGTAATAAAAAGGAAACGATCTACTGCTACTCCGACGAAGAGCGGGTGAATGCCATCAAAAAATTGGGTTCAAAACCGGAGATCACCCGATTCAAAGGTTTGGGAGAGATCTCACCTTCGGAATTTGGCATGTTTATCGGAGAAAACATCCGTTTAGAGCCGGTAATCTTATCAAAGGACAATAAGCTTCCACAGTTGCTGGAATATTATATGGGTAAAAATACCCCGGACCGTCAAGTTCATATCGTCAACAACTTACGCGTTGAGTTGGATACTGAGGACGACTTAGTGACCACAAAAGATGGCGTTGAAGAGGCTGCAATAGAGTCTGTTCAGGAAGCCGTTTAATAAAATATTTGTGGGGAGAGGTCTTACTTCTCCCCCTTTTTCAACCTAACCAACATGAATACGCAAACCTTAATTCTCATCCAGTGTACGGATGCAGTTGGCCTTGTCGCCATCATTTCCAATGTTTTGGCTGAACAGGAGCTTAACATCGTGAGCATGCGCGAGTTTGTTGATGAAGCCAACAAGAAGTTCTTTGTTCGGGTAGTATGCGCCGGCGAACTATACCACAAGGAAGTCCTACAGCAAGCTTTAACAAATAGACTACCTTCCAACAGCCAGGTCATGATCAATCCTGACCAAAGGAAGCGTTTGGTGATCCTGGTCACCAAGGAGCATCACTGTTTGGCAGACATCTTGGTTCGCAATTATTTCGGCACTTTCCAAGCTGAAGTCCTCGCCGTGGTTGGGAACTATGACAACCTGCAGAAATTCACGGAGAAGTTTGACCTCCCTTTCCATTATATCAGCCATGAGAACAAGAGCAAGGAACAGTTTGAAGATGAACTGGCCGAGGTAGTTTCAAGCTATCAAGCGGACTATATTGTCTTGGCGAAATTCATGCGTATCCTTTCCCCTAGTTTTGTTGCCAAGTTTAAGGGCAAACTCATCAACATTCACCATTCCTTCTTGCCAGCTTTTATCGGAGCGAATCCCTATAAGCAGGCGCATGATCGCGGCGTGAAGATCATTGGCGCTACGGCCCACTTCGTTACCGACGACCTCGACGAAGGACCGATCATCGTGCAGAACACCAAATCCGTTGACCACAGCTACGACGTCAGCGGTATGCGCACCGCAGGGTCCGAAATCGAAAAAGCCGTCCTGAGCCGCGCCATCCAGCTCCTCTCCGAAGACCGCGTAATGCTGCACGGAAATAGGACGATTGTTTTTAAGTAGTATTTAGAATTTAGTATTTAGTAGTTAGTATTTAGTATTTAGACACCCTCTATGGCTATTATGAACCTGTATTTTTAATCTTAATACTAAATACTTAATACTAAATACTTCCCCCAAAGTGACCAACATCACATTTTCCTTTTATCAGCTGTTACTTTTTGTATGGGGATTGTTTTGTTATTTGCGGACAGTAAAAGATATACATGACGCATTCATTTCATATTCCTGTTTTAGGCCTTGCATTTTCGATAGATACGCCGATTAAAGTTGCTCAATTTGGTATTTCTTCGGTTATTTCGATCGTGGATGACGAGTTGATTGAGCGGATGCGCGAGTATTATTCGAAGAAGTATGAGCTAGCTTACGAGGCGATCAGCAAGAAACATGCTGATTACCGTGCAACACGTATCTGTAAATATTTGGATTTAGTTCAGGATTTGGTTTCTGAACAGGTGGAGCGCTTGAAACGTGTGGACTGGAAAGAGGATAAGGATGCTCAGCGTTATTTTGAACTGCTTCCGGAGGCACATCCGAGCAAGGAAAAATATACGCTCTGGAAATCATTGAAGCATGGCTATGAAAAGCATTTGGTTGCCAATGATATCCGCGAGGCCATGGTTCCAGGGGAAATCGACGTGAACATCATGTCTAAAGTGGACAAGATCAATAGAGATGCCGATGGCAATGAGCTGCCGGAGGTATTTTCGGATGCATCAGCAGCGGTACGAGGTTTTGCGATGAGCAAATTGCAGTCCTCATTGGTACTTTCCGCAGGGATGAATCCAAGGTTATATGCGTACCTATCAGAGTTGGGTACCTTCTTTCCAGATGCCGATGGAAATTTCAAGAAGAAGATTACTCTGAAGGTGTCAGACTATAGGTCGGCACTTATCCAAGCCAAGTATTTGGCAAAAAGAGGTATTTGGATTTCCGAATACCGGATTGAATCGGGCTTAAACTGTGGCGGTCATGCGTTTGCCACCGACGGATTTCTTTTAGGCCCGATTCTCGAAGAATTTAAGAACAATAAGGAAGCACTGATTGCGGAAATATTCCCGCTCTACCAAAGTGCCCTTCAAGAATTAGGTCTAAATAGTGAAAACGCTCCTGCAATCAAGTTTTCCGTCCAAGGAGGTGTGGGAACTTCGCAGGAGCATTCTTTCTTATTGGATTATTATAACATGGATGCCGTAGGTTGGGGGTCACCCTTCCTGCTGGTTCCGGAAGCTACGACGGTAGATGAGGAAACCCTCAATAACCTAGCAACAGCTACAGCGGATGATTTCTACATTTCCCAAGCTTCTCCATTAGGGGTTCCATTCAACAACTTCAGGAAGAGCACTGCAGAGCAGAGCCGTCTGAAAAGGATTGAACAGGGCAAACCCGGATTCCCCTGCACCAAGAAATACTTGGTTTCCGATACGAGCAATAGTACCGAGCCAGTTTGTACCGCTTCCAGGGTATATCAATTGAACAAGATCAATGAGTTAAAGCAACAGGAACTCGATGAAGCGAGTTATCAATTGGCTTACAATAAGATCGTTGAAAAACAATGCCTATGTGAAGGCTTGGCAACGCCGGCATATTTGAAATATGGTATCCTCAAACCTAGGGAAAGGGATGCTGTTGCCATCTGCCCTGGGCCGAACACCGCATATTTCAATAAAGTTTATAGCCTAAAGGAAATGGTTGACCATATTTATGGACGCGTCAATGTCTTAAATGGCGTGAATAGACCATCTTTCTTTATAAACGAACTCGATCTATATGTTAAACACTTGGCAGGATATATCAATGAAAACCTGTCAGACCTGGATGTGAAGAAGAAAAAGTACATCCAGAAATTCCACACTCAGCTCTTGGATGGTATTAGCTATTACCGTTCCCTTCAATCGAAAGTAAACTCAGCCTTTGGAGAATCCAAAACTGCATTTTATGAACAGTTGAACAGACTTGAGTCCCAACTTAGCCCCTTAAATGTGTAATAATAAGAAACCTACCTATGAAAAACGAAAGAGGTTGCCGATCATGGCAACCTCTTTTTTAATGTTTGTATGGAGCGGGCGCATGCGATACACCCCCTACGAATTTTATCTGTATTTACAGGAATTAGGATCTTGGTCTATCCTCGAATCCATTCCATCCTGGTTCAAATACCCCTCTTATTTCTACTGTCTAATCAGCTATTTTCCTGAACTTCCCAAAAACACCTAATGGTAATTTTGGACCTGCAGTTGCTTGTAGGTATAGCTCTCCAATCTCTAGGTTTTGGACTTTGGGGAAGGAGGTTTTGATAAGGTTTTCGACGATTACGGAAGAGAAACCTAGGGAATATGTATTGAGGATCAGGAAGTGCTCTTTAGGGTCCAATAGTTGAACGACATCGCGCATCATTTCCATGATATGGTCTTCCAATTTCCATTTTTCACCTTTAGGACCGTGTCCATAGGCTGGTGGATCAAGGATAATTCCATTATAGGTATTCCCGCGTTTCAGTTCACGTTTTACGAATTTCAAAGCGTCTTCAACAACCCAACGGATATCGCTGATTCCAGAAAGCTCCTGATTTTCATTGGCCCAAGTCACGACCTGCTTAATGGAATCCACGTGAGTGGTATCAGCACCGGCAGCTTTGGCGATCAAAGATGCTCCACCTGTATAAGCAAAAAGGTTTAATACTTTGGGTTTAGGTGTCTTGAAGGACTTCACAGAATCGGAGATATAATCCCAATTGACAGCTTGTTCAGGGAATATCCCGACATGCTTAAATGAAGTAAGACCAAGTCTGAACTTAATGGCTACATCTTCATTTTTATATTGTATATGCCAACGGTCTGGAGTCTTCGGGTTCTTTTTCATCCAGTCTCCTGAGGTTGCCGAACGGCCTTTGAATTTGATATGATAACGTTTATTCCATTCTGCATCGCCCAATGCTTTAGGCCATACTGCCTGTGGTTCAGGACGAATGAGGATCAGTTCACCAAAACGTTCAAGTTTTTCAAAATCACCACAGTCGATCAGTTCATAATCTTTCCAGTGTTGCGGTGTAAGGAGTTGAATTTGGGTATCGTTGTTCAAGATGCAATATTTAAAGGACCATAAAAGCCATCATAAAACATGATGTTAGCATTGTTTTATGCAGGTTTTTTCTGCAAAGATAGAAAAATCGAAGGAAAAGAATTACTGTTCCTTTTTCAAAGTATTGCGAGCAGCTTTCATCAAAGGGCTGGCGAACACAAAGTCATTCAATTCCTTGTTGTCAGATTTCAACATATCCTGGTTGGAACCTTCCCAATATTTCTTCCCTTTATAGAGGAACAGGATGTAATCACCAATCCCCATTACCGAGTTCATATCATGTGTCACCACGACGGTAGTACATTGATATTCTTCGGTCAGGTCCTGCACCAATTCATCGATTAGGATGGATGTAGCAGGGTCAAGTCCGGAATTCGGTTCATCACAGAAAAGATATTTGGGATTCATGCTGATTGCACGGGCAATACCGACCCTTTTTTTCATACCACCGGAAAGTTCCGATGGGTATAGACCGTTTTTTCCAGCTAGATTTACACGTTCCAGACAGAAGTTGGCCTTATCAATCTTTTCAGATTTGCTCATTTCGGTAAACATATCCAAAGTGAAGACGATATTCTGTTCCACGGTCATGGAGTCAAATAGGGCGGAATTCTGAAATAGCATTCCAATTTCCTTACGGATGGGTACTTTTTCTTCGAAATCCATTTTGGTAAATTCCTGTTTGTCAAAGAATACCTTTCCTTGATTAGGTTGGTGCAATCCGACAATACATTTTAACAGGGTACTTTTTCCTGATCCAGAGCCACCGATAATCTGACTTACTTTTCCAGGTTCGAAGATGGCATCGATTCCATCCAATACCACATTATCCCCAAAAGACTTATGAATATTTGTTATTTCAATCATAGAGAATTACAACATTAATGCAGTGATCAAATAGTCACATGCCAAGATGGAAATACAACCAATCACTACGGCCCTTGTTCCAGCCTGTCCAACTTCTAGAGCACCACCGCGCACATAAAAACCTTTATAGGCCGGTACAGAGGTAATAATAAATCCAAACACTGTGGCCTTCACCATCGCGACAACCATGGTAAAGCCATTGAATCCCCCGCGGATACCTTCGATATAATCATCGGGCGTTACAGCACCAGAAAGGGCACCACCTAGAAGACCGCCGACCAAGGCACAAGCGATAGCGACAATAACTAGAGCCGGTACCATGATCACTCCGGCAATAATCTTCGGGAGGATCAGATAGCCTGCGGCATTGATACCCATGATCTCCAGGGCATCAATCTGTTCTGTCACACGCATAGAACCAATTTGGGAGGAGATGGAAGACCCTACTTTACCCATCAATACGAGGGCAGAAATGGTAGGTCCAAGTTCCAGGATATTGGAGTCACGGTTGATCTGTCCGATTACCGAGGTTGGAATCAAGTCAGAAACCAACTGGAAGGCGATCTGCATCGTCATTACCGCACCAATAAAGGTAGAAATGATCACAATTAAGCCCAACGACCCCACTCCTATCTCTGTCATTTCATGGAAGACCTCCTTTAGGTAAATCTTCATTTTCTCAGGTTTTCGAAAAACCTTCTTCAGTAACAAGAGATATTCACCAAAATAATAAAATATCATACGTTGGTTTTATTATATATTTTGTATTAAATCACTAATTCTAACGAATCCTCGGCAAAAATGTTTTGGATAAGTTCAAGATACAAATTCTCGATGAATCTTTTCACCGACAAAACTAATTGATTTACCGAAAAAATGAAGCGTCAAGCCTATTTTCCGTTATTAAATTTGTAATATCGTAGTAGTTTTGGTCAACAAAGCTAAGAAACAATGAACAATAAAATTGCAACAGGTATATGGTTGGTATTCGCAGGATTGGTATTCTTGCTACACAACTTGAAAGTAATAGATTTTAATTTCTTCTCCATAATCAGTTTATGGCCATTGATCCTTGTGTCTATTGGAGTCAGTTTGCTCCTGCAGGGAAGGACTTATGGAAAATTCATCGTTATTGCAACCAACATCTTATTATGTGGTTTTATTTTCTTCAAAGGGGTAACCAGCAAGGAGAGCATGTATGACCATATCGGCAATATTGATGTTTCCACTGGCGATGACGTGAAGGGACCATTTACCCAAGTTGTCTCCCATCCTATCGGCTCAGAAACAGAATCTGCTAAACTGACCATCAATGGCGGTGCAGCAAAGTATAATTTCGCTCCGGGAACAGACTCAAGTCTAGTCCTCAGTGCGAAGACGGCACAACCAACTGCCTCATTGAACTTGCAGACCAAGGGCGATAAAGAGGTGAAAATGGAGTTGACCAGCAAAATGAAGAACAATAAGTACAACAATAGCTTGATTGAGGTTGGCCTTAGCAGTAAGCCTGTATGGGATTTGGAATTCAATGTGGGAGCAGCTGCAATCACAGGAGATTTCAAACAAATGAAACTTGGCAAATTGGAAGTAAATTCTGGTGCAAGTTCACTGAACTTATACTTACCAAAACCAGCTTCTGGTACTTGTGATATTGAGATCAATACCGCTGCTTCCAAAGTGATCTTGTATCTACCAAAAGGAGCTGCCTGTCGTGTTGAAACGGATGCTTTATTCTCCAACAACAAATACGAAGATGTGGATGTGGTTTTGGATGATGTTCGCAAGAGCAAAAACTATGACCAAGAATCCAACAAGTACGACATCAAGATTGCGGGTGCTGCAAATTCATTATCTATCTTACGCTATTAAACCCGAAATTAGCTAACTTTGCCTTGATATGGAAAGTAAGCCTTTGACAACGCTAGCCGGCGGTTATTGCAACAGCAAAACAGCCTATTCAAGATTCTATACCCGAGAGGTGCAGATTGGCGATATCCCAATGGGAGGCAATAACCCAATTCGGATACAAAGTATGACGACGGTCGATACGATGGACACGATGGGCTCAGTAGAACAGACCATTAAGATGGTGGATGCGGGTTGTGAGTATGTTCGTATTACTGCACCGAGTATCAAAGAGGCAGAAAACCTAGCAAACATCAAGAAGGAATTACGGGCAAGAGGGTACCATGTTCCCTTGGTTGCCGATATCCATTTTACGCCCAATGCGGCTGAAGTTGCTGCAAGGATCGTAGAAAAAGTAAGGGTAAATCCAGGAAATTACGCTGACAAAAAGAAGTTTGACCAGATCGATTATACCGATGCTGCCTATCAGGCAGAATTAGATCGAATCCATAAGAAATTTTCGCCTTTGGTAAAGATCTGTAAGGAATATGGTACCGCCATGCGTATCGGCACCAACCATGGTTCACTTTCTGACCGCATCATGAGCCGATATGGCGATACGCCGGAAGGAATGGTGGAGTCAGCATTGGAATTCATCCGAATCTGTGAGGATCTTAATTACTATAACCTTTGTGTTTCGATGAAATCATCCAATCCTATGGTGATGGTCCAGGCCTACCGTTTATTGGTTGAAAAGATGGTAGCCGAAAACATGAACTATCCATTGCATTTGGGTGTGACTGAAGCAGGTGACGGAGAAGATGGTCGTATCAAGTCGGCAGTAGGCATCGGTACTTTATTGGAAGATGGCTTGGGAGATACCGTCCGTGTATCCTTGACAGAGGAACCAGAAAAGGAAGCTCCAGTGGCCATTGCTCTAGTAAATAGATATAGTAAACGCGTAACGGACCTTGCTGAAACTCAAGAGCGAGAGATCATCCAAATCACTCCTGTGCAAGAAACTAAGCCTTATATTTCACAGGAAATCAATGCTTTTATTGGCGGATCATTAGTACCAAGGATTGTCGTGGATCTTTCTCAAAAGAACCTAAAAGATCCATTTATTCTATCTGATGTAGGGTACAAGTATGATGCCTTGCTGGATAAATACCACATGGGAGATCAGTCGGTCGATTTTGTATATTTTGGGGATTCCTTACCATCATTTACGATGCCGGGAAACCTAAAGCAACTCTACAATTACAAAACTTGGAAAGAGCTTAAGAATAAAACGAATATTCATCCCATTTATACCTTAGAGGAATTCAACCGAGCGGAATTGAAAGATCCTGCCATGAATTTAATCTATGTCAGCAATGATCTTTTGGAAACAGAAGCCTTTGCCAATCTGCAGATGGACAAGACAATTGTCTTTATACTGGAAACAGACCACTTGCATGGGATGGCAGACCAAAGGCAATTCTTTGCAAACCTGCAGGAAATCGGGATTGATTGTCCGGTCATTATCAAAAGAAGCTATGCTGCTGCTGAATTTTCGGGCCCCATTGGAGACATCATGAATCCGGAAGAGCCAATTTCAAAAATCCAACTCTATGCGGCAACTGATTTTGGCGCCTTATTGATAGATGGTTTAGGTTCTGGGATCTGGTTGGACTCAGAAGCTACCGCAACAGATAAAATAGCCTCCATCTCATTTGGTATCCTTCAGGCTACGCGCTCCAGAATATCCAAAACTGAATATATCTCCTGCCCTAGCTGCGGAAGAACCCTATTTGACCTTCAAGAAACTACCCAAATGATCCGCAGTAGAACCAATCATTTAAAAGGTTTGAAAATCGGTATCATGGGATGTATTGTGAATGGTCCGGGTGAAATGGCCGATGCTGACTATGGTTATGTCGGTGCAGGACCAGATAAGATTACCTTGTACCGTGGGAAAGAAGTTGTAAAACGTAATGTATCTTCTGCAAAAGCTTTAGATGAATTGATAGACATTATCAAGTCAGATGGGCTATGGGTGGAAGAGGGATAATCCTGAACGAATAAGAACTTGCTTTAAAATACAAAAGGGAGATGTTTGCTATAAACATCTCCCTTTTTATCTAGATAATTGAATGATCTTATTTGATTTTCTTGAATCTCATGGTTGCAATATCACCAACGATTAAGGTAAGTTGGTCTCCATTGACACTTTGAACATTTACCTTTTCAATTGATTGAAGGAACAGAGGTTCACCTTCGCCTGGACAGGCCATTCTAGTTGTCGCCATCGGACCGAACTTAATGTTCTTACCATTAATTGTTACAGAACTGTTGAATGTGTTACAGCCAGCATTACCAGACACTTTGTTTGATGAGGAATCAAAAACAAGAGTCGGTTTTTTATCCGGATACAATTCATTGAAAGGTTTTGAAGAATTTGCGATATAGTCCAATTCCCAAGTACCTACCAAGCTATTTTCTGCATCTACCTTAGCAAATTTTGCTAATGGCATCCTGCGGCCTACATTTAAGGATAAGATACCATCAGCTAATGTATAGTTATTGGTCGTTTTGAATACTTCAGCCAACAATTTATCTGTTTCCATATCTTCACATGCCATCATGGTAGAAATACCAGGTTTGAAAGATATCCTATTGGTTCCAGCAAATACATATTCACCAGACATGGTATTACAGCCACCTGAGGCCGAATAACGAGACTCTTCACTCATAAAAACTAAGAAAGGCTCTTTGCCATTCAGTTTTTCAGGCACTTCTTTTCCATTTAATTCGATCAAGCGCCATTTGTTGCCAGTGATTTCAGCAAAGTCTGGGGATTGGTTTTCAGTCGTTTTCTTAGCGCCAGCACAACTTGAAAATAAAATTGTTACTACAGCTAACACACTAAAAATTGATTTTTTCATAGATATCATTGTTTAAACTCTAATATAAATACGCAAAATTTGTCAAAAGGTTTAAAATATTTTTTAAAATTACCTGTTTTCCATATCATATTCTGTTTTTTGGCCATTTTATAAAATGGATAGATCAGGGAAACAGATTTAGTACCACAACAAATTCCAAAAGCATAAGGCAAATACCATGCAAGATTTTTAATATTGTCAAAACTTTAAAAAATAGCTTACAAAATAAGGCAAATCGCTGTTCTAAATGATTTTAGTTATGGCTTATTTGCTCCTATTTCCTTATGTTTGTAGCTAATTAAGAATTAATCTAAAAAGAAGATTGGACAGCTTAATCTTGAATATCCTAACACCTGTTGCAATATTTTTGTTTATTGCTTTATTTACGCTTTTTGCAGTTTATACGGAGCGTAAGATTGCAGGATTTGTTCAGGATCGATTAGGTCCGATGGAAACGGGCAAATTTGGTTTATTGCAGACCATTGCAGATATCCTAAAATTACTTCAAAAGGAATTTATCTCCCCAAGTGCCTCTGATAAGATTTTGTTTGCTGTAGCACCGATCATTATTTTTGTTGCGGTTTTCATTGGTTATAGTGTTGTCCCTTGGGGACCTGACTTATTACCATCCAATACCCATACAGGTTTATTCTTTATTATGGCTGTCGTATCCATTGATGCCATTGGCATCTTGATGGCTGGTTGGGGATCTAATAACAAATACTCTTTATTAGGTTCTATCCGAGCGATTGCGCAGATGATTTCGCACGAATTACCGGTTGGTCTTTCCTTAATCTCTGCGGTGATGATTACGCAGACCTTAAATTTAAATGAAATCGCACTTAATCAAGGAGTCTGGGCAGATCAAGACCTTTATTTTCTTGGATTTTGGAAGGTGAATGATATTGGTGGAATCTTGTCCTGGAATATTTTTCAGGCTCCCCATCTCATAGTCAGTTATGCCATATTCTTTATCGCATCCTTGGCAGAATGTAACCGGGCGCCATTTGATATTCCCGAAGCTGAGAGTGAGTTGATTGGTGGATTCCATACCGAATACGGTGGTATCAGGTTTGCTTTTTTATTCTTGGCGGAATACGCCATGATGTTTTTGGTAGCCATGTTGGGTGTTGTGATATTCTTAGGAGGCTGGAACAGTCCCCTACCGAATATTGGTGCGGCCAGATTGGCTGATTGGACTACAGGCCCAGTTTGGGGTGTGTTTTGGACATTAGCCAAATCGCTATTTATTGTGGCTGTTCAGATTTGGATCCGTTGGACCTTACCTCGTTTCCGTGCTGACCAGTTGATGACTTTATGTTGGAAAATCCTTATTCCCCTAGCTTTTGTATGCATGGCCATTTCAGGGCTTTGGAGAATATTAATCATGCTATAGTTGATCTTAAAAACGACCATACAAGGGCTGGCAACAGCAATCAAAGGACTTACCCTAACGGTGAGACACCTGTTCAGTGCCCGGAAATCACGTCGTTCCCTAGATATCAAACAGGATAATTACTTTGAAGAGCAGTCCGGTGTAACGACCGTTCAATATCCAAAGGTAAAAATGCCTATTCCTGAAGTAGCCAGGTACCAATTGGATGTAGTGATTGACGATTGTATCGTCTGCGATCTTTGCGCAAAAGCATGCCCAGTAGATTGCATTACGATTGAAGCCATTAAATCACCTGAAGCCATAGGGAAAACCTCTGATGGTTCTGTAAAGAGGCTTTATGCTGCCGAGTTTGATATTGACATGGCAAAATGCATGTACTGTGGACTCTGTACGGTAGTCTGCCCGACGGAATGTATTACCATGACCGATAATTACGATCGAGTAACGACCAATCTTGCGGATTTGACTTATTCCTTTGCGGACATGACGGATGAGGAAATCAAGAAACGTAAAGAGGAATGGACCAAGTTTCAAGCTGAGAAGGAGGCAGCGAAGAATAAATAATGGAGTTAGCCATATTTTATGCATTTGCCGCATTGACCATTGGTTCAGCCTTGTTGGTAGTCAGTTTAAAAAATACTGCACGAGCATTGTTCCTGTTCTTTGTAGTGCTATTCGGGATGGCAGGATTATTTATTTTCGCATTGGCAGACTTTGTAGCCATTACCCAAATCATGGTCTATGTAGGTGGTGTCCTGATCCTGATGATCTTTGCCTTTATGCTTTCCAATAAAGAGCTATTGGCTGATTTACAGAATACCTCCAGTAAATTCCTTTCCCTTCCGAACTGGCAAACCCTGCTGTTAAGCCTTGGATTTCTTGCTGTAATGATCTATGGGATCATAGAATGGCAAGAAAACACACCGAAATGGATAACCGAAAACATTAGAAGTGGGAATGTTATCAAATCCACCGACAATAATATCAATCAATTGGGATTAAAATTTATGACCCAATATCTTTTACCATTTGAGGTCATTTCCATATTCTTATTGGCAGCCTTGATCGGTGCAGCACACCTTTCCAGAAAGGAGGATACGAAATGATTACATTAACCCATTTTTTGGTCGTATCTGCCTGCCTTTTCTGCATAGGTCTTTATGCCGTTGTCGCAAAGAGAAATGCCATCATGATCCTTGTTGGGATTGAATTTATCATAAACGCCGCCATCTTAAATCTGGTGGCATTTGGCCGATATGATAAGGTGAACTATGGCGGACAGATCTTTGCGCTGTTTGCTATTGTACTGGCCGCAGCAGCGGTGGCGGTTGGACTAGCCATTATCTTAAACCTGTATAGGAATTATAAGAGCATTAACCCTGATAACATAACTGATTTAAGAGACTGATGGGCGATTTACTGAACATATCACCTGTCTTAGGAAGTATACTGGTTGTACTTCTCCCCTTTGTTGCATTCTTGATCCAAGCAATACTTGGCAAAAGAGACCAATCTGGCAACAACTCTTTGGTCGCTATCATATTAAGTACCCTTTTGAGCTTAATGTTCGTGTTTTCTGAAGTCTGGAATAGCGAACCTATAGCCGCTAATTACGCTTGGTTTACCATCGGTAAAAACAGCTTCCAAATTGGGGTATTGCTAAATAACCTCAGTGTTTTGATGCAATTGATCGTTTGTGTGATTGCATTACCTGTTCATATCTATTCGAGAGCCTATATGAAAGGCGATCCGGGAATCCATCGGTATTGGATGTACCTAAGCCTTTTCTGCTTTGCGATGTTAGGCCTGAGCATTTCCAACAACCTGTTTATGATGTATATCTTCTGGGAGCTGGTTGGATTTGCGTCCTATCTCTTGATTGGATTTTGGTTTACCAAGGAGTCCGCGGTTCAAGCCAACAAAAAGGCGTTTATCATCAACCGGATTGGAGATTTGGGCTTTTTATTAGGGATAGCATCCGTTTATAGTATGTATGGAAGCCTGAACTTGGTAGAGCTTTTTGGAAAAGAAGGGCTATTCTATGAAACGGCACAAGCTTCGGAAGGCTGGATGACCTTTACAGGGATCTGTTTCTTTGTAGGGGCGATGGCTAAATCTGCACAATTCCCTTTGCATGTATGGCTGCCGGATGCGATGGAAGGACCAACAGCAGTATCTTCGCTGATCCATGCTGCGACCATGGTAGCTGCTGGGGTATTCCTGATCTGTACCGTATTTCCATTATTCAATGAAACAGCCTTACTGTTTATCGCCATTATTGGCTCTATTACGGCATTTCTTGCCGCTATCTTTGCCCTAGGCCAGCGCGATATCAAGAGGATTTTGGCATTCTCCACGATATCTCAATTAGGTTTTATGGTGGTGGCGGTTGGAGTTGGCGCATGGGATGCAGCCATGTTCCATTTAGCGACCCATGCCTTTTTCAAATGTTTACTATTCCTTTCCGCTGGAGCCGTAATCCATGAAATGGCGCATCTAAAAGAAAAGAACAATCTTGATATTGACCCTCAGGACATAAATAACATGGGCGGATTGAGGAAATGGATGCCGAAAACATTTATCCTGATGAGCATAGCCTCGTTGGCATTGGCAGGCTTTCCATTGACATCTGGATTTTTATCTAAGGATGCCATCCTGATCTCCACCTATGAATGGGCAATACATCATGGCGCTTTATATTTATTGATACCCATAAGTTTGACCTTGGTCAGTATCTTAACGGCTTTTTATATAGGAAGATTGATCTTTAAGGTCTTCTTTGGCGAATTCAGGATCAAACTTGAGCATATTCACATTCATGAAGCCAGCAATAGCATGCTCGGACCGATGATCTTTTTAGGAATCTGTTCCTTGTTTGTGGTTTTTTCATGGAATCCGCTCGCCTATCACCATTCCTTTATTTTAGGCGGGTTTAATGTGCAATATCCATTTACTGAAATACATTCCTTGCATTTGATATTACCCATTGTCCTGACCCTTGGTTCTGCAATTTCTTGGGCAATAGGTTGGAATTGGTATGTAAAGAATAAATATCCTTTGCAAGCAGGCAATCCTTGGATTGCATTCTCCTTAAACCAAGGCTATCTCAATGAGGTTTACCAAAAGCTTTTTGTAAACAGCACCTTGCGTTTGAGCAACGGATTATATTGGTTTGATAAGTATATTGTGGATGGTTTGGTGAATAGCCTTGCCACAGTTACAAGAGGATTGGCAAATTTCAGTGCCTGGTTAGACAAATATCTGGTCGATGGTCTGGTGAATAGCATTGGGGGAACGACCTATTATATTGGCCATCTATTGAGATGGGTGCAAAACGGGAGGCTTCAAAACTATTTGGGTTTTGCTTTTACGGTATTATTAATTGGAATAATTTATTTGATAATAAAATAAGATGGGTGCATTATCCTTACTTATATTTCTGCCTTTGATTGCTGTTGTAGGCATTCTGTTACTTCCAAACCGTATGGGACAGAGCTACAAATATCTATCCTTAGTGGTTACATTGATCCAATTTGGATTGGCAGGATATTTATATGCTAACTTTCAAGGTTCGACAGGTGGATTTAATGATGTTGCTTCCTATCAATATGTGGAGCAGCTTCCTTGGATCAGGTTGGACCTGGGCTCCATAGGTAAATTAGAGATCGATTATTTTCTTGGAGTCGATGGCTTCTCCTTACCATTATTGCTTTTGAGTGCCTTTGTCATGTTAATGGCGGTAGGAGCCTCTTGGAATATGGAAAAGAGTAAAAAGGGTTATTTTGCGCTGTTAATGCTATTGAATACAGCAGTAATGGGCATATTCTGTGCTTTGGATTTCTTCCTGTTCTATGTATTTTATGAAGTCATGTTGCTACCCTTATACTTTTTGATCGGTATTTGGGGAGGAGCGCGAAGGGAATATGCTGCTATTAAATTCTTTATATACACCCTATTTGGGTCGGTATTTATGCTTTTGGTGATTGTTGGACTTTATTTTTCAGTTCAAAATCCACAAACTGGAGCACATACTTTCAATATGTTGTATATGATGAACCCAGAGAATTATATTCCAGGCTCATTCTTTGACTTTTTAGGAAATGCCAATGAGATATTAGGTATTCCGGCCAGAATGATAGGGTTTATCGTACTTTTCATTGCATTTGCGATCAAGATTCCAATTGTTCCATTACATACCTGGCTACCAGATGCGCACGTAGAGGCCCCTACCCCTGTTTCTATTATTCTAGCGGGTATCCTACTAAAGATTGGTGGCTATGGGATCATCCGTATCTGTATGGGAATCTTCCCTGATGCGATGGCCGATGCGAACTGGTGGTTAGGGTTGATAGCTGTGGTATCCATTATTTATGGTGCATTGAATGCTTTGGCTCAAACCGATCTAAAGCGATTGATTGCTTATTCTTCAGTATCCCACATGGGTTTTGTCCTATTGGGTATTTCATCCTTGACAGCAGAAGGTGTTTCAGGGGCAATGTTCCAGATGTTGAGCCACGGTTTCTTGTCAGCAGCATTATTCTTTTTGGTTGGTGTTCTATATGACCGGGTTCACGATCGATATATCTATAATTTTAGAGGATTGGCGAGCATCATGCCAAAATATACGGCCTATGTTGCCATTGCTTTCTTTGCTTCATTAGGCCTTCCCGGGTTTTCCGCATTTATTGGAGAGGCTTTTGTGATCATCGGAACATTCAACGCGGAAAGCATGCAAACAGGTATTCCACGTTGGATGGCGATATTTGGGTCCTTAGGTATCCTCATGGGTGCGGTCTATTTTTTATGGACCTTGCAGCGCATGTTTTTCGGACAGACCCGTTTGAAAGGCGGTGAAGAATGGGCAGCAGAATTAAAAGATTTAAACAACAGGGAGCAGATCATTCTATTCCCAACCTTGGCATTGGCTTTAATCTTGGGAGTCATGCCTTCCCTAGTATTTGGAGTATTGAACAACTCTGTATTGAGTTTATTGGATTTGGTAACAGCTTATTTGTAGGGTTAAGATAGATGAACGAGTTTGCATTGCAGGTTTCAGACCATATAGATCAGATCATTCGATCGATACCTTTGTTCAAAGTAGAACTGAGTATGTCCATTGGATTTCTGCTCAGTATAGCCTGTACGCTAGTATTTGATAAATACTGGAAGCAGTCTTCGTTTTTTATCAGCATCTTAACGATCATTTCTTCTTTTGCCATTCTTTTGACCCAATATGATTATGCGAATTTTGGGTTCTATGGTATGTTGACCCTCGATAAGACTTCTTTTTATGCCAGGACATTTATTGCTTTAGGTTTATTGGTCTCAGCAGTTTTCCTGCAACAGCATTTTGCACATAAGGAATTCAAAAAAAGAAAGGGCGATATCTACAGCATTCTTTTGGCGGCAGGGATAGGCATGAACCTGTTTTCCATGACGACCCATTGGTTGATGGCTTTTATTGCCATTGAGATGGTATCCATCAGTTCCTATATCATGGTTGGATATTTCTCGGAAAACAAGAAACAATCTGAGGCTGCAATGAAATATGCTTTATTTGGATCGGCTTGTTCTGCAGTGATGTTATATGGGCTTTCATTGATTTATGGCTTTACAGGGGATTTGAATTTTGCCAGTCCTAGGCATATTCAAGGTTTGATTGCTGCGCCTGAGGTGATGAGTAGCATTGCCATCCTCTTTGTATTTACAGGGATTGGTTTCAAATTGAGTTTTGTTCCTTTTCACTTATGGGCACCGGATGTTTATGAGGGCGCTCCTACCCCAGTAACGGCATTTCTGTCTACAGTACCCAAGATCGCAGCCATTGTCTTGATGAGCAGATTGGCAGCGGCCTGGATCAGTACCCCATTTTATTTTAGTGAACTGACCTTTATGTTTGTTTCCATTGTGGCAATCATCACGATGCTCTTTGGTAACTTGATCGCCTTAAGGCAGACCGATATGAAACGGTTGATGGCTTATTCCTCCATCGGGCATACCGGTTTCCTTTTGATGGCCATTATCGGCTATGTAAATGGCCAACAGGATATTCTTTTCTTCTATATTTTCATATATGTGCTGATGAATTTGGCAAGTTTTGCATTCATCGACGTCCTGGAACAGAAGCTGGGCAGCAGCAATCTACAGGCTTATATCGGTCAAGGAAAGAAACTACCATTAATATTTACCTGTTTCTCCATAGTAGGTATATCGTTGATCGGAATACCTCCAACGGCAGGCTTTGTTGGAAAACTATTGGTCTTCACCAGTATTTTTGAAATCTACCAATCTGGGGGTGACCTTATCTTCTTGTGGCTCTTGATTATCGGCGCCCTGACTTCCGTAATCTCCCTGTTTTATTACTTCAAAATCCCTTTGTATTCCTTCCTTAAAACCAATAAAGAGGAAGTAATCACAGCTAAAGACAACAACATCTCCGTTATGTTGGTTATTGGGGTTGTTTTGACCATCCTTGTAGTGATATTTGGGCTGTTCCCGGGGGTAATCTTGAGATAGAGTATTTAGTATTTAGTATAAAGTATTTAGTATTTAGACCTTAATGGTCTTGAAATGCTGAAGTTGTTTTTTTCAAAAAGGGAAATTTCCTTTCCTATTATATTAGCTTTTCGGCTCAAATAATAGACATTTGATGAAAATGTGATAAGTATAAAAACGGTCAATCCTATTTAGGGGGTCCACAAAATACTAATTACTAAATACTTCGAATTAAAGTCCGTTATACCAGTTCTAAATACTACATACTAATTACTAAATACTACAAATTAAAGGCCGTTATACCAGTTCTAAATACTAAATACTAATTACTAACTACTACAAATTAAAGGTCGATAAACCGGTTCTAAATACTAAATACTAAATACTAACTACTATATTTGTACATGATATCTTCAGCAGCAAACAAAATTTTTCAGAAGGTAATTGAAGATTACCATGTTTATGATAAGATTGATCAGCCGATCGAGAATCCCTATGGTCGCGAGACTTTAGAGCATTTATTGTATTTGAAATGTTGGATTGATACGGCGCAATGGCATATGGAGGATGTAATCCGTAATCCTAATATTGATCCGCGTGAAGGTCTGTATTGGAAGAGAAGAATCGACAGGCAAAATCAGGAGCGCACGGATACCGTTGAATTTATCGACAGTTATTATCTTCAGAAATTTGCGGATGTGGTTGCTCTAGCTGATGCGAAGATCAATTCGGAAAGTCCAGCATGGGCAATTGACAGATTATCGATCTTAGCACTGAAGATCTACCATATGGAACAGGAAACCTTACGTACCGATGTTTCTAAGGCACATCAAGATGCTTGTCAGCAAAAGTTAACTGTGCTGTTGGAGCAACGCAAGGATCTTTCCCAGAGTATTGATGAATTGCTTGCAGACATTGAAGCTGGAAAAAAATTCATGAAGGTGTACAAGCAAATGAAGATGTACAACGACCCGAACTTAAATCCTGTACTTTACGGGGCTCAAAAATAATTCCCTGAGATGAAGCGAATCTTGGTCACTAGATTTTCTGCAATGGGTGATGTCGCCATGGTTGCTTCGGTATTAAGGGAATTCCAAGAACAACATACGGACACTGAAATCATTATGGTTTCACGTCCGTTTTTTTCTGCTTTTTTCGATGGAATACCGCGCTTGATCTTTCACCCTATCGAACCCAAGGGAAAACATAATGGCATATCTGGTTTAATAAAGCTATTCAAGGAACTGAAAAAGTACAAGGCAAAACAGGTTGCTGACCTGCATAATAACATCAGGTCAAGGTTTTTGGACGTCCTTTTTCGGACTGCAGGGCATCAGGTTCAAATCCTAGATAAAGGCAGGCCAGAAAAGAAAGCTTTAACACGTACCAAGGACAAGGTTTTTAAGCCTTTGAAACTGACTACAGAGCGATACGCCGATGTTTTCAGGAAATTGGGATTTAGCCTACAATTGAACCATCAATTGGAAAAGCAACATCGACTGATTCCTCAGGGAATGATGCCAATTCTGGCTTCAAATGCAAAAAAAGTTGGCATATCGGCTTTTGCTCAACATCCCTATAAAGTTCTTCCAACAGAAAAAATGACGGAGGTAATCCATAACTTATCAGATCTAGGGGTTCAGGTTGTGCTTTTTGGAGGTGGAGCAAAAGAGAAAGAGATTACGGAGAACTGGGAAAAACAGTTCCCCAATGTGCATTCTGTTGTAGGAAAATATAATTTAAGTCAGGAGTTAGATATCATTGCCCATCTTGATCTGATGGTCAGCATGGACAGCTCAGGCATGCACATGGCTTCCCTAATGGGTATTCCTTGTGTATCAGTTTGGGGAGCAACCCATCCTTATGCTGGATTTTTGGGATATGGTCAGTCGATGGAAGATTGTGTTCAGGTAGAACATCCCAATAGACCGAATTCTGTTTATGGCAATAAATCCTGTCTTTGTGATGGCGTAGAGGCAATTGATTTAGTAAGTAGCGAAATGCTTGTCGAGAGGATAAAAAAACACTTATTTTAATTAAATTCACAAAATTAATTACCTGAAAAAGAAATTCTGAATGTTGACAATAGGATTTGACGCCAAAAGATATTTCCTAAACTATACTGGCCTTGGTAATTACAGCAGGGATTTAATCAGGATACTTGAAAAACACTATCCTGAGAATAATTATATTAAATACACGCCAAAACTTGGGGATAACCTAACGTCCAACCAATTGGCTGATAAAAAAATTCAATTACCTACTTCCAAGATTTCGAAAATGCTTCCCATGGTATGGAGAAATTGGAACATTATTTCTGATCTAAAGCGGGATAAGGTTGAAATCTACCATGGATTATCTGGTGAAATCCCCATTGGACTGCAAAAGGCAGGAATTAAATCAGTCGTAACCATTCATGATTTAATCTTTTTACGATATCCGGAATTATACCGCGCAGTGGATAGATGGATTTATGATAAAAAGGCGAAATATGCCGTTGAAAATGCTGACCGAATCATAGCCATCAGTGAACAGACTAAACAGGACCTGATGGCATACTACCAGGTTCCCGAAGATAAAATATCGGTGATCTACCAGGTGAGCCATCCTGCATTTAAAACTGAAAAGACTGAGGAGGAAAAAGAAAGAATTCGATTAAAATATAACCTCCCAAGAGATTTTGTATTGAATGTTGGTTCTATCGAACCCAGAAAAAATGCATTTCAAATTGTAAAGGCCATTGAAGGATTGGATATTCCATTGGTAATAATTGGGAAAGAAACCCCTTACACGCAGAGCATAAAGGAGTATATCGCTTCAAAAGGGATGGAGAAGCAAGTTGTTTTTATGAAAGGCTTGAGTATGGATGAATTGGCCACGATTTACGCCATGGCTAATATTTTCATCTATCCTTCCAAATTTGAAGGATTCGGCATTCCAATCATTGAGGCGCTCTACTCAGGCACTCCAGTTATAACGACCAATTCAGGCGTATTTCCAGAAGCAGCAGGACCTTTCTCGAACTATATTGATCCTGAAAATGTTGCAGAAATACGAAAAAGCATTCAATTGATCCTATCTGATCCCGAATTAGCAAACAACATGGCCGTAAAAGGGCGAGAATATGCCCAGCGGTTTAATGATGAAATCATTGCCCAGCAAATCATGGGGCTGTATCATCAATTAGTTTAGCTTTTCGGAAGATCGATTTTTTGGTAGGGCGCAATATCCAGGACATATCTGATCCAGTTTTCAAAGGAGTATTTGTGTTTGATGTCTTCTGGTAATGGCTCGTATGGAGAATTGATAAATTCTTTCAAACCGTCAAAATTGTCCCCCTGTAGAAGGAAAAAGTTTGAAGGATTATAGAATTCATATTTTTTTATTTCTGGATTGTCTAGTATTAGTTTTTTATCATTCCCGATTGCCTCGAAAACCCTAAAGGACAAACCTTTGTGTACATCGTGCAATAGATCAACCATAATCCTAGACCTGTTCACTAAATCTAGGTTTTCCTCATAAGAGACATAATTCTTTGTCAATTCAAAAGATCTATCGCCATATTTCTTTTGAATCTTCTCTTTATCAGAATGGACCTTGATCACGGAATTAGAATGGATATTTTTCAGATAGTCAGTTAATTTTTCAAGTTTATTAATCCTAGACCGCACATAATTCCCTAAATAATAAACATCGATATCCTTTTCAACATGGGGATTATTGCTATTGAGGTAAAAATTGCTGGCAGATTGCACGGATGGAAAATCCAGATCCGAAGGGTCAAAGACGAAAAATCGGTCGAACTCGGGAATTAAATCTTTTATCCCTGGAAAGCGATCTAATCCATCCCATTGGTAACCAACCAAGACCTTACTTTTTTCCTTGATCTTCCTAACGATATCCAAAGGGTAATAATCTGCTCGAAACATCAGGCAGTAATCAACGACCTCGTTCAATTCTTCTACGGCTTTGGTTATCCCTTGGCCAGTATCACGGTATTTTAAATAGGGCTTGTATTTCCTGTCATTGAAAAAGACCTTTCTCAAGAAGTTAATGGTTCTATCAGTAAGGTTTTTATACTTAAATTTTCCAGTAAAAGGAATACCAATGACGCGAAACCCAAATAATTCCAATTGCTGTTTCACGGAGTGGTATAGGAACCAATCTGGCATTGCCAATAAAATAGTTTTTCCTTCTCCAAACTTTACTTGACTCATTTAAGCTAATTCTTTATAAATTTCCCCATAGGCTTCAGCTGCTTTTTTCCAGCTATACATTTTACTTCTTTCCACTACTGCAAGTTCCATTTCTTTTGAAAACTGGAAAGAACATAATTCCTTTCCGTATTCAATTAAATAATCCTTTTCAAAGGAATCAAGATATCGTACTACATTTCCTCCAATCTCCGGAAGACTGGTGGAGTTTGATAAAATGATGTCCTTGCCAAAACTCATCGCCTCCACGACAGGCAACCCAAAGCCTTCCGTTTTTGAAGGGAAGCAAAAATATCTACAATTCTTTAAAAGGTAAACTTTTTCTCCCTCACTTATTGCTCCAATAAAATAAATCCTTTCCATCACTCCCAGTTCCTTACCCAATTCAAGGATTTTCTTTTGATAGGTTTTGTCGAAGATCTCTCCCGCTATGACTAAGTTAAAATCATTCTTCACCAACAGATAGACTAAGCTTTCGATGTTTTTTTTCGGCAAGATTGCCCCTATGAAAAACAAATATGGAACCGACAAGTCCAAAAGAGGAAAGTTGACTGCTGTTGGGCTAACTGCTGGGTTGATATTATTGCCATTGTAAATTACGGAACAAGGTTTATTCCGCAAATTTATATACTCCATAACTTCCTGCTTCACATATTCTGAAATGCAGACAATTTCATCGGATTGATCGACATTGGATTGAACCTTGGAAAGGTATTTCTTTTGCTTATCCTTAGGTTTTTCTCGTAAAAAATTCAGATCATGGATGGTCAGGACCTTGGCTATCTTTTTGTTCCTTGGTAGATAGTCGGTCATTTGGTTGCTGCCATGCCAAACATTTAGATCAACCTGGAAAGACTGGATATACTTATGGATCGGCTTGCTGTTTATGTAGTTAGGGGCTCCCTTCAAGATTTGGCTGTTTTGGGGAGCATAAAAATACAATTTTAGGGTAGGGTCGGAATCAGCGATATCAATTAAGGCATTTCCCAATTGAAGGCAAAAGTGAAAAAGTCCAACGTTTCTATATTTTAAACGTTCGACGTCGAAACAAACATTTGCAGGTTGTTCTGGGATCATCATCAAACATAAAAAATATTCACAGGAATTTGATGGTTTAGCATTTAAAATCGACTAGTTCTGTAGCATTTTTATTATAAATTTCGTCTAAAATTTACTTACGGTTAGATTTTTGATAGCTATTATAAAATAATTTACAAGACTTAAATGGGTTTATCTAAGCAGATCAGATTATATTTCGAGAAAAAGAAACGACTAAAGAATACGATCAATTACTTTACAATAAATGTTCAAGAGCCTGATTTAGTTAAAGAAACCCTTGTTTTTCCTGAAACAAAACAGCCCTTAGTTTCTATAATCATTCCATATTATAACATGGAAGCGACCACTAGAGCCTGCTTAAAATCCATACATTCAAATTTACCCGAGAATAGCTTCGAACTCCTTTTAATCAATGATTGCAGCAAGGATGCCATCGATTTTTCGGATATTGAAAACACAGTTCAAATAACCAATGATACCAATTTAGGCTTTTTGGAGAGTGTAAATAAAGGTATTAGGACAGCAAAAGGCGATTTCATCTATTTATTAAACAATGATACCCTCGTGCATCAAGGTTTTTTAGATGAATTGGTCAATGTATTCAACACGAAGGAGGATGCTGGAGCAGTGGGATCTATGATCTTGAATACCGATGGTTCCCTTCAGGAAGCTGGTTCGCTTTTTTTAAGTGCGGACAGAATCCATCAGGTCAATAATGTTCCTGCCTATTTCCCAGAAGTAAATTATGTGTATGAGGTGGATTATGCCTCAGGATGCAGTCTACTCTTCAGGAAAACGGATGATCTAGGAAATCTCAATCTATTAGACCCTGTTTATAAACCTGCATATTTTGAAGAAACGGACCTTTGTTTTCGAATAAGATATGACCAAGGGAAGAAAATATACTTCAGCCCTTTTTCAAAAGTGATTCATTTTGACGGACTGACCTATAAGAATAAAAGTCAAGAGAAAGCGCTTCAAAAAGAAATGATCTTTAAGAAAAACAAGGAAATATTTTATTCTCGCTGGGGAAAATATCTTGATAAAATAAAGTCTAATACCGTCGAAGAAAGAAAGTTGGAAATCAATAACAACAAACAGATAATTTTCTTTCACGACCAAATGCCTAAAGTTGACAATAATTCAGGAGAGATACGGTTTACAGAGATCATGAAGGAATTTTGTGAACTGGGCTATCAAGTCATCTTGATTACAACACAGAACAAATTTGAGAATGATTCAAATGAGTTTTACCAGAAGTTAGGGATTTGCGTGGTTTATGAGCATCATGCTAAAAATGATGTGGTCCAATTTTTAAAAAGAAGTGTTTTCCATCAGCCGATCGTATGGTTTCATACCGCAATCAGTTTTAATAAATATTACAAAACTGCCCAAAAGTTCATTCCAGATTCAAAAGTAATCTTTGATATGGTAGACATCCATCATTTGAGGTTTAAAAGGGCATTAGAGTTTGAGGAAAACAATAAAGAACTCCAAAAATTATATAAAAAATTCTATCAGTACGAATTGGAAGCTGCAGAAAAGGCTGACATAGTCATTCCTATATCTGAACAGGAAAAGGTTTATATGGCTAAACTCTGTGACAACAAAAAACTTCATGTAATTTCAAATATCCATTACCCAAGGGTCAAAAAGGAAGAAACACCGCGCTTTCAAGACCGTTCAGGAATCCTTTTTGTTGGCTCTAAACATACCCCAAATATTGATGCTGTAAATTACCTGATTGATGAAATCATGCCTGAGGTTTGGAAAGTCAATCCCGCAATAAAATTACATGTAGTAGGAGACTTAGATGAACATATTGATGAAGAAAAGAAAACCTTAAAAAATGTTGTTTTCCATGGTTTCGTTGAAGATATAGAACCTTTTTACTTCAACACGAAGTACATGATCGCTCCACTTCGTTATGGCGCAGGTGTAAAAGGAAAAATAGGCCAAGCCTTTGAATATTATTTGCCAGTAATCACCAACAAGATTGGGGCTGAGGGAATGAATCTTCAGGATGGTACCAATATCCTTGACGCCAATACGACAGACAAATTCGCTGAGCAAATTTTGCGTTTGTACAATGATGAAGTGCTTTGGAAAAAACTGCAAGATAATTCTGAGAAAAGCTTAAGGCCATTTTCTGTTGAAAAGCTTAAAGGCAGCATACAATTCATTGAGAATTACAGAGTTTAGAAGTAATACTTAACAATTTCAGAACGATTTGTTAATTATTATTTCTTTATCTTGGTGTTTTAACTAGGTATTCAAAACATGAAAACATTATATCTTATCAGGCACGCCAAGGCTGAAGAACACTCTTTTTCAAAAGATGATTTTTATAGAGACCTACAAAAAAAGGGCAGAGAAAGAGCGGAAAGGATTGCTCAAAAGCTAAAAGACTCTCTTAAAATAGATGAAAAGACCCTTGTCATCTCATCCTCTGCAAATCGTGCCATCCAAACAGCAGAATTATTCTGTGAAGTGCTTGGTTACCCTCAAGAATCCATCCATCAGACGAGAGATATTTATGAGGCCCATTTTATGGATATCCTAAAAGTGATCAATAGCGTTCCGGAAGAATATGATACCTTGTTGATATTTGGTCATAATCCAGGGCTTTCTAACCTGACCAACTATTTGAGCCATTCTGAGATTGAGCTGGCTACGTCCAATGTATCAATTTTACAGCTTGAGGGTGATCTGACCTTTGAAATGTTAGGAGGAGGAACTGCCAACCTAATAGGATTATTAAAATAATAGTTTTTACCTTCGTATGTTATGGCAAACAAACTACAAGGTGAAAGTTCCCCATATTTAAAGCAACATGAACATAATCCTGTTCATTGGTTTCCATGGGGTGAAGAAGCATTAAATAAGGCAAAAGAAGAGAACAAGTTAATCATCGTTAGCATTGGCTATTCGGCTTGTCACTGGTGCCATGTAATGGAACGCGAGAGCTTCGAAAATGAGGCCGTCGCGCAAACCATGAATAAGTTTTTTGTTTGCATTAAGGTGGATCGAGAAGAACGTCCCGACATTGATCAGATCTATATGATAGCGGTTCAATTAATGACTAATTCTGGTGGTTGGCCCCTGAACTGTATCTGTCTCCCAGACGGTAGACCAATTTATGGCGGAACTTATTTTAAGCCTAATGACTGGCAACAGATTCTGCTTCAGATTGCGCAAATGTGGGAGGAAAAACCGGAGGTCGCCATAGATTATGCTGAAAAACTTACCCAAGGCATCCAACAAGCTGAAAAGCTCCCCATACAGAACATTCCTGAACAATATACCCTAAGTGATATCCTCCAGGTCGTAGAACCGTGGAAGGAGCAATTTGATGGTAAAAACGGTGGTTATACTCGTGCTCCTAAATTTCCTCTCCCCAATAACTGGGTCTTTTTCTTACGTTATGGCTTCTTGAACCATGATCAAGGGGTTGTAGACCATGTTCATTTTACATTAGAAAAAATGGCAAATGGGGGCATATATGATCAGGTTGGGGGTGGTTTTGCCCGCTATTCTGTGGATGGGAAATGGCATGTTCCCCATTTTGAAAAAATGCTCTATGATAATGGTCAGCTATTGAGTCTCTATAGTGAAGCTTATCAAAACAGACCCCAAATATTATATAAAAACATTGTTGAAGAAACCATAGCTTGGGCTGAACGCGAAATGTTGGACCCAAATGGAGGTTTCTATTCTGCACTGGATGCTGATTCAGAAGGTGTAGAAGGTAAATTCTATACTTTCGACTATGCAGAATTTGATATTTTGGGTGAAGATGCTGACCTCGCAAGAAACTACTTCAACATCAAAAAGAGTGGAAATTGGACTGAAGAACAAATCAACATTCCTTTTGTGAACCCCGAGGATAATCAACTCATCGAGGAAGCGGGTTACAGTGAGGAT
Organism: Sphingobacterium sp. LZ7M1; assembly: GCF_024296865.1. Taxonomy (GTDB): domain Bacteria; phylum Bacteroidota; class Bacteroidia; order Sphingobacteriales; family Sphingobacteriaceae; genus Sphingobacterium. The sequence continues at coordinate 786,789 of NZ_CP101134.1, read as the reverse complement.
GAATGGCAGGAACACCTAAAAGAAATAAAAGCAAAACTCCTTCAATATAGAAGCAAGAGGATTAGACCAGGATTGGACCATAAACAGTTGACTACCTGGAATGCCTTGTTCATGAAAGGGTTAATTGACTCCTATAGGACCTTTGGTAATTCCCATTTTTTAGAATTAGCAGAAGGGATTGCAACCTTTATCGAAGAGCATTGTTGCCAAAATGGCAGACTTCTTCATCAGCCGTCAGACCACAACAGAACAATTTTTGGTTTTCTAGATGATTATGCATTTACAATTGAAGCCTATATAGCTTTATACGAGGCAACCTTTGAGGAAATGTGGCTTGAGCGTGCAAAATCTTACCTAGAAATAGCGATATCCCAGTTTTTTGACGAGAATGAAACTGTATTTTATTACAGCAGTAAGGACGCTGAAGTTCTGATCGCAAGAAAAAGTGAGATTATGGACAATGTAATTCCGGCATCCTCTTCAACAATAGTGCGTTCATTGTTCAAACTCGGCGTATTATTTGATAATAGTAGGTACACGGAAATTGCAGATCGAGTTTTTGCCAATGTTTTTCCTCATATTAAAGCCTATGGTTCGGCCTATTCAAATTGGGCAATCCAACTCTTAGAACTCCACTTTGGAGTTTGGGAGATCGCAATCACGGGACATCAAGGACAGGCTTGGCGAAAGGAATTAGATCAATATTACATCCCCAATAAAATCACTTTAGGGGGAACAAAAAGCAGTCTTCCTTTGTTAGAGCATAAAAACACAGTGGAAGACAAAGCATACCTTTGTCAGAAGAAAACCTGCAGCCTTCCACAATCGTCAATTAAGGATATTATAGAATTAATAAATAATAAACAGGGATAGATTCCCACAATCTAATCAGAATGGCAGTAGAAAACAACAATGTAGTAACATTGAATTACGTTCTTCACACAATTGAAGATAACGGTGAAAAAACATTTGTAGAGCAAACAACGACTGAGAATCCTTTAACATTTTTATATGGTGTAGGCATGATGCTTCCTAAATTCGAAGAAAACATCGCTGGTTTAGCTGCTGGTGACAAAAAATCATTCGAGTTAGAAGCTGTTGATGCTTATGGCGAACGCGATGATCGTGCAATTGCACAATTACCTGCTGATATGTTCAAAGAAACTGGACTTCCTCCAGTTGGTGAAGTTCTTCCATTGCAAGACAACCAAGGAAACCAATTCCGTGCTGTTGTTGTAGAAGTAACTCCAGATGCAGTTGTTGCTGACTTGAACCACCCAATGGCTGGTAAAAAATTAAACTTCGATATCGAAATCTTAGACACTCGCGAAGCTACTCCTGAAGAATTATCTCATGGACATGCTCACGGAGCTGATGGTAACGAAGGACACTAAGAAAATTTAACACAAAAAAAAGGTCGCTGGGATTTATCTCAGCGACCTTTTTTTGCTTATATTAGTTAAAAGACCTAAGCCCTATGATTTATCGAATTCCATTGATGCTCGTAATAAGCATCCTCTTTAACACTGCCTTTGCACAAAAAAATCAGACTAAGCCTAATATTATCCTCGTCTTTATGGATGACCTTGGCTATGGTGACCTTGGAGTTACCGGAGCATTGGGATATCATACAACAGTATTGGACAGAATGGCAAACAATGGGATCCGTTTCACCAATTTCCTTGTTCCTCAAGCAGTCTGTTCAGCTTCTAGGTCGGCATTATTGACGGGTAACTATCCTAATCGAATGGGGATCAGCGGAGCATTTATGCCTTCTACTGGAGTAGGTTTGAACCCAGATGAGATCACGATGGCGGAAATGCTCAAGAGCAAAGGCTACAGCACACAGATCATCGGCAAATGGCACCTTGGAAGTGAACCTGAATTTCTTCCTACCAAACAAGGCTTTGATGCTTACTACGGAATCCCCTACTCCAACGATATGTGGCCAGTAGGCTTTGATGGTAAACCAGCAAAACCTGATACCTATGTTTCAAAATACCCTATATTACCTTTATTGAAGATAAAAACTGGACAAAGTATTCCAGATACGGTGTTGAAAATCAACAACCTCGAAGATCAAGCAGTATTGACAGAAAATTACACTAAACAGGCTCTAGACTTTATCAAGGCCAATAAAGACAATCCGTTCTTTTTGTATTTAGCCCATAGCATGACCCATGTGCCCATTACTGCTTCGAAAAAATTCAGAGGGACTTCGGACCAAGGGTTATTTGGTGATGTCATGCACGAAATAGATGATTCCATGGGTCAGATTTTCCAAACCTTAAAATCAAATGGACTGAGCGAAAATACGATTGTTATTTTCACGAGTGATAATGGTCCTTGGCTTAACTTCGGGAACCATAATGGTTCATCAGGAGGGTTTAGAGAAGGCAAAGGAGCCAGTTGGGAAGGCGGGCAGCGTGTTCCTTGCATCATCTATTGGCCAAACATGATTAAGGAAGGTCTGATCAACAACAACCTAACCAGTAGCATGGATATTTTTGCTACAGTTGCTGAGATCGTAAATTATAAAGACAATCCCAATCAGATTGATGGAATTAGCTTCTTAGCGCAGATCAAAGATCCTAAGGCAGAAGCTCCACGGAAATCCATGTACTATTATTACAACCAGAATGACCTGGAGGCTGTCCGTTTTGAGAATTGGAAGCTGGTCTTACCCCATAAATCCAGATCTTACGAAGGCATCCTTCCCGGAAATGATGGCTTTGGAGGCAATTACAAAGAACTAGAAATAAAAACCATGGAATTATACGACCTCCGTCGCGATCCTGGAGAAAGGTACAATGTCATCGAACAGAATCCAGAGGTATTAGAAAAATTACTCGAAATTGCTGATGAAGCCCGTAGAGATCTTGGAGACAACCTTACCAAGGCTGAAGGACAAAACCGAAGGCCTCTGGGCAGAATCCCTAAAAAATAAGAAATCTTAAAGCTTGGTTGCTCTCAACATTTCACGTTTTCCGGGAGCACCAGGCGCTTTTTCAATACTAAAACCCAACGCTTTCATCGCTCTTTTTAAGTTGCCCGTAATGGCATAAGTCACAAAGACACCTCCCGGTTTTAGGAACTGACAAACATGAGCTAAAGTTACAGGCGTCCACATTTCTGGCTGATGGATTTCTGCAAATGCATCAAAATAGATAACATCAAAAAGTTCATTACTATCAAAATCCATTACTTTCTGATGAGCAACTTGAACCTGCACAGCATCTAAAAGGTTGGTTTTTGAATTGATCACATTTGGATATTTTTCAATAAAATTCTCCCAAACGACGTCAGCAATATATTCCCCATAATCAGATTGCTGAATCAATTCTTGGCTCAAAGGGAAAGCCTCAATGCCAACATAATCAAGGGAAATCTGATGCTGATGGCAATAATCTGCTGTCATCAAGAAATTTAAACCCGTCCCGAATCCAATTTCCAAGACAGAAGCCGAACCACTTGATTCCTTCTCCAACCAATAGCGTAACCCTGTATTCAAAAATACATGGACACTTTCTTGATGTGCACCGTGTTTAGAATGGTAATGCTCTCCCACCTCCTCATGGTACAAAGTTTTTGAGCCATCTGCTGTTTTAACGAATTCCATTATATATTTTTGGCAAATCTAAAATAAAAACAACTATTTTAGCTTGAGCAAATTACTTAAATGAAAGAAATCCTAAAAAATTACGGAAGTATCATCTTACTTCTAATAGGTATTACTATTGGTAGTCTAATCGGAATATTCTTCCCTCAGGCAGTTGATATCCTTAAACCCATAGGTGATATTTTCTTAAACTTACTCTTTGTTTCCGTAATCCCACTCCTATTCTTTGCCATCTCATCTTCCATTGCCAATATTGAGGACAGTAACAAACTTGGAAAGACCATTGGGGTTATGACAGCGGTATTTATCGGAACGATTATCATCGCAGCCATAGCGACCATCGCAGGTCTTTGGGCATTTCCTGTCACTGCCATTTCTGATGGTTCGGCAGTCAATGAAGCCCTTTCCACCAATGCCGATGAAACATGGGGCGACCGAATTGTACGTTTTTTGAGTGTTGATGAGTTTGCCAACCTACTTTCCCGAAAAAACATTTTGGCCTTTGTCATCTTTGCCCTTTTGGTCGGGACTGCAACCCGCAAATCTGGTGAGATGGGAAAACAGTTCACTGCCTTTCTGAATGCCGGAAACAAGGTCATGGAAAACCTTTTGATCTTGGTCATGAAAGCTGGACCTGTTGGTTTAGGCGCATATTTCGCCTATCAGGTGAAGACCCTAGGTGCTGAACTCTTTGGATTCTATGCCAAGCCATTAGGGTTCTACTATGGATTTGGAGTCGTATTTTTTATCGTATTCTTCAGCCTTTATGCCTTTGTTGCAAAAGGTACATCGGGCGTAAAGTCTTATTGGAAACATAATATTTCACCATCATTAACAGCCATCAGTACCTGTAGTAGCTTGGCAACTTTGCCTGCAAACCTGATTGCTTCCAACAGGATTGGGATTCCAAAAGAAATATCTAGTATCGTGGTACCTTTGGGAAACACCCTTTACAAAAACGGATCCGCCATTTCATCTATCCTAAAGATCTATGTCGCTTTCTCCATCTTAGGATGGAATTTCTTTGAGCCAACCACTTTGATTACCGCAGTAGGCATCACCGTCTTGGTATCTATGGTTGCTGGTGGGATTCCCAATGGAGGATTTATCGGAGAAATGCTAATGATCTCCATCTATGGAATACCAAATGAAGCAGTACCATCTATTTTGATCATAGGCGCTTTAGTAGACCCATTAGCTACCGTCCTGAACGCAACAGGTGACACCGTCGCCGCGATGTTAGTCACTAGATTCTCAGGAGAAAAATTTAATCCAGAACAAGCTGAAGCTTAATAAATAAGGATAAAAGAATATAAGAAAGCTCATTCAAAAACATTAATTTGGCTGAGCTTTCTTATTTGAATCACTTTTATTACAAAAGCCTGAAATTAGATTTTACTGGAAATCAAGAATCTAATACTCCCAACACATCCGCAAGTACTTACATTTAAGATACTTACAAAAAATAATGTAACTTAAATAGAAACATTCTAAATAACCCAATTTCATTGCTAAATTCATTCCTTGCACTACTATTTCGTAATTTTGCAGTTGGTTAATATTATATTCATATAGAGATGAAGAAAAGTTCGATCATTTTAATTGTAATTATAGCGATAGCTATTGCGATGATACTTGTGATCTATACCGATTCTAGTACATATTCAACATTTACTGAGGCGAGGGAAAAGAAGACAGAGATCTATGTAGTAGGTGTTTTGAATAAACAAAAAGATCTGCATTATGATCCTGTGAAGGATGCAAATCATTTCTCTTTTTACATGTTTGACAATGACAGTACAGAGTGTCAGGTAGTATTCAATGGTTCTAAACCTCAGGATATCGAGCGATCTGAACAAATTGTTTTGACCGGTAAAATGGAAGGTAATGTTTTCCATGCCAGCAAGATTTTGATGAAATGTCCTTCGAAATACAATCAGGATCAAATGGAGGTGATTGAAACATCATCTACCCCAGCAACAGCATCAGTCAATTAACAATTCAATACCTCAATATTCTATGGACGTAAATTACGTTGGAGAAAATCTACTTCCAGGTCAAATTGGACAGTTTTTCGTAGTCCTTTCTTTTGGAGCAGCATTATTATCCTTCATTTCCTATTTCTTTGCAACCAAATACCCTGAAGAAAAATCTTGGAAACAATTAGGGCGTATTGGCTTTTGGCTAAATGCCCTGTCAATCGTTGTCATTGGTGCCACCCTTTTTTATATCATTTACAATCACCTTTTCGTATATCACTATGCCTACGCGCATTCGTCGATGACCTTGCCTACCCATTATATCATTTCATCATTCTGGGAAGGACAAGAGGGAAGTTTCTGGCTATGGATGTTCTGGCAAGTGGTCATGGGATCAATCCTAGTATTCAAGGCGAAAAGCTGGGAAAGCCCGGTAATGACCTTCGTCATGCTATGTCAACTTTTCTTGGCGTCCATGCTTTTAGGTGTAGAGGTCTTCGGTTCCCGCATTGGTAGTTCACCATTTATTTTGCTTAGGGATGCCATGAACTGGCCTATCTTAAAGGATCCGAATTACCTAAGCATGATCAAGGATGGCCGTGGATTAAACCCATTGTTACAGAACTATTGGATGGTTATCCACCCTCCTACCTTATTCTTAGGCTTTGCATCTATGATCGTTCCTTTTGCTTACGCAGCAGCTGGACTTTGGCAAAAACGCTATAAAGAATGGATCAATCCAGGATTGCCTTGGGCATTATTCGCAGTAATGATCCTTGGCGCAGGTATCATCATGGGATCTTTCTGGGCATATGAAGCACTGAACTTTGGTGGCTTTTGGGCTTGGGACCCCGTTGAAAACGTATCGATCATTCCTTGGTTGACCTTGATTGCTGCCGTTCACGTCATGGTAGCTTATAAAAATACCGGACATGCTTACTTCACTGCCGTATTCTTGGCAATGATCAGCTTTGTCCTTGTAATCTATGCTTCGTATCTGACACGTAGCGGCATTTTGGGCGAAACATCGGTACACTCCTTCACCAGTTTAGGGATGTCCGGGCAGCTTATCATCTTCAACCTGATTTTCCTGATCATTATGATCGTGTTATTGGTTGCAAGAAGAAAAGAAATGCCAAGCACCAAGAAAGAAGAAGAAATATATTCGCGCGAATTTTGGTTATTCATCGGTGCATTGGTCCTTACTGTTGCCTGTGTTCAGATGATCGCAACGACCTCCATTCCCGTATTCAATGCTTTGTTTGGAACAAAGGTAGCCCCTCCGGTAGACCCAATTCCTCACTATAACAAATGGCAAGGTGCATTTGCAGTTGTCGTTATGCTATTAACTGCATTTACACAATTCCTAAAATACAAACGCACCGATAGCAAGAAGTTCTGGGCAGCTACTTTGGCATCCTTTATCTTCGCTTTGGTCATTTCAGCAGCTATCGTTTACTTCACAAACATTTACACCAACATCATGTTCATCCTGATCACCTTTACTTCGGTGTTCGCAATCTTGGTGAACTTAAGGGTATTGGGTGATTCGTTCAAAGGTAAATGGCGATTGGCAGGATCAGCTGTATCCCATATTGGTTTTGGTCTTTTGCTGATTGGAGCTTTAATCGCCGCAGCTACCAACGAAGTGGTTTCTGTAAACAGCAGTAACTATATCGCCGTAGCAGGATTTGACCAAGTTGAAAAACCAGGAGACAACCTTTTCTTAACAGAAGGTGAACCTGTAGATATGGGAAAATACAAGATCACTTACATCGGTGACTCTGTTGCCAAACCGAACGTTTTTTACAAAATCAAATACGATGAAATAGACGAAGAGACTGGAAACATCAAAAACTCCTTTGTCTTAAAGCCTTTTGCGCAGAACAACCCGCAAATGGGTGGATTGATCGGAACTCCAGGAACTAAACATTTCCTTACCCATGACATCTATACGGTTATCACCGCAGCAGCTTCTGATTCCCAGAAACCAGCTGAACAGGATGCTCAGGAAGGAAGCGCTGGTTTTGAAGAGTATGAAGAACCTGCAACCTATGAGGTCAATGTTGGTGATACCCTTCGTTATAGAAATGGATTCTATGTAATCCAAGGTATCAACAAGGATGCTAAATTGGAAAACATGCCAAAAGCTGACGATGACATTTTGGTTGGATTAAAGATCAAGGTCGTTGCTTCAGATGGCAAGGAATTCCCAGTAGAACCAATCTTTTTGATCAAAGGTGGCAATACCTTCGATTTCTATAAAGATGTCCCAGAACAAGGCCTAAGATTCAGATTTACGAAGATTATGCCGGAGAAGAACAAACTGGAATTAATGGCTTACCAAAAACCTCTTCCTGAAAAGAAATGGGTGGTATTCAAAGCCATCAAATTCCCTTATATCAACTTCTTCTGGTGTGGTACCATCGTCATGACCATTGGTTTTGGGATGGCCATTTATCGTAGGTTAAAAGACAATAAAATTAAAGAAGCTAAACAAGCAGCATAATGAATATCGTCCTCATCGGCAGTGGAAATATTGCGACCCACCTAGGGAAAGCATTCACTGATGCTGGACATCATGTCGCTCAAGTATATTCTAGAACATTAGCCAATGCCAATGCATTGGCTAATGTTTTATCCGCTCAAGCCATCGATAACTTAGCTCAACTGGATCCAAATGCCGACCTCTATCTTTTGGCCGTTTCTGATTCAGCAATCGCTGAGCTTGCTCAAAACCTTCCGAATGATCTGGAAGGCACCATTGCCCATTGCTCTGGTGCCACTGATGTTGAAGTCCTCAAGGACTTCAAAAACCACGGAGTGATCTACCCTGTTCAAAGTTTTTCTAAGCACAAGGAATTAGACCTGAACCATACCCCCTTCGGCATTGAAGGAAACAATGAAAAATCCGAACAAGTACTCTTGCAACTAGCCAGAGAGATTTCAGATAATACATTCGCTTGCAATTCACAACAGAGACTTGCCCTGCATGTCTCCGCTGTTTTTGCCAATAACTTCAGCAACGCTCTTTTCCAGCTTTCCTTTGATCTGCTCAAAGAGCATAATTTACCCTTCGATCTCATCCGCCCGATCATCCAGGCAACGGCAGAAAAAGTGCAAAATCACGAACCTAGACAGGTTCAGACAGGACCTGCAGCAAGAAATGACAAAACAACCATGGTTACGCATTTCAACTTTCTTAGCCCCCATCCTGATTGGCAACTTATTTACCAAAAAATATCGGACCTTATTATTAAAACAAGAGAGAATAATTCAGAAAATTAACAATTCAATAAATCTTTAAACTTCTTACTAATTTTTTCATAATACCCTCTGAACTTGCTAATTTTGCATGCAAATAACCGGTTATAGGGTTCTCGTTCCGTTTATGGCACATTTATGGCGGAACCTAGACTGTGGTAATAAATTATAATAAATTTAGCATAATAATTTCATCATGCAGGTAAGAAAACTCATCCTAGGGATCATTATTTTAGTAAACCTAATAATTATCTCTTTTGGTGTCATCTTTACTCCAAAATGGTTTTGGTTGTTACTGATTCCATTCCCGCTCTTAATCATCGCCCTATATCACAGTTTCCAAACGAAACATGCGATCTTAAGAAACTATCCCGTGGTTGGATACTTCCGTTATTTCTTGGAGTCCATCCGCCCAGAATTAAGACAGTACTTCTGGGAGTCTGATACAGATGGTAGACCTTTCAACAGACGTCAGCGTTCAATCGTTTATCAACGTGCGAAAAACCAACGTGAAACTGTTGCCTTCGGTATGCAAAGCGACCCGCAGGCTGTAGGAAACGAATGGGCTGCCCACAGTATCTTCCCTGTTCATATCGAGGATCATAATTTGCGTACTACAGTAGGTAATGCTGCCTGTAAGCAACCTTATAGCTTAAGTGTGTTCAACATCTCCGCAATGAGTTACGGTGCATTGAGCCGCACTGCGATTACTGCGTTAAATAAAGGTGCTGCTTTGCAAAACTTTGCCCACAATACCGGTGAAGGTGGTATTTCACAATACCATATCAATGGTGGTGACCTGATTTGGCAAGTGGGTACCGGTTACTTCGGCTGTAGGGATGAAAATGGTTACTTTGAACCAAACCTGTTCCGTGAAAAATCGACACGCCCTTATGTGAAAATGATCGAATTGAAACTATCTCAAGGTGCAAAGCCTGGTCATGGAGGTATCCTTCCGGCTGCAAAAAACACCCCTGAGGTTGCCGCAATCCGTCACGTTGTTCCGGGTACCGATGTTATGTCCCCTCCGGCACACAGTTCATTCAAAACTCCTGTAGAGATGATGAACTTCGTCCAAAAGCTGCGTGAACTTTCTGATTACAAACCTGTAGGGTTCAAACTTTGTATCGGTGATAAACAAGAGTTCATCGAAATCTGCCAGGCGATGCAAGAAACCCAGATCATGCCTGACTTCATCTCTATCGATGGATCAGAAGGTGGTACCGGTGCTGCTCCTTTGGAATTCACGGACAACTTGGGTATGCCGCTTTACGATGCCTTGGCTTTCGTAACTACGACCTTGATCAACTTCGGATTAAAGAAACATATCAAGATCATCGTTTCAAGTAGAATCGTTACGGGGTTTGATATCCTGAAAGTGATCGCTTTAGGTGCAGATGCATGCTATAGCGCACGTGGAATGATGTTCGCATTAGGCTGTATCCAAGCCCTGAAATGTAATGAAGACGTATGTCCGGTAGGTGTTGCAACTCAACAGCCACACCTTTACAAAGGATTGGATGTAGAAGATAAATATGTGCGTGTAGCACAGTTCCACCGTAACACATTACGTGCTACCGTAGAAATCATGGAAGCCTGTGGTTTCAATAGCCTCGATGAGGTCAATGCCGACAAATTCTTCCGTAAGGTCGATAGTCAGAATACCCTAAGCTTCCAAGATATATACTTTAAGAATACAGGTAAATTGGTAAACAACCGCAGCGACTTCGCTCCGGAAGTGTTTGATTAAGCCAAGCTTACTTCAAGTTATTAAAAACTATCTCTAAAAGCTGTTGGGCCTGTTTCATAGAGTTTCTATCAACACCCGCCATAGCTTCAGAGATAGTTTTTTCTGCTTGTTGCATACACTTATCCTTGATTTTATGGCCCTGTGCCGTTAGATAGATCTGGTTTGCCCGTTTGTCCCCAGAACTGCTCACCCGCACCAATAGCTTCTGTTTTTCTAGATTGGAAATCAAACGCGATACACTGGGCTTGTCGCGAAAGGTCAGCTTGGCAATCTCCTGTTGGCTCAATCCCTCCGATTCCCATAGGAAATAAAGGACGCTCCATTGCTCCGCTGTAATATGAAGTCCACTATCCTTAAAGTTCCTTTGCAACCGTCTGCCGATTGCTGTCGAAACTCTCCCCGTTAAGAATGAATAGAATTCATTGGCATAATAAGTCTCATTTGTGATCATATCAGGTTAATTTGGTAATAAAGTTGTTGATGCAATTAAATGATTAATTGCTGTAAATGCAAATTATTTATCCATGTTAAATAATTTCAATGAAAAATTTAGCTATTTTTATAGATATGGATAATCCTATTTTAATCATTCTTATCGTTATCGGCAGTGTAATCTACAAGATTTACCAAGGCTACCAAGAAGAGCAAGAAAAAGCTAAAAAAAGATTGGAAGAGCTCAAAAAGAAGCTTCCAAACCAAAATCCATTTCAACAAACTAAACCAGCCCCTGCCCCCGTACAGACCACTAAACCTGCCCCAAAACCTGTCGTGTTCCAAAAACCCAAACAGGTAGAAACCTATAGCGAGATTCCATCTTACGATGAAGTGGAAATAGCAAGGCAAAGAAAAATAGAACAGAAAAGATTGGCTGCTGAAAAAAGACTCAAAGAAGAGAAATTGAAATCCGAAAGAAAACCAATGGAAGTCATAGATTTAGAGCCTCAGCACTTTAACCTACGTCAAGCCATCATCCAACAAGCAGTCTTAGAAAGACCGTATAAGGATTGATAAACCCTCTTGATCCACTGAATCAGAAATAAATTGAATTTCAAATTGGCCTAACTCTTATCCGTTCCTATGAACTATAAGAATTTAAATTGGTCTTGGTCCTTCAGGAAAGGAAATTGCTCTCTACTTTCCTCCAGATCTTTAGGGTTCAGGGTAAAGGTATACAGGTCTTCATCCTCTGGCTTATAGTAAACTACATCCCCATTCGGCGAGATACACATCGATCCACCTGAATAATATACTTCTTTCCCATCATGGCCTACTCGGTTCACACCGATTACAAATGCCTGATTTTCAATTGCACGTGCCGGTATCAAGGCTCGCCAATGCGATGATCGCTTGTCTGGCCAACTCGCCGTATAGACCATCAGATCATATGCCCCATTCTGATTCCTTGACCAAGTCGGAAACCGAAGGTCATAACAGATCATCGGACAGATCCTCCAACCTTTCAACTGGAAGATAATACGCGATTGTCCCGCAGTGAAGACTTTATCCTCGCCTGCCATTGAAAATAAATGCCTCTTATCATAATGTACAAAGCTGCCATCTGGCGACATCCACACAAATCGATTGAAATACTTACTGTCTTCCTCAATGATTAAGGTACCTGCTACTACACATTCAAACTTCTTCGCTGTCTCATACAACCAATGCATGGTCTTGCCATTCATGGTCTCTGCACATTTTTCCACATTCGTGGTAAAGCCTGTATTGAACATCTCTGGCAAAATAATCAGATCCGTTTTCTCACGCAATGAAGACAACCTTAATCCTAAATTCTGAAGGTTCTTATCTACATTCTCCCAAAAAAGGTATGCTTGAAATATGGTGATTTTTAGTGGCTCCATTAATGTCCTTAGCTCTATTAATTCGTTTTCTGTTTTCACCAAATTATAAAAATCTTGGCAATTTTCATAATTAGCGTGTACGGTGCATCAAAGTATCTGCTAAATTCTTCAATTCCACCTTCTGCGATTCAGGAACGGCAATTTCTTCCAATTTATTGTAAGCCAGATCCATAAATCGCAACTTAATTTCTTCAGCATGCCTGTCGATATTAAATCTCGCATATAGATTTTTCATTCGGCTTACTTTCTCTGTATCTTTTATACCCTCCGAATTGATCAGTTCCACAAACTCAGCCCTAGCGGAATCATCAATCAAATGCTCTGTCTTTATCCGTAAATACGTCTTCTTGTTGCATAGGATATCACCGCCTACCTGCTTTCCAAAAGTCTTTGGATCTCCGTAAACATCTAGGTAATCATCTTGAAGCTGAAAGGCTATCCCTAGGTTCACTCCAAAATCATAGATCAATTGTTGCTGTTGCTTATCAGCATGCGCCAATATCGCTCCCATTTGCAGTGCTCCACCAAGTAAAACCGATGTTTTCAAACGGATCATATTCAGATAATCATCCTCGGAAACATCTGCCATTTTCTCGAAATCCATATCCAACTGCTGCCCTTCGCATACTTCCAAAGCGATCTTACTGAACACATGCAATAAGCTTGGGATACGGTCAGCAGGACTTTTTCCCAATTCTTGGTAGGCTTTCACCAATAAGGCATCTCCAGATAGGATCGCAACATTATCGTTCCATTTCTGATGAACCGTCTCCTTGCCCCTTCTCAAAGGTGCCCGATCCATAATATCATCATGTATCAACGAGAAATTATGGAAATATTCAATGGCTATACTTGCAGGAAGGACCTCCTCCAAATTTTCCTTACCAAACAACTTTGCTCCCATCAGCACCAACATCGGTCGGATGCGCTTGCCAGCCAAGGAAAGGATATAAGCTATTGGATCATATAAGTCGGCAGGTTGTTTTGGAAACTCAGCATTTTGAATATATCCAGCAATCAACTTGCCATAGGGATGCTGTTCGAACATAATCTTGTAAAATTAGGACGAAGATAACAATTTGAGACGGAATAGCTGAAGCCTTAGGATTTGATTTTAGCCTTTTAACATGTAAATTGCAGGGAACTTTTAAGGATCTACTCATGCGCATACTCATCATTCACAATCAATACCAACATATAGGCGGCGAGGATTTTGTCATGGGTCAAGAAATGGAAGCTTTAAGAAAGAACCATGAAGTAGATCTTTATACCGTACGCAATGTCAAAGGGGCAAAAGGATACCTACAATACCTGCTTTACCCCATAAATTGGCCCGAGGTAAAAAAAATTAAGGAACGCATCGAAACCTTCAAACCGGATATTGTTCATATCCACAATATGCATTATGCTTTAGGTCCACTGTTTATCCTTCATATCAAAAAAATGAAAATTCCGATGGTCATGACCCTGCATAATTTCAGGTTGATCTGCCCTTCGGCAACCTTGTTTTATGATGGAAACATTTACTTAAAGTCCATCAATGCAGACTTCCCATGGGATGCCGTTAAGAAGAAAGTATTGGAAAACTCCCTTATCAAAACCTTCTGGACAGCTTTCACCTATTGGATCCATAGAAAAAGAGGCACCTTTAAGGCAATAGACCGCTACATCGTACTCTCTGAATTTTCCAAATCCATCTTTGCAAAGTCCAAGTTCAATGTTCCAATGGATAAATTCACCGTCAGACCAAACTTCGTAAAAGTGGCAAACGTGAACAAGGAGTACCCATCTGATTATTTTATCTATGTTGGTCGATTATCGGAAGAAAAGGGCATAATTCCTTTATTACACGCTTGGAAAGCAACCGATCATCAGATTAAGATCTATGGAACTGGGCCCTTACAGAAAGAGGTGGAATTGATCTGTAGCCATAGCCCAAACATGCAGTACATGGGTTTCCAGGACAAACAGACCTTGAGCAATCAAATCGCATCTGCCTCCGCTGTCATCGTACCATCGGTATGCTACGAATCCATGCCCTTAGCCGTTCTGGAAGCTTATGCGCTCGGTACCCCAGTCATTGCCAGTAGTATTGGCATTTTAAATGAAATGGTTGTACCTTTGTATACTGGGTTATTGTTTGACCCCCACAACCATATCAATATGGTTCAGACATTGGCAGAATGGATAGCACTCCCCAAAGAGAAGATCCTGGAAATCAAAGCAAACTGCCAAAAAGAATATTTAGATAAATACAGCCAACCCATTGCAATGGATGAACTTGAAAGAATCTATGCAGAGGTTCTGGCTGATTCAAAAAATTAAGATATGAATATAATCATCATGGATAGGTTGGGCCTTGCTCCTCAAATTCAAGAAGCCCTGGCTACAATTTACGACCCCGAATTAAAACCTGCTAACATATTGGACCTAGGATTGATCTATGAAATCATTACCAAGGAAAATAAAAAAGCGAAAATCGTCATGACATTGACTGCTCCTGCATGTCCTGTGGCCGGACAGATCATGGATGAGGTGCAACAAAAAGTTGCTGCAATCGAGGGTATCGAAGAGGCTGTCGTTGAACTTACCTTCGATCCGCCTTGGACGAAAGACATGATGTCTGAAGAAGCTAAACTGGAATTAGGATTTATGTAAAAATCTAGCTCTTTTCAGCAAAATACGTTTTAAGTGCTTGCATCTGTTTTAGATTAAGCACTTTTTTTAATTCTTCTTCTGAAGCTTCCCGAACCTTCTTCACCGATTTAAAAGTCTTCAATAGCTTCTCGACCGTAACCTTACCAATACCTGGAATATTGTCCAGCTCCGAAACAAAGGTTTTCCGACTCCGCTGGTTTCGGTGGAAGGTGATACCGAATCGATGCGCTTCATCCCGCAGGTGCTGAATGATCTTTAAGGTTTCCGATTTTTTATCTAGATATAATGGATACTGATCTCCCGGATAATAGAGTTCTTCCAATCGTTTGGCAATACCGATTACAGTGACCTGCTTTTCTATCCCCAACAACTTCAAACTCTTCAAAGCAGCCCCTAATTGCCCTTTACCACCATCAATGATGATCAGTTGAGGCAACGTTTGGTCTTCATCCAAAAGTCTTCTATACCGCCTAAAAACAGCCTCCTCCATCGTCGCAAAATCATTTGGTCCTTCAACTGTCTTTACATTGAAATGCCTATAGTCTTTTTTCGAAGGTTTGGAATCCTTGAAAACCACGACCGCTGAAACAGGATAGTTCCCCTGTATATTCGAGTTATCAAAACATTCTATATGTTTTGGCAATTGCGGCAAGCGAAGGTCCTTTTGCATTTGCTTCAAGATCCTGTCCGTCTTCACCTCGGGGTTGAGCTTCTCATATTGCAATAGGCGCTCCTTCTTAAAGTAGGCCACGTTCTTTTGCGAAAGCTCCAATAATTTCTTTTTATCACCTAGCTTAGGCACATGGAACTTGATATCCTCATTGCCTTCAATATCCAATTCAAAAGGAACGATGATCTCCCTGGAATGGCTTCTGAATCGCGATCTCAACTGCGGAATGGCAATGGCCAGTAATTCCTCATTGGTTTCATCCAACCGTTTTTTCAATTCGACGGTCTGGGTCTGGATCACGACGCCGTTTACTACCTTCAGGAAGTTTACAAAGGCATAATTATCTTCAGATGCTATACTGAATACGTCAACATTCGTAATGGAAGAACTAACTACGGTGGACTTGCTTTGATAGTTGGATAGCTTATCCAACTTGACCTTCAGTTTATGCGCCCCCTCAAAATCCATTTGCTGAACGGCTTCGTTCATCTGTTCCTTGATCCGATTGGTCACTACCGCGATCTTACCGTTCAGGATATCCTTGATGTCAGAAAGGTTCTCATCATAGCTAGCCTCCGATTGATACCCTTCACAAGGACCTAAACAGTTGCCTAACTGATATTCCAAACAGACCTTAAACTTCCCTTTCGAAATATTCTCCTGGGTCAGGCTCAGGTTACAGGTACGCAATGGGAATAACTCCCTGATCATGTCCAGGATGATATGCATCATCCCTACAGAAGCATAGGGGCCGTAGTATTTGGAACCGTCCTTGATGTATTTACGGGTCCAGAATATTCTCGGAAAGGGTTCATTCTTGATGACGATCCAAGGATAGGTCTTGTCATCCTTGAGCATGACGTTATATCGAGGCTGATGTTTTTTGATCAGGTTATTTTCCAATAACCAGGCATCAATTTCGGTATCGACAATGGTAAAGGCAATCCGTCTGATCTTCCGGACCAATACCCTAGTTTTGCTGTTGAGTTGGTTTTCGTTGACAAAATAAGAGCCAACCCTATTCCGCAGGTTCTTCGCCTTCCCTACATAGATCAGCGTATCATCCTTATCAAAATACTGATAAACCCCAGGTTTATGGGGAATCTTGGTCAATTCTTTCTTATAGTCAAATTCCATCGTAGCAAAAAAAACAGACCTTTATTTCTGAAGAATAAAGGTCTGGTCTAATTTATTAAAGAAACGGTTAAAATCCTAACCTATCGTCTTCCAATATTTGTGAATCGCTCTTCGAAGGATCATTTCCATAGAATTGCGAGAAGTTGGAACAGTTCATCTCGAACCTCGTGATTCCTCCAGGCGGCTGAGGAAAATCCTCCTGCGTATAATTCAGGTCCTTATCCTTGTACACCTTATTCATATACAGACCAAACACTGGCATCGCTGCAGCGGCACCTTGTCCATATTGCATACTACTAAAGCTGATTCCGCGATCCTCCGCACCCGTCCAAACCCCAGTAACCAGTTCCGGTGTAATACCGATAAACCAGGCATCAGAGTTATCGTTGGTTGTACCTGTTTTTCCTCCAATTGGATTTTTCAATCCACCAAAGTTAGGGTCCCATCTCAATCGGGAACCAGTACCCCCGTCCACAACACCTTTCAGCATATCTACCATCGCATAAGCTGTCTCACTGTTCAAGGCTTTCAATACTTTAGGTGCCTTTTCATAGATCGGAGAACCGTTTTTATCTTCAATTCTCAAGATCATCGTCGGCTCTACCCAAGTTCCTTGGTTTACAAATGCAGAATACGCTCCAACCATATCAAATAATGATGCATCATAGGATCCCAATGCTATGGATAGGTTGCTCGGAATATTCGAGTTCACACCCATACGTTTGGTCAGGTCTGCAACATTGGCTGCCCCAACTTCACTGATCAGATAGGCTGATGCAAAGTTTTGGGAATATTTGATCGCATTTTTCAAGGTAATAGGATCACCACCCTGGGTTGTTCCTCTTGGTGTCCAATCGCCATAGGTATGCATATGGTTAGGAACCGAAACACATGGTCCATATCCATTATCGATGGCGTATGCATAGACAAATGGTTTCGCAGTTGAACCTACCTGACGGGTACCTAATTTTACTTGGTCATATTTGAAATGTTCAAAATCAACACCACCAACCCATGCACGGATATATCCCGTTTGAGGTTCCATGGATATCATCGCATTACGCAAGAACAACTTGGTGTACTTGATGGAGTCCATCGGAGACATTACCGTATCCACGGCGCCCTTCCAGGTAAACAGGTTCATCGGAACTTTCTTCTCAAAATCTTTCTTGATCTGATCCTCCGATAGACCCTCCGCCTTCAAGACTCTATAACGGTCTGAACGTTTCATTCCCGTTACCAATAGATTGGCATTCTTTCCAGTAAAGGCATTCCTTCTTCTCCACTGCTTATCAAATTCATTCTGCAAACGACGCATCCACTCTTTTTGAGCTTCTTCTGCGTATTGTTGCATCTTGTAATTGATTGGCGTATATACTTTTAATCCATCACGATCTAGGTCGTATGGGGTTCCATCCGGTTTGGTAATTGCCAAACGTTGGAATTCTTTCTTGATCTCTTCTTTTAATACCGCACGGAAATAAGGCGCCAATCCTTCACCATAATTCGATATCGTCAATTTCAGGCCCAAAGGCTGCGCTTTATACTTATCGAATTCTTCATTGGTGATATAGTTCTGGTCCCTCATGTTCTGAAGCACCAAATTTCTTCTCGCAATCGCTCTTTCTGGGTAACGAACCGGAGAATAATAACCAGGTCCCTTCAACATTCCGACCAATAGCGCTGATTGATCCGGAGTTAATTTGTCCGGAGTGGAATTAAAGAAAGTCCTTGCTGCTGATTTTATCCCAAAAGTATTGTACGCTCCGAAATCAACCGTGTTGAAATACATCATCACAATCTCTTCCTTGGTATAGTTTCTTTCCAAACGAACGGAGGTAATCCATTCCTGGAATTTCTGCATAATACGTTTTAAGGAGTTCTTTTCCCTTTTCTCAGCGAAAAGATTCAGGGCCAACTGCTGTGTAATGGTACTACCACCTTGCTTGTTCCCAGCCAAGGTCAACAGTACAGTTGACATGGTACGCGAATAGTCGATTCCAGAGTGTTCATAAAAACGCTTGTCCTCTGTCGAGATCAAGGCTTGAACCAAGGATGGAGCCAATTCGGTATATTTTACGTTTGAACGGTTGTGAACGAAATAGGTTCCTAAGACCCTATTGTCATCGGTCAAAATTTCTGAAGCTAAATTACTTTTTGGATTTTCAAGATCCTTGAAGGTAGGCAACTTACCAAAAATACCAATTCTAACACTCAGGAGGAATAAACACGCAAAAGCCACCAAACCCAACAATACCTTCCAAAAGACCCCTGTATATCGTTTTACATCCTCTTCTGTAAGTTTACTACTTTTTGATTCTCTCTTCATTTGATAAATTAATGAAACAACGAACTTATCCTTACTACTTTAAGTCCATTTCCCTATAAACAGTAAGTGTGCCAAATCTCATTTGGCAACAACAAAAATACCATATTTTTCCCGATGTAAATAAATCTTGACCCTTATAGTTCCAAAAAATGTGGTCTAAGCTCCAAATTTCTTTCCTGATTCCGTTTTCAGGGGCAAAAAAAACAGTATATTTAGAGTAGCATATGCCGAAAATAAAATCTCAAGCCGGGTTACTTTTTATATTTATTACTGTAGTTTTAGACTCCATTGGTTTAGGAATTATTATCCCTGTAATGCCTGCCCTGATCAAGGAACTGATCCACGGCAACCTCAGCCAAGCTTCTGCTTATGGTGGCTGGTTGACTTTCTGCTATGCTTTCACCCAATTCTTCTTCGCCGCCATCCTCGGAAATTTAAGTGACCATTATGGGCGAAGACCTGTCCTGCTCTGCTCCCTTTTTGGATTTACCATCAACTACCTCCTGATAGGCTTTGCACCCAGTATTTTCTGGCTCTTCGTTGGAAGATTGGTCGCTGGAATCACCGGAGCAAGCCATACCGTGGCAGCAGCCTATATTGCCGATGTCTCAACCAAGGAAAATAAAGCTCAGAATTTTGGCCTGCTCGGTGCCGCCTTTGGTCTTGGATTTATTATCGGACCAGTAATCGGTGGAGTTTTAGGGCATTATGGCCCTCGATACCCATTCTTTGCCGCTGCAGGGCTTACCTTTCTCAATTTCCTATATGGTTATTTTGTGGTTCCCGAATCATTGCCTAAAGAACACCGCAGGAATTTCCGCTGGATCAATGCTAATCCGGTAGGAAGCTTCCGACATATCAGAAAATACCCCGTGATCATGCCCTTGGTCATCTGTATTTTCTTGATCAATATTGCCGCACATGCCGTGCAGAGTACATGGTCCTACTTTACCATGGAAAAGTTCCACTGGGATGAACGGATGGTGGGCTATTCCTTAGGGATCATTGGCGTCCTACTTACCATTGTGCAAGCTGGACTGATCCGAGTCATCATCCCTAAGATTGGCATACCAAAGAGTATAATTTTTGGGCTATTGCTGAATTGTATTTCCTTACTTGGTTTTGGATTGGCGGGAGGAACCTTAGCCCTTTTTGTCTCCAGTATTTTTTATGTATTTGCCGGAATCGCTGGACCTGCCATGCAGAGTTCCATCTCCAATCATACCCCAGCCAACGAACAAGGACAGATTCAAGGCGGTTTGGCCAGTATTATCAGTCTGACGGCCATCATCGGACCTTTACTCATGACAACCTTATTCTCCTATTTCACCAAAAAAAATGGCCCGATATATCTACCGAGCGCACCATTTTATCTTGGAAGTCTTTTAGCTTTGACGGCAACTGTTATTGCCATCAATTACTTTAGACGATTTAATCAATAATTTGTTTTCTCCAACAAACAGACTGCATATGCTACCACACCTTCTTCCCTACCTATAAAGCCCATCTGCTCATTTGTCGTCGCTTTAATGGAAACATCTTCAACAGAAATTCCGGCAGCCTCCGCAATATTCGCTTTCATCTGCGGAATATAAGGTTTGATCTTTGGCGCCTCTAAACAAAGCATCCCATCAATATTACCCAACTCAAAGCCCTTATCCTTGATCAACTTGATACAATGTCTCAACAGGTCCAAACTATTGGCTCCCTTCCAGCGATCATCCGTATTCGGAAAATGGTATCCGATATCTTCCAGATTTGCAGCACCCAAAATCGCATCGCAGATCGCATGCGCCAAAACATCCGCATCCGAATGCCCAAAAGCCCCCGCATGATGATCTAAGGTAACACCGCCAACAACAAATGGATGTCCCGCCTTCATCTGATGGACATCAAAGCCAAATCCTACTTTAATTTTCATGTAACGAAGATAAGGAATATTATTGAACCATAATATGGCTCGGCTTCGCTTGCCATA
The DNA here is from genome assembly GCF_024296865.1 of Sphingobacterium sp. LZ7M1. GTDB lineage: Bacteria > Bacteroidota > Bacteroidia > Sphingobacteriales > Sphingobacteriaceae > Sphingobacterium. The sequence continues at coordinate 765,546 of NZ_CP101134.1, read as the reverse complement.
CCCTGGTTCAAAATCAAAATCCAAAAAAGGGCAGAGAATTGATCTCTGCCCTTTTTTGGTCTCTTTTTATCCTCAGCTTAGGCTGAAACTTCTTCGTTTACGAACTCATCATATAGTTCAGAAAAGGCTTCATAGTCCTCATCTGACGAAGGTTCGAAGGTACGGATGTTATTTTCTTGGATGTAAGAAAGAATTTCCGGATTGATGTCTGCGTCGGCTTTCACGACAACGTCTGTAAAGGATAGAGCACCTTTATAGATATCAACATAACTGCCAGACCCATAATCCTTCAATTTGCTCGCATCAATGTCTGACTGCGCAGCCATCTCAGCATACTTGCTTCCTAAAGAATCGTTTCCGAATTCTTCATTGTACAAGGAGAAGAACACTTTGGAATCTTTGAATGTAGGATCATCCTGATAAACTGTTTTCAAGTAAGCAGGTACCATCGCGGTAAACCATCCATGACAGTGAACCACATCTGGCGACCATCCTAGTTTCTTAACGGTTTCCAAAGCGCCTTTACAGAAGAATAATGAACGCTCATTATTGTCTGCAAAGCCCTTACCATGCTCATCACGAAAAACTTTTTTCCGCTGAAAGTACTCTTCATTGTCCAAGAAGTACACCTGCATCCTTGCCGCTGGCAATGATGCTACCTTAATAATTAGCGGATTATCATTATTGTCCACCACTATGTTCATTCCCGACAACCTTATCACTTCATGAAGACGATTTCTGCGCTCATTAATATTACCAAAACGCGGCATCAGAATTCGGATTTCGAACCCTTTTTCTTGCATAGCATGTGGTAACTGGCGTGTTATTTCAGAAATTTTACTTAGTTCAAGGAAAGGCGACATTTCATGGGTTATAAACAAGATTTTCGTTTTTGCCATCTCCAACTGTTTTTTATATTATTGAATAGTAAAATCGGTCTACAAAGATACAATTAATTTATCAATTTTACAATTGATTAAAAATCATCATTTTATAATTTAAACTTTATTCCCCATTTTTGCACCTTATTTCTAATTTTTGACCGTGAAAATTTTTCGCACTAAACAGGAACTCCAACATGAACTTGCTGGAATCCGCCAACAAAATCAAGTCATCACCCTGGTACCAACCATGGGCGCGCTGCATGAAGGTCACCTCTCCTTGATCAACTATGCCAAACCCCTTACCGACATCACGGTATGTAGCATTTTTGTCAATCCAACTCAATTTAATGACCCTAAGGACCTGGAGAAATACCCACGCCCTATTGAAAATGATATCGCCCTATTGGAGTCGGTAGGCTGTGATATCCTCTTTATGCCGACCGTTGAGGAGATGTATCCTGAAAACGACCCAGAATGGCATATCAACCTAGGAAACCTAGATCAAATCTGGGAAGGTGAACACCGCCCTGGGCACTTCCAAGGTGTTACACAGATCGTTTTTAAGCTATTTGATCTGGTAAAACCGAACCAAGCTTGCTTCGGCCAAAAAGACTTCCAACAGGTCATGGTCATCCAACGCATGATTGACATCAAAAACCTGGACATCAAACTCCTGATCTGCCCTATTATCAGAAGTGAGGCAGGTTTGGCATTGAGTTCTAGAAATGCACGCCTTTCTGAAGAAGGTAAAGAAAATGCCCTAACTATAATTACTGCCCTTCGCTTTATCCAGGACAACCTGGAGCAGAAGTCCGTTGCTGAACTATTGGATGGAGCAAAAACAATTATTGCCTCCAACCCTGCTGTGGAATTGGAATACCTAAGTATATGTGAAACCAGCACCTTGGCCCCTGTCGACAATATCGAATCAGGCAAAGACTACGTTGCACTGATCGCTGCATGGGTAGAAAAGGTACGTTTGATCGACAACATATTACTTTCCCGTTAGAATAATTTTTAAGCTGTTTTATATTAAAAGAGTAACTTTGCATCATGATGATAGAAGTAATGAAATCAAAAATTCATAGAGCTCGCGTTACGCAAGCTGAATTGAATTATGTGGGAAGCATAACCATTGATCAAGACCTAATGGATGCTGCGGATATTATTGCCAATGAAAAAGTACAGATTGTCAACAATAATAATGGCGCAAGGCTTGAAACCTACGTCATTCCAGGTGAACGCGGTACTGGAACAATCTGCTTGAACGGAGCTGCTGCCCGCCTGGTACAGGTTGGCGATATCGTAATCATTATTTCTTACGCCTTAATGGAACGTGAGGAAGCAAGAAACCACAAACCATTGCTTGTGTTCCCAGATGAACACAATAAAATCGTTTAAACACTGATCTTAGCAATTTAATTGCTAATTTTAGCAGATATTTGACCAGTGCATGCATAGACTAACCTCATACCGCCAATTCGTTGCCCATTTCCTTCTAGTATGGATGTGTGGCATCATCGTCTCTGGCGTGGTCTTCATGCACAAAGAGGTCACCTCAACCGGGGAGATAGTCACGCACATCCACCCCTATAACCTTGGCGAAAAGAATCACCACCATCACCATTCCGATGCTGAAATCCGATTCTTGGATATTGTCTACCAAGGTTCTTACTTACATTGGTCCCCATTTGTATTTGAAGCACCGATCTTACCTGAATTCAATGTCTATGAATTCGGATTCAAGACCTTTAATATTGTTTTCCAAATCCACGATATCCGTGCTGGACGTGGCCCCCCTTCAATTTTAGCTTAATCAATATTTTTCTTTTTGAACCTATTGGCTCCAATCCTATATGCTATGGGATTATACTGCTCAATCAGGTTCGCAATTCATTAATTTACGTAGTGGCGCGAATGATGCCCTACCCTATTTGGATACCTGTTCTTTCAGGGATTCAAATGTAATTGAACAGTTAAAATTATATATGAAATTATTTCTACTCAGGAATTTCCTGATCATTATATGCCTTGGCCTAGGCAATCAGGCAGTCTATGCCCAAATTTCAGGTCGCGTAATCAATGACAAACAACAAGCTGTCCCAAATGCAACCATTCTATTGGATGGCACCAAAGTGGGAACTTCAACCGATAGCCTAGGATATTTCGAACTGGATACCAAAGGCCAAAACAGCAAAAGCCTTTCCGTAAGGGCGGTAGGCTACCAAAATGCTAAAAAACAGTTCAGTGCAAACGAATCAGGATTGAACATCGTCCTGCATGAAGACAACTTAAACTTGAACGAAGTGGTGGTCAGTGCTTCCCGTTACGGTATGGAAAGAAAAAAGGCGCCGGTAATCGTGAATGTATTGAGTCCTAAACTATTTACCGCAACACAGTCTGTGGCCATGTCTGAAACCTTGAACTACCAACCTGGGGTTCGGGTGGAAAACAATTGCCAAAACTGTGGCTTTACCCAAGTGCGATTAAATGGAATGGAAGGGGCATATTCACAGATCTTGATCAACTCGCGCTCTGTTTTCTCAGCCTTAAACAGTGTGTATGGCTTGGACCAGATTCCAACATCCATGATAGACCGCATCGAGGTGGTACGTTCAGGTGGTTCTGCCCTATTTGGTGCAAATGCCATTGCCGGAACGATCAATATCATTACCAAAGACCCTGTTGAAAACGATTGGCAGATTAAATCGACCAACTCCATCATCGATGGACAAGCTTGGGACAACACCATTGATTTCAACACCTCTTATGTAGACAATGATCTTAAAGCAGGTGCTACTTTCTACGGAATGCACCGTAACCGTCAAGCCTATGACGCAAATGGCGACGGTTTTTCGGAAATGACCAAATTGAAGAACATCACTTTTGGCACAAAAGCCTTCTATAAGCCTTCTGAATTCAATAAGATTACTTTAGACTTAAGTGCCTTGAATGAATTCCGAAGAGGTGGTGACAATCTGGACAAAGCTCCACACTTTACCGATGTAACGGAACAGTTAAGGACTAACACCTTCATCGGAGGTTTGACCTATGATCAGTATTCTAAGGATTACAAACATAAACTGTCCATCTATGGCTCCGGCCAGATCACCGATAGAGAAAGCTTCTATGGTGGTCTAGGAGGCGGCAGAACTGCTCAAGACAGCGTCTTGGCTTCCAATGCATACGGTGATACCGATGATTTTGCCATGGTTGTAGGTGCGCAATATACCTATACCTTCGAACGCGATGTCATAACAGCTGGGGTGGAATACAACAACAATAGAACTAAGGACAATATCCCTGGATACGCTCGACTGATCGATCAAAAGACACATGGAGTGGGTTCTTATGCGCAGTACGAGTGGAATATCCTCGAAAACCTTAAAACCTTGATTGGTGCCCGTTATGATTACACTTATGTGGATGGAAACTATAAATTGGCCGGATACAATAGAAATTCTGCCCAAAACTTTGGCACATTCAGCCCTAGGTTTACCTTACTATATGACATTACAGATTACCTGCAATTCAGGGGTGGATATGCCCGAGGATTCCGTGCTCCACAAGCTTTCAACGAGGATATGCACGTCACTTCCATCGGAGGGCAACAAGTGTTCGTATTGATCGGCGAAAACCTAAAGACCGAATATTCCAATGCCTACACGGGTTCATTTAACATTACCAAAAACTTTGGTTCTGTACAGACCAGTTTACTATTGGAAGGTTTCTATACCGATCTCCAAAATCCATTCACCAATATCATGACCTCCCAAGATGAAAACTTGATCATCCAGGAAATGCGCAATGGATCTGGAGCAAAGGTATATGGTTCCAACGTGGAATTGAATATTGCTCCATCTTCAAAATATAGTTTCCAGATGGGCGGAACGGTTCAACGCTCTGAATATACCGATGAGCAGCTCTTGTATGAAGGTAAAACTCCTGCAGAGAATATCAGCAGCAAAAAGTTTGTTCGTACACCAAACGTTTACGGTTACTTTAATGCCAACTGGAAACCATTGGAACCATTTAACGTTGACATTACTGGTGTTTACACCGGTAGTATGATCGTGCCGCATGTCTTGGAAGGCGAAGAGATGATCTTGAAAAACTCTCCAAATTTTGTGGAAGCAAACTTCCGTTTAGGTTACACTTTCTCCCTGAAGAAAGACTTCAGCATTGAAGTGTTCGGTGGAATGCAAAACGTCTTCAATGCTTTCCAAAAAGATTTTGACAAAGGCGCTTTGCGTGACTCCAATTATATCTATGGACCATCAAGACCAAGGACAGTTACCTTCGGTATCAAGGTAGGACATTTTCACTAATGAAGTTGTTACAATTCATATCCATAGCCATCCTATTGACGGCAGGTTCGCTCCAAGCTCAAGAGCGGAACGAACCTGCCGTCAACTGGCTTTCCTTTGAGCAATTGAGTGATTCTTTGACGGTTAGGCCCAAACCCGTATTGATTTTCTTTCATACTGATTGGTGTTCCTATTGCAAAAAGATGCTAGGAGAGAACTTTAAAGACCCACAAGTGATCGAAAAGCTCAATTCAGGATATTATGCCGTAGAGTTTGACGCAGAATCCGTAGATACCGTGAGATTCGACGGAGAGGTCTACGCGAGCGAATTAAAATCCAAAAGGACTGGAAAATATCACCCCTTGGCAAGTATTTTAATGGGCAGCAAAAACAGGGCTGTTTTCCCTACTACCATTATCTTAGACACCGATTTTTCCATGAAATTCAAAAAATTTAATTACTTAAGTATTAAGCAACTATTAAATATTTTATAAATTTATACCCGCAACTGTAGCGTATTAAAAAATTCATGCGTTATCAGAAGCATTATTAATGATACTAAAAACAAATATGAAAAACTTAAAATTATTCTTAGTTGCTCTTTTGGCTGTGGTAAGTGTTTCTTCTTGTATGAAGACGGAAACTAATGATTTTGATTATGAAGCAAATCAAAGAAGAATCGATTCAACTTTGAAAAAACAGGCTCCACTTATTGAAGCTTATGCAAGAGAGCATTTCGGTGATAACATAGATTCAGCTTACGGTATTTGGTACGAAGTATTGCCTACAACAGTTGATAGTGCTGCATTCGAATATGTTTCTGCAGGTAATGGTTGGGTACCAGTAATTGCAAACGTAAAATATAAAGGTGAATTAATGGATGGAAAAGTTTTTGAAGAAAAAACAACCGCTACTCAAATGACCATCAACAGATTAATCACTTCTTGGATGGTGATGTTCTACCCTAAAGCTTCATCAGGTTATTCTGGTGTTTTACCTCATGGATTATTAAAAGGAAATAAAGTGAGATTTATCGCTCCTTCTCCTTTGTGTTATGATAACCAAGCACAAGAAAATATCCCTGCGGATTCACCGCTGATCTTTACTATTGAAGTAACGGATATCAGAAACGCAAACTAAGCGCAAAAAATCAAATAATATTTACAAAAAGGCAATCGAAAGGTTGCCTTTTTCTGTTGGATCTCAACCTAAAAACCTAGATAGAAATTTGGGTTTCATTCGAGACTCATTCGAGACACATTCGGGAAATCCTTTCAAAGTATTCAATTCATTTTGCGAAAATTCCGAATGTGTCTCGAATAAGGTCAAAACAAAAGAGTGACTTCTAAATTCGTCCAGAAATTTTCTGGTATATGTTACTTTATGGCGTAAAGGCTTTAGCCGATAACTAAATTAAATTACTATTTTTACAATAAAAGTCAACACATGAAGATTGCTTTATCACAGCTCAACTACCATATAGGAAATTTCGAAAAGAACAATCAAAAAATTATCGACAGCATCCTGAAAGCAAAGAATGAAGGCGCTGAACTAATCGTATTTGCAGAATTGGCTATTGGAGGCTATCCTGCTAAGGACCTTTTGCGAAACACTGCCTTTTTACAGCAATGCTATCATAACATAGAGAACATTGCTGAACACTGTCAGGACATCGCCTGTATCATTGGCGCTCCAGTTCCGAATCAAGACGGAGAAGGAAAATCCCTTTACAATGCCGCTGTTTTGATCGAACAAGGACAAGTTAAGCAAATTACCAAAAAGAGCTTGCTCCCAGATTACGATGTTTTTGATGAGTACCGCTATTTTGAACCTAATGCACAGGTAAGCTGCATCAAATTCAAAGAGAAAACCATTGCGTTGACCATCTGTGAAGATCTATGGGATGATGATGGACCAAATTCTTATGTTGGCGACATCATGTTGGAGTTGGCCAAAGAGAACCCCGACCTGATCATCAATATTGCTGCCTCACCGTTTTCATATACCCATTTTGAAAGCCGAAAAAATGTATTGAAACGCAATGTGATTAAAGCAAGCGCTCCTTTAATCTATGTCAATCAAATCGGTGCCCAGACGGATATCATCTTTGATGGTCGTTCCTTGGCATTGAACAAAAAAGCTGAGGTAATTTTGGAATTAAAGGCTTTTGAGGAAGACCTACAGTTTGTGGAATTGATCAACAATGACCTGAAATCGACTGTGGAGTATAATCCACGCAAAACCTCGGAAATATCTTTGATCCATGATGCCTTGATCTTGGGACTAAGAGATTATTTTCAAAAATCAGGGTTTAAGTCTGCGATACTTGGGCTTTCAGGAGGTCTGGATTCGGCATTGGTTGCTGCATTAGCCTGCGAAGCCTTAGGTCCTGAAAATGTTCTTTCGATCCTGATGCCTTCGGTTTATTCTACGGACCACTCGCTGAAAGATGCCTTGGACCTGGTGGAGAATACCGGATGCCAACATCAGATTATTCCGATTAAAGATATTGCAGCTGCCTTTGAGTCTACTCTTGAAGAAACCTTTGCTGGCCGTGAGAAAGACACCACCGAAGAAAACATTCAGGCGAGAACCCGTGGCACCTTACTGATGGCGATTTCCAATAAATTTGGAAACATCCTTTTGAACACCTCTAACAAAAGTGAAGCTGCAGTTGGCTATGGCACCCTATATGGCGACATGGCTGGTTCAATCAGTGTCATTGGCGATGTTTATAAAACACAGGCATACGAGCTGGCAAAATACATAAACCGTGAACGGGAAATTATCCCTATCAATACAATCGTTAAACCGCCATCGGCAGAGTTAAGACCTGATCAAAAGGATTCGGATTCCCTACCTGATTATGATCTTTTGGATGCTGTCCTTTTCCAATTGATCGAAATGGAAAAATCCAAGGAGGATGTGATCAATTTAGGCTTCGAGGAAAGCTTGGTAAACAGGATCTATAAACTGCTTTGCAATGCGGAATTCAAAAGGTTCCAAGCTCCTCCTATCCTGCGCGTTAGCCCTAAAGCATTTGGCCCAGGTAGGTCCATGCCATTGGTTGCAAAATATTCGTTTGGGGGTTAAACTTTTTAAGGTAAAACACGTCTAATAAAATAAATTGAGATTTATGAAAAAGTTTTGGTCAATCATGCTACTTGGGGTAGTCTTCATTTTAGGCTCCTGTAGCCCCTATAAATATAATACCACGAGAGTCCAAACTTTGGACTTCGCACAATATAAAACATATGGTTGGTTACCTCCTGTAGACTCCCTTTCCAAGAACTACTTTACGAACGATATCGCCAGAAATAATATTCTGTCGACCGCAAACCGTGAATTAGAGGCAAGAGGAATGCGCTACAGCAAAGAAAATCCAGACATCCTGTTCCGTTATATCACGATTGTGAACAACAAAAGCAGAATGGTGTACGGAAATACAGGCTGGGGCTGGGGTGGTCCTTGGGGCTTTAGTCCATGGTGGGGCTACGGCTGGGGCGGAAGATCTTATCCGGTAGGAAAAGAAAAAGTCCGCTACTCCCACTTAATCATCGAAGCCTTGGACCGAAAATCAAATTCGGTGGTATGGCAAGCGAGAGGATCAGGTGAAATTCAAACCCCTGAAAAATCAATCAACAATTTACCGAAAGTGGTAGAAGGAATTTTTAAGGAATATCCAGTGAAATAGGAAAAACAGAAAAAGCGAGCGATGCTCGCTTTTTCTGTTTTTGGATTTGAGATGTGAGATATGAGATGTGAGAGAGTGGAAAGCGGCTATCTTTTTAGCTTTTTTTGTCATGTTGAGGAACGAAACATCTCGGAGCTATACCCTTTAATTCCCTCTGCCTGTCTTGTTGAGGAACGAAACATCTCGGAACTATAAATACTGATAATCAAAAAATGATAGCATTGGCGTACAGTTCTTCAATCTTCGATTGAAGATGACAGGCCATTTTTATAAGAACCGTACAGATTCTTCACTCCTCGTTCAGAATTGGAAATGTGCTAAAGAACCATCGGTCAATTATTTGTTTGATGCAGTTTAAATCTTGGTCTATCCTCTCATCCCTTTAATCCTGGTTCAAACGAAGGAATGGAAAAGAGTCAGCCAAAGGGATGATATTATTTTAGGTTTGTATGGGGCGGGGGTTTGCAATACGCCACTACAGTAGCACGTCCAAAAATAGTTAGAATGCCACGGTTATACCATGATCTTGGCCCATCCTCCCATCCCTTTAATCCTGGTTCAAACGAAGGAATGGAAAAGGGATCCGGAAGGTGCTATTTTATCATAGGCAGGTATCTCTTCCAGTTGTCGGCTATGATCCAAATATCAATCAATCCCAATACGGCAGCCATCGGCGCTCCTGAAGGATCTAAGGTAGCATGATGAAGGAATACTCCTATCAAGATAGGCAACAGGATTATAGCCCCTAATGCCCGCGTTTTGGGGATAGCGACCAAAAGACCTCCGATAATCTCCATCGTACCGACCAAGGGGATAAGCCATTTCAATTTCACTAATGCTGCTGTAATGGATAATTGTGCCTCTGTCAATTCAGGTGTCGGAATGATATTGATGAACTTGGCTGTTCCAAAGAAGATAAAGGCCAAGCCAAATAGGGTAAAAATAACAGTCTTTACGATTTTCATAAGGTTATTGCTTTTGTAACCTGATATTGAACAGATTACAGAACAAATTGTTTATGAACGGAAACGATTTTTGATGATCCTTACTTACTAAATTTACTAACTCATTAAATTGATGACCTTTGCTTCAGGTAAAAAGGAACTTCTACATGATCTTTCGATTTGTTCTTGATAAGCTCTGCCGCCATCTTACCCATCATTTCAAAATCAGTGGAAATCGTGGTGATCCCATTGAGGATAAATTTCTTTAATGGGGTTTCATTGTAGGAGATTACCCCTACATCTTGCCCTATCTTGAGGTTCTTTTTAATGATCTTGTCCAATAGCTTAACCAGGTCATCTTCTGCGATATTGATATAACAGCTACCCAATTCAATTTTTTCCTTCTCCAATTCACTGACTAGAGAATGGTTGAACGCATATTGCTGGGCAAATTTATAGAAACCCTTGATAATCGCTTTGGGGTAGTCACTATTGTCCGGAAAGATCAGGTTCAGGGTATGGTACTTACTCAGAGAAGGAAGGGCCTCTTCCAATGCCCCATAGATGTCCTTCTCATAATTCTCATATACCGCTGCAAAATCCCCTTGTATATCATCTATATACTTACCCAATAGGATCAACTTTTCAGGTGGAATCAATTTATTGATAATATCAGGAGCTTGATCCCTTCCTTCCTTAAAATGAGGGAAGAGCACATAATAATCATAGGTCTTCGTCAATCCACCTAAAAGGGTCCGCAGATAGGTGATATCTGAGTTATATACAAAAAGATCGAGGGCGGCATCATCTTCCAATTCTCTTGCAAAGGAATCATAAACCAACTTTTTATGGGCACTGAGCTTATTAAGGAGGATCGCGATCTTCTGTCTCTGTTTGACATCTGTGGTCGCAATGTAATATCCTTTACCCGGAATGGAGGCGATGACTTCCGCATTTTTAAGGAACTTATATGCTTTTTCCACGGTATCCCGAGAAATATCCACATACACCGAAAGTTCATTGATGGAGGGTAGCATATCCTCTTTTTCCAATGCACCGTTCTTGACCGCATCGATAATAGCACTGGCTAGCTGCTTGTATTTTGGGGTAGCAGAAAAGTCACTAATCTGGATGGTCTTTAAGAAATCAGTTACCTTGGAAGTCATAAGATATGTATTACAATATAGGTTTACTTTGTATACATCCTAAGGTAAGTAAAATACTTGTTTTAAGGGAAAAGTTTTTGGTGAATAATCTGCATTGGTTTCCATCAGATCCTTCATATAGGCCCACCATTCCTTCATAATGGGATCTGCCTTTAATTTTTGTTCTTCAAATCCCTCAGCCAAGGTCTGCACCGCAAAGAGATCCAAGGTCTCCGGATCTAAAAAAATGGAATAATCAGATATCCCATTCTCTTTTAAGAGTTTTGCCAATTTCGGCCAAATCTGCTGATGCCGACGAAGATATTCCGCTTCATTGCCCGGCAGAAGTTTCATTTTAAAGGCTACCTGTTTCATAAATCTATTTACATTAAAGAGCTGTTCTGATTGTATACTTACCCGAGCCAAGTTCGACCAAGATTTCCCCATCTAGTTTCTTTAAGGAACGCACGAGGTTGTTTCGATCAATGGGTTCTCCATTTATTTTTACATCCTTTAGATCCTCCGTATTTATACTGCAATAAGCGACCACATTGACTGGAATCTGGATTTCCTGCATGACCTCCTTTTCCGATCTGCTCCATGCACTTTTGATGTTGCCAGCTATGGAACGATAGGATCCCGCTACCTCATTGATTCCAAAATCACCAATTTCAGGCTGTATATAGACCTCCTGGAAACCATTTTCTTTCAACTTTATGCCGAGCAAATGCTCAAACATCCATTCGTTTACCGAACCGAAAGCATAGTGTGAGAAAGAATTCATGGCTGCATTATGGATAAATCCTTTTTCCTTGCTATAGCTATCCCAACGTTCCCAAATGGAAGTCGCTCCATTTACCACCTCGTAGCCTAAGGATGGGTATTCAGTACTTTGTAAGAGCATGTAAGCCTTATCAGTTGAACCAGAAGCAGTCAATGCTGGCAAAAGCGGTTTGAAACCCAAGAAACCGGTACTCAACTTATTGCCATTGGCTTCCAAAAGCTCTCGGAGATATTTACCTGCCAAGGCTTCATCCTGCTCATCCAATATCCCTGAATACAATGCATTGGCATAGGCGGTTTGGGTATGGCCAGAAAAGCCGTTTTGACCTTCCACATAGCCTTCACCCTTTCCATAGAACGCGGAATTGGTTTTCAGTTTTCCATGTTCGTCCATATAATGTTGTTTGAACCCCATCTTAACGGCAAAGGACTCCTTTTCATAATCCGTAGCTAGTTGCATATCTCCAATTGCACGACACATCTCAGCCATCAATTTATTGCAGTAGAAATAGTAGGTTGTGGCCAATAGATCAGGACTTGTCTTTTCTCCTACCGACAACCAATCTCCAAATCCACCTTTTGGGTTTACATCTTCAAAAGCTCCTTCCTGCAACACATTGCCTTTCGTTCTGGACTTTAGGAAAGCCATAAATTTCCTCATAAATGGAAGTGACTCCCGAACAATGCGAAGGTCATTATAGGCTTTAAAATATTCATACGTGCAGATAATCCCCGCCTCAGACCAGCCCGGTGAGAAAGAATCGGATGCTCTGATTGCAGCTACCCCTTCTGCATTAACTGGCATAGGGGCATAGATGGGATAGGCACCATTCGGCCATTGGGAATCATTCAGGTCTTTGATCCATTTCTTGTGGAATGGCGCAACATCGGCATTGAAGATCGCCGAACGCATATATACTTGGGCATCACCCGTCCAGCCCAACCTTTCATCCCTTTGCGGACAGTCGGTCGGTATATCTAGATAATTAGCTTTCTGGGTCCAAAGGATATTACTGTAAAGCTGATTTAGCATGGGATTGTCGGATTCAAAACTTCCTACCTGGTCGAGATCCGAACTCATCACCAAGCCTGTCAAGAAATCAAGGCTAGGTTCCACTTTCAATCCGGTAACTTCCACGAACTGGAACCCATGAAAGGTGAAGCTAGGACTCCACTCCTCATTCTTTGACCCGTTTAGGATGTATGTATCCGTAGCTCTCGCTTTTCGCAGGTTATCCGTCATCAGCTTACCATCAGGAAACAGCATTTCTCCATATCGAAAGACCAGGGAATCTCCTTTGCTGCCATTGATCTTTAACCGGATATTACCAGCGAAGTTTTGGCCAAAATCCACGATATATTGACCTTCAGCAATTTTCTTAATGGACTTGGCGGATAACTCCTGCAATACCCGAACTGGATTACTTGGATAGATTTCAAGTTCCTGCCCTTCTTGGTCTGGAAACTCTTGGATATCGGTCCACGCACTTGCATCGAAACCAACCCTATTCCATCCCTGTGGTTCCTTTCTGGCATCATGCTTTTCACCTTCCAAGAAATCTGATTCCAGTATGGCACCAGTACTGTATTTCCAACGTGAATCTGTGGCAATATGCTCCTTGCTCCCATCCTCGTAGGTTACATCGATCTGTGCCTTCAAAAGGGGAAATTTTCCATAGAACTGGTTTACCTGCGGGGAACCGACCAACAAGGCATAGCCTAAATAACCGGCATACCAGCCACTGGATAATATGGCGCCAAACACATTGTTTCCATCGCTCAATTGGTCTGTGACATCATATACATTGTAATATACACGCTTATTATAGTCAGTCCAACCTGATGCAAAATAACCGCGCCCTATCTTTTCTCCATTGACATAAAAATTATGGAGTCCAAGGGAGCTAATGTATAATCGCGCGGATTTAATCTTCTTCTTTAGAGAGACCTCTTTTCGTAAATATGGCGAAGGTGGTAAATGATATTCTCCTTTAGGAGCTAAGTGGTTTAAATCAACCCCGATCCACTTTGCTTTCCAATCCTCTGGGTTAGGTTTCGCCAATTCCCAATATTGGATTTCCGACCATTTGCCAACTCTATCCTTTTCATCCCAGGAGCGGACCTTCCAATAAACCCGTTGTCCAGACTGAAGTAACTTTCCAGCATATTCAATCTGATTGGTTTGGTTGCCATTTACCTTTTTGCTGTCCCAAAGGTCTGCTTGGTTCTTTCTAAGCAAGGCTTCCGAACTGGCTACCATAACCTGATAAGCTAATTGAGATTGGTTGAATCCCTTGCCTTCAAGCTCCCAACTCAATCGCGGTTTACTTTCTTCTACATAGGGATTGATCTTATATTCTGTACGCAGATATTTAGGCTGTATGCTAGCATACGAAGCTGCAAGGTTTAACAACAAGCCTAGACAAATACAGCATACTATCCTTAGGGTCCCCATTCGTTATGATTTAATCAGGTATAATATTTTAGGTACTTCAATTTCGGAAATTACCTTTCCATTTTCATCCTTTTTATGCAATAGTTTTATTAAGTGGATAAGTTTTGGAAGAAAAGCGGGATTGATTAAAGATAGGAATGGGTCAGGGAAAGACTATCCTGTTCTATCAGGTGGGGGGATTAATTAATAAAAAGTAAAGTTCTAAGTAATACAGAACCCCTACCTTATTGACATGAAGCCAATCAAAAGATTATATTTTGTCTATATAATTACAAATCTATCAAGGACTGTCCTTTACACTGGAGTTACCAATAATTTGAGATATCGATTATATCAACAGGAGTTTCAAAATTATGGAATGAATAGTTTTACAAAAAAATATAAGATAAAATACCTCTTGTTTTATGAGATTTTCGAGAATATACGTGCGGCTATTAGTAAAGAAAAAGAAATTAAGGGATGGACCAGAGCGAAAAAGGAAGCATTAATAAATGATTTTAATCCAGAATGGAAGTTTCTTAACGATGAAGCAGAAGAATTACACTAGATCCTAAACCAATTCCTGATTAGTGAGTGAAAAGTGTTTTTGTGAGTTTCTTTTATTTTGTCATGTTGAGGCACGAAACATCTCGGAACTTTATGGAACTCAGGTCAAAATCGTACTCCGAGACCCTTCTTTCATCAGGGTGACACGACTAAAATACAACCCATCGGTGTGTCATGTTGAGGCACGAAACATCTCGGAACTTTATGGAACTCAAGTCAAAATCGTACTCCGAGACCCTTCTTTCATCAGGGTGACACAACTAAAATACAACCCATCGGTGTGTCATGTTGAGGCACGAAACATCTCGGAACTTTATGGAACTCAAGTCAAAATCGTACTCCGAGACCCTTCTTGCATCAGGGTGACACGACTAAAACACCTCTCAAATCTCCCCTCCTTTTCTCCCCTCCAATCCTCATTCAAAACCATTCTACAGGACGGTGCAGGATGCTCAACCTAAAGTGGATAGCTATATTTGGATTACAGCCAAAGTATTGGCAACCTATAACTAATAACTAATTCCGGTAGCTCTTCAACCTAGACTGCCAATAAACCAAATGAAAAACGAAAACATGTATTACTTAGAAAAAGGATGATCTGTTATTGAACAATAACATTGAAAAAGACCAATAAAAAAACCGACAGTGTTCCCGCACTATCGGTTCAATATCAATGGTCTTTTTAAACTAACCAAGAGGGTCGAAACTCTTTATTGTTTAACCATTTAACTTTGCAAAGGTATGCAATATGACCAATTAAACAAAACTAAAAACCATCGATCAATTGCGCCTATCGTAACATTTAGGAGGGTTTTAGGGTTCACATTCGGAAATGAACCCAAGAAAAGATTCCTGCAATTATCGTTGATCTTTCCTGCTTTGATTCTATCGCAGGCCGGCTATTCCGAGGTCAACAATTATTCTACTATGAATAAAGAAACACACAACATCTCCGTGGAACATAACACGGGCATCAGCAACTTAAACTTGTTTGGCCAAGAGAAAATCAAGGTCACAGGAACGGTTAGTGATGCCAATGGGGTTCCTATTGCTGGTGTTTCTGTTCGCGTAAAAGGCACGAACTCGGCGACTGCAACCGATGAAAACGGAAATTATGAAATCGAATTGAACAAAGGCCAAACCCTGACCTTTGACAATATTGGTTTCACTTCGAAGGAAATCGTTGTCAATGCTGCTGGTACACAAAACATTGCATTGGACAGTAGCAGTGAGGACATTACCGAAGTGGTAGTCGTTGGTTATGGTAGTCAGCAGAAAAAAGACGTT
Organism: Sphingobacterium sp. LZ7M1; assembly: GCF_024296865.1. Classification (GTDB taxonomy): domain Bacteria; phylum Bacteroidota; class Bacteroidia; order Sphingobacteriales; family Sphingobacteriaceae; genus Sphingobacterium. Next base: position 749,501 of record NZ_CP101134.1, on the reverse strand, counting down.
ACTGGATCGATTGCCGCTGTGTCTATGAAAAATGTAAAAGGACAGGCTATCGCTAGTCCTGACCAAGCATTAACCGGACAACTTTCGGGAGTACAGGTCAGTAATTCCAATGGTACTCCAGGTGGTGGACCAAGGATTCAGATCAGGGGAATTGGGGCAATTGGTGCTGGTAGCCAGCCACTCTATGTTATTGATGGATTTCCAGTTCCTGGATCTTCCAGTGAAAGGGGAAATCCTTTGGCAACCATCAACCCCAACGATATTGAGTCGATGACCGTATTGAAGGATGCTTCTGCCACGGCAATTTATGGTTCTAGAGGCTCTAATGGGGTAATCTTGATCAATACCAAACGTGGTACGGATGGTAAGATGAGAATCGATGTAGCGGCAAGTTCCGGCTTACAACAAGTCCCTCAGAAAGGTAGACCCAACCTGATGAATGCTGCAGAATTTGCACAATTCAGGAAAGAGGCCATCGAAGATAAAATCAGGTTTGAAGAAGGAAGGGAACCCACAATAAATGATATCCCTGAAGAATATAGAAACCCTGCTGCATTGGGTGAAGGTGTGGATTGGTATGATGCAGTTACCCGAATCGCTCCGATGTCGGATATCAACGTGAATTTCTCTGGTGGTAATGAAAGCATTCGTTCTTTTGTGTCTGCAGGATATTTGAACCAGAAGGGCGTGATGTTGAACTCGGGCTTTGACCGTTTCTCCATCCGTGCGAATGTGGAAGGGAATTTTGCAAAGAAATTAAAATTAGGGATGAACATCAACCCTACCCTATCCTACATTGAAGGTGGAATCAATGGACAAGGACGGGATGAATTCTTTGAGATCACGACTCCTGTCGCCAAAATATATAACGATGATGGCTCCTATGTTCCGTATATTCAATCTGCTGGAACTTTTGGGAACCCAAATCCTGTGATGTTCTTAAATGAGCGGACCAACAAGAGCTCCAAGTTAAAGCTATTGATGAGTACCTATGCAGAATATAGCTTTTTGGACAACCTAAAGTTCAAGACTACCTTCAACGTAGACTATCAAGATGAAAGTGGCGAGACCTTTAGACCTTCCACTCTACCTAATCAAAATGCCCCTGGTGCATCTATTCCTAGCGGAAGTTATGGAAGAGGCCAATACATCAACTGGGCAAATGAAAACACCTTAAACTACGATTACTCTTCAGATAACGGACATTCGATTTCTGCATTGGCAGGTTATTCCATCCAAATGCAAAAGAACAAGAATGCCAACTTCAACGGTGCCCAATTCCCAGATGACGACATTCAGACCTTGAATGCTGCAGCAAGAATAACCGGAGGCACAGGAATTGAAGACTGGGGATTGATATCCTATTTAGCTAGGGTTAACTACTCCTACCTAGATCGATATATCTTGACAGGGTCTTTCCGTGCGGATGGCTCCTCAAGATTTGGTAAGGACAATCGCTGGGGTTCTTTCCCATCGGTTGCAGTCGGTTGGCGATTATCCGAAGAAGCTTTCCTGAAAGATAAAGAGTGGATTGATGAGTTAAAACTGAGGGCTTCTTATGGACGTTCAGGTAACTTCAATATTGCCAATTATGCTTCTTTAAGCAGCATCGGTGCTTCCAACTATATTTTTGGAGGCGGATTGGCACCAGGTCGTGTGATGAACAGTCTTGGAAACAGCTTCCTAGGTTGGGAAAGGATGAAGGAGTTGAACATTGGTTTGGATTTCACTACATGGAATAACCGTTTGACTTTAACCGCCAACTATTATAAACGTAACACCTTAGATCTATTATTGAATACCCCAATTCCTAACTCATCAGGATTCGGCTCCGTCGTAGAAAATCGTGGTGATGTCGAAAATAAAGGTTTCGAGTTCTCAATCAGTTCAGCAAATATTGCCCGTGAAAACTTTACCTGGAATACCGACTTCAATATTTCATTCAACCGCAACAAAGTCATTGCCCTCGGCCGTAGTACAGACCCTATCTTCTCAGGACAGAGTTCGGAAGGAAACTTTACCAATATCACCGAGATTGGTCAACCGGTAGGTATGATCATTGGCTATGTGGTAGAAGGAATTTATCAAAATCAAGCAGATGTAGACAATAATCCAGCATTCCCAGGAGCAATCCCAGGGAACTTAAAAATGAAGGATGTGAACGGAGATGGCCAGATTACACCAAATGATGACTTTGCGGTAATCGGTAATCCTTATCCTGACTTCAACTTTGGTATGACCAATACCTTGACTTATAAAGCATTCGATTTCCGAGTGATGATGGTGGGTTCCATGGGACAAGAAATGTTGCATGCAACCAGGTTCTATACGGACAACATCGACGGGGTATTTAATGTGCGTAAGGAGGTTGCTGATCGTTGGAGATCAGAATCTAATCCAGGTAGTGGTCTGGTACCAACAACCAATGGTACTGGTAGAGGCCGTGTAATGTATCGTGATACCCATTCCCTATTTGTCCAAAAGACAGATTACCTATGGATAAAGAACATTACAATAGGCTACTCCCTCCCTAAGAGCATTGGTGGAGTGTTAAACAACCTTAGGATTTATGCTAACCTTCAGAATCCATTCTTATTTACCAATTATGATGGAAACCCAGAAGGAACTAACATAAACAGAGGGGATATAAGTCCATTGGTACCAGGGATCGACTATTCGGCTTACCCTGTTCCAAAGATTTACACATTAGGGTTGAATTTCAATTTTTAAGACAAGGATTATGAAACTAAGATATATTCTATTAGGTCTAGGGTTATTGAGCATGAGCTCCTGCAATAAATTATTGGATGTAAAACCCTATACCTTTTCCAGTGGAGAGAACTATTATGAAAACGAAGGACAGATCCTTCGGGCAGTAAATGGTGCATACAGCAGATTGCAGGTACTCTATACGAGTGATTTCAATGCAATGACAGAGATGAGATCGGACAATACCAATTATCAATATGATGAAACGGACCGTGGCGTGCAGCAGCGGGAAGAAATTGATGAATTCTTGATCACCTCTTCCAATAACTACGTGAATACCACTTGGGTAAACCTGTATGTTGCGATTCAACAATCCAACGCCATCATCAGCAGGATTGATCAAGTACAGTTCTCGGATGAAAAATTAAAGTTACAATACCTGGGAGAGGCCAAGTTTTTGAGAGCATTTTCGTACTTTCATTTAGTAAGACTTTTTGGTGAAGTTCCTTTGCTGACGAAAGAGGTTGCAAATCCTTCGGATGCATTCTCGGATGGCAAAAAAGGTACAGTAGACGAAATTTATGCAGTCATTATCCAAGATGCTAAGGATGCCATTGCAAACTTACTTCCAAGCTATGACAAAGGAAGCGTAGGAAGAGCGACCAAAGGAGCAGCCTATACGCTATTGGGTGAGGTCTACCTAACAAGAAAGCAATATGCTGAGGCAGTAACCAATTTTCAAGAAGTAACCAAATTAGGCTATTCATTGATGCCAGATTACGCATCCTGTTTTAGTCCTAATTCAAAGAATAATGCAGAGTCAGTTTTTGAAGTACAGTTTGATCAATCAGTAGAAGGTGAAAACAGTAACTTCATTTTCATGTTCGGCCCAAGGAATGCAAAGATGCAATTGGTCGGTTTCTCCGGAAACTTAGGTGGAAGCAACATTCCTACACCGAGCATATATAACGCCTATGAACAGGGAGATGTGCGTAGAGATAAGTCTATTCAAATGTTCAACGACCCTTCAAATGCAGCATTTCAAGAGTCAAAAGCATTTGGAGGAAGTATGCCATTTATCAAAAAGTACTATCACGCACCTTATATCGAGGATGGAAGATCGAATGAAAACTGGCCAATCTATCGCTATGCACACGTCCTTTTGATGTTAGCAGAAGCGCAGAATGAGGTAGGCTCAGGAGATCCAACGGCAAACCTGAATCTCGTAAGAAAAAGAGCTGGATTGAAACCTTTGTCAGGACTAGCCAAAGACGCTTTGAGAACGGCCATTGCAAATGAAATAAGAGTTGAAGTTGCCTTTGAAAACCATAGGTGGTATCAACTTCTGAGAACTGGAAAAGCCATTGAAGTGATGACTGCTCATGGTGCCGAGGAAAAGAAAAGATTGACTCGACTGAGCAGTGCTTCATATAATATCCAACCGTTCAAACTCCTTTATCCGATCCCTCAGCGTGAGGTTCAGATCAATGGAATCAAACAGAATGAGGGTTGGTAGGCATTTTTAAGCTGTTATAAACTATATCAACATAAAAACCAAATGATAAAAACGAAAAGAGCACAATTGTATTTGTTTGCCTTGTTCCTGTTTATATTCGCAGGAGCATGTAAGCAAGAGAAGGAAAAGGAGGAGGTAAAAGAACCCAATCCAAAAACGGATAAAATAACATTGCCCGATGGCTTTGAAATCGAGCATATCTACAGCCCTTCTGATGACAAAAAAGGATCTTGGGTTTCCATGACTTTTGATGACAAAGGTCGTATGATAACATCGGATCAATTTGGTGGTCTATTCCGCGTTGAATTGCCTCCTCTTGGTTCAGATTCAACTGTTAAGCCGAAAATTGAAGCATTAGACTTCCCTATTGAAGGCCGTGACCCTAATGATACGACCAGCAATAAGGTTGGAATGGGCTTTGCGCAAGGTTTGCTATGGGCATATAACAGCTTATATGTGATGATCAACCACCGTCCTAATGAGAACCTTTCAAAAGGCTCTGGCCTATATAGACTTCAAGACACCAACAACGATGATAAATTAGATAAAATCACGCAATTGATGGAATTGGAAGGCGAAGGGGAACATGGACCGCACAGCATCGTGCTAGGGCCAGATTCTATGATCTATGTAATTGCCGGTAACTTTACTAAGATCCCAAAAATGGACAATTACCGTTCATTACCTAACGATAAGGTGGACAATCTGATTCCTTATATCCTTGATACCCATGGACACGATGCGGATTCACACTTGAACGGTGGATGGATTGCAAAGACGGATTCAGAAGGTAAATCCTGGGATCTTATTGCATCGGGTATGCGTAATGGTTTTGACTTAGCCTTCAATAATGAAGGCGAATTATTTACCTACGACTCGGATATGGAATGGGATTTCGGAATGCCTTGGTATCGTCCGACCAGGATTTTACATGTTCCTAGTGGTGGTGAATACGGCTGGAGAAAGGGAGATGCGAAATGGGATGAAAGATTCTTAGACAACCTTCCTGCGACTTTAAATATTGGTCAAGGATCTCCTACTAACTTCATCAACCCTAGCCAAGCTAAGTTTCCTGATAAATATAGAAACAGCCTGTTCGCATTTGATTGGAGTTTCGGTATCATCTATGCCATCCAATTACAACCAAATGGAGCTAGCTATACAGCGAAAGCGGAAGAATTTATCTCAGGATCTCCACTACCTTTGACCGATGGAACCATTGGTCCAGATGGAAGTCTTTACTTCCTTACGGGTGGTAGACGTTTGGAATCTGACTTATACCGTGTATACCATAAAGATCGTGATAAGATCAATAATGAGGTCAAAAAAGCTGAGCCTAATGAATTGGTGAAATTGCGTAGAGAGATTGAGCAATACCACAGACCATCTGCGGCAGGAACTGTTGATAAAGTTTGGGAATATTTAGGTCATGAGGATAGATTCATCCGTTATGCTGCACGTTTAGCAGTAGAACACCAACCGTTTGAGACCTGGAAAGACAAAGTTTTTGCAGAACGCAACGTGGTTCGATTGACTGAAGCGATGGTAGCGATGGCACATGTTGCTGATCCTTCCCTTCAGCCTCAGATCATGAAAAAACTGGCTACTATTCCAGTAGAAAAGATTACACCTAAGATGTTGGAAAACCTATTAAGGGTTTACGAAATTGTCATTGCCCGCATGGGTAAGGTCAATGATGCTGATGCAGCTGCTTTGGCCCAAAGGTTAGAACCTTTCTATCCTGCCAAATCCAACTATACCAACAGGGAACTGTCAAAAATCTTACTTGCCCTAAACAGTGAACCGGCAGTTAAGAAGACACTTGACATTCTAGCCAATGCAAAAGATGACACCACCCAAACCAGCTTTATGAACTCTTCGGATTTGATCCTGAGAAATCCACAGTATGGATTGGACATTGCTGATATGTTGGCCAATATTCCACCTGCACAACAGATCTTCATGGCTACTGCATTGAGCAATACCAGTGTGGGTTGGACCCCGGAGCTACGTGAGCAATATTTCAATTGGTTCTACAAAGCATTCGGCTATAAAGGCGGTAACAGTTACATCGGCTTTATTGACAATGCACGTAAAATGGCATTGAAAAACGTACCGCAAGACCAACTTGCCATGTACGGTAAGATGTCAGGAGACTCTTTGATCAATGCTCAAGGAAATAGATTGGCTGAGAAAGTAGAGGGTCCGAAGGGTCCAGGTAGAGCATGGGAAATTGATTCGGCACTGAAAGTTGTGGATGAAAACACCGGTGTTCGCAATTTCAACCGCGGAAGAGAACTGTTCCTTGCTGTTAAGTGTGGTTCCTGCCATACCATCAAAGGTGAAGGGGGTTCCGTAGGTCCTGATTTAACCCAATTAGGCACCCGTTTTTCTAAACGCGATATGTTAGAGGCGATCATCGAACCTAGTAAGGTGATTTCTGATCAGTATGAATCCAAAGTATTCAATCTGAAAGATGGAACGAATGTATTAGGCCGTTTGATGAGTGAGGATGAACACAATTATGTGATTTCACAGAATCCATACGCTCCTCAAGTGACCAAGACCATTGCGAAAAACACAGTTAAATCCATGAACCGTTCCGAGGTATCGATCATGCCTCCAGGAACATTGAATGTAATGAGTCCTGATGAAGTTAAAGATATCATGGCCTACCTGATGTCCGGTGGTAATGAAAAAAGTGAAGTTTATAACAAAAAATAAGTAAGGCAGTGGAAAACTCAAAGCACGACTGGTTGAACAAAGTCTCCCATGTGGCCCAAGTTGGAGGCATAGAAACTTCCATTTTGGATAATGGAAGGGGGAAAGGAACGCGTATAGCTTGGATCAATACAGGGGCAGGACTACGATTCAAGGTAGTCATCGACCGCGGTATGGACATAGCGGACGCTTCGTTCAATCAGTTTAACTTGAGTTGGCTAAGTCGCTTGGGGGTCACTGCTCCGCAACCCTTCTCAGACCAGGGAATCGATTGGTTAAGAACCTTTGGAGGTGGATTACTGACGACCTGTGGGGTCACCCATGTTGGAGGACCGGAACAAGATGAACATGGACAACGCGGCTTGCATGATCAATTCAGCAACAGCCCTGCAGAACTCATATCCATCAAGCAGCCCGATCTAGCCAACGGCGATTACGAAATGTCCATTACTGGAAAAATATTTCAAGGCCATCCCCTAGGAGATAACATCGAGATTACGCGCACAATACGATGCATTCTAGGTCATCCAACCATTTATTTGGATGATGAGATCCAGAATATCGGTAATATCTATTCTTCCCATATGATTTTATACCATTTCAACTTTGGGTGGCCTTTCATTGATGCGGGAACCAAACTGCTCTGGAAAGGAGCTTGGCAAGCTCGCGAAACCGGCGCAGACAACAAGATTTTTAAAGAAGGACAAGACTTCCGAACCTGTCAAGAACCTAGGGAGGACCACAGTGGTTCAGGGGAAGAAGCAGCATTGATAGATGTGGATAGTAATGAGCAAGGCCAAGTAGAATGTGGAATCTTCAATGAAAAATTAGGCTTTGCCTTAAAATTAAGCTTCAATAAGAAGCAGCTGCCTTGGTTGACCAATTGGCAACATTGGGGCAGAGGTGAATATGTAACAGGTCTGGAACCTGGCACCAACCCACCACTCGGACAGAAACTGATGCGCGAACGAGGGGAATTAATCCAATTGAAACCTGGAGAAAAGCGGAAATATAACTTAGAAATCAGTATATTGAATAACCCCGACTCCATTACGGAATTTGTAAACAAGTATATAAACCTATAAAAATAATTAGAATGGAAATCATTGAAAAGGCATTCGAACAAGGCAAAGGAATATTGAGATTAGCACCTAACTGGGTGCCGAGATCTTTTTGTGTACCAGGCAGAAGGATAAAACTTCACCCCGATGACTATTATGTATTAGGCGGTGAACGTGGTGGTATTGATGAACGTTGGTTTTCATCGACTACTCCTGCTAAGAACGGTCCTTTGACGGGTGAATTTGAAGGATTGAGTTTTGTAGTATATGAAGAAAATGGTAAAACAGAACAGGTATTATTAGCTGACTGCGTTGACCATTTAAAAGGAAAATTAATTGGTGACCGTCTTTGGGATGAATATCAAAGCTGGCCTATGTATTCCAAGTTTTTTGACAACATGGGACCACTACCCCACCACATCCACCACAATGATGAAAAAGCGGCGCTGATCGAACAACAAGGAAAACCAGAGGCGTATTATTTCCCACCACAGTTGAACAACCATGGCGGTGATTTCCCATATACCTTTATGGGAATTGCTCCTGGAACTCCGAAAGAGACTATCAAAGAATGTCTGGAGAACTTTACCAAAGGTGACAATAAGATCACCAATTACTCTCAAGCATACCGCTTGGAACCGGGTACCGGATGGGATGTTCCTCCTGGCTTATTGCATGCTCCAGGTAGCTTATGTACCTATGAACCGCAAAAGGCTTCAGATGTATTTGCGATGTACCAATCCTTGGTGAATGAAGCGATCATCCCTGAAGAGTTATTATGGAAAGGTGTACCTGAAAACATGAAAGGCGATTATGACGCCTTGATGGATATCATTGACTGGGATCTGAACGTTGACCCGGACATGATGAAAAATAGATTTATGGCTCCACTTCCAGTGAAGGATGAAAAAGAAATGGAAAGCCAAGGCTATTCAGAGAAATGGGTATGCTATAAATCAACCGCTTTCAGTGCCAAAGAATTAACGGTATTCCCTGGACAAACCGTAACCATTACAGATGGAGCAGCCTATGGATTGATCATGATGCAGGGATATGGCAAGATGAATGATTGGACCATCGAAACACCAGCCTTGATCCGTTATGGACAACTGACTTTTGATGAATACTTTGTATCTGAAGAAGCGGCAAAAAGAGGAGTAACCATTCAGAACCATTCTACTACAGATCCGATCGTGATGTTAAAGCATTTCGGTCCAGACAATCCGGATTTGGTAGTAAAAGGTTAATTAATGAATAAATAAACGTAGTTATGAGCAAGAACAATTTCCCAAAATTACACAATGCTACATGGCCAGGCATTGTTGGAAAAGGAGACCATGAACCCATCATTTCTTTGGATGAGTTATTGGAAAAAACAGCAAAAGCAGAAGTAAACGGCGTAAAATTCGATGGTGTTGACTTAGGATTATTTGATCCACATGTTAAGTTGGACACTTCGGACGACCATATAAAATCAGTGGTAGACAAGATTGGAGGAACCTATGGCCTAGCTATAGGTACGCTAGTTGCCCCTATCTGGCCTCCCGATGGTGGTTCAGCAATGGGCTCACAAGCAGACAGAGACCGCTTTGTAGAAGTGGTAAGAAAAGCTGCTGAGTTTGGATATAAACTAAGAAAAGAAGGAATTAGAACTAACAACGTTATCCGTGTGGACTCAGCGAGCAGTGTAGAGGAATGGGCGAAGAACCCAACTGAAAACACCAAATTAATTGCGGATACCTTCCGTAGAGCATGTGATGCTGCGGCAGAATATGGCGAGCGCCTAGCAGCAGAAGGTGAAATCTGCTGGGGTGGTATGCAAAGCTGGAAAACCATGCTGGAAACCCTAGAGATGGTAGATCGTGATAATATGGGCTTCCAGGCAGATATGTCCCATACTTTCCTTTATCTATTGGGCTATAACGCACCTGAAGACCGCATCTTAAAACCTGATTTCCAATGGGATGACCGTGAAGAATTGGAACGAGGACTTAAGTTCCTGACTTCTAAACTACGTCCTTGGACCATAGACTTCCACGTTGCCCAAAATGATGGAACCGTATTTGGATCAGGATCACACGATAAAACCGGAAGACACTGTTTACCGACAGACCCTAACGGTCGTTTGGATATCGCTAAGGATGCTGGCTTCTGGATGAAGGATGAAAATGGCAATCCGACCAAAGCCTTCAACCATATCTGTTGGGATGGATGTATGTTCCCAAATGAGGTCATGCACAAACAAGAAACCTGGGATTCGATCTTGAAAACCTTGATCGAGGTTCGCGAGGTAAATGGATGGTCGGAGTAATCTTCAAAAGAAAAAATCATGAGCAAAAAAGAATTAAGAATTGGATTAATAGGATGTGGATTCATGGGAAGAACCCATTCTAATGGATATAAACGCGTACCTAATTTCTTTCCTGACCTGGAATATACACCTGTCCTAAAGGCTGTATGTTCACGCAGTGAAGACAAAGTGAAAGCCTTTGCTGAGCAGTGGGGCTATGAGTCCTACGAGACCGACTGGAAGAAACTGATCGCTAGGGATGATATCGATGCGGTAGACATCTGTACCCCAAACAACATGCATATGGAAATCGCGGTCGCTGCAGCGGCAGCCGGTAAAATGGTACTCTGCGAAAAACCGCTTTCCAGAACTTTGGAAGAAGGCGAGAAAATGGTAGAAGCCGTTGAAACCAATAAGGTGAAAAACACTATTTGGTACAATTACCGCCGTTTACCTGCCGTTACATTGGCTAAACAGATAGTCGACAGCGGCAAGCTAGGCAAGATCTTCCACTATCGAAGTAACTTCCTTCAGGATTGGACCATCAACGAGAACCTTCCACAGGGAGGTGCCGCATTTTGGAGAATGGATGCAGATGCTGCGGGTTCTGGAGTGACCGGTGACCTATTGGCACACTGTATTGATTTAGCGATGTGGATCAATGGAGGTATCAAGGATGTATCGGCCATGACGGAAATCTTCGTAAAGCAGCGTATGCATGAAGAGACCGGAAAAATGGAAGATGTCAAGATCGATGATGCCTGTATATTCCATTGTCATTTTGATAATGAGTCTTTAGGGCTGTTTGAATCGACGCGCTATGCCCGTGGTCACAAAGCCTTATTTACCTTTGAGATCAATGGTGAAAAGGGTTCCTTGAAATGGGATCTACATGATATGAACCGATTGGAATATTTCAACAATGCTGATGATTCCATCGTCAAAGGATGGCGCTCAATCCATGTTACAGATGGCGACCAACCTTACATGGATAAATGGTGGGTTCCGGGTCTATCTTTGGGATATGAGCATTCCTTCGTACACCAAGTAGCAGATTTTTTACAAACCTTGGAAACAGGCGAAGAATGCCACCCAACTTTTAGGGATGCCCTGGAAACACAGAAGGTCTGCGAAGCGGTTATCAACTCTGCAAAAAACAGAAAATGGGAAGATACCCATGTAGAGTGGAAGAACAAATAAGCATTAGAGAAATCCATTATGAAAAAATTATTCAAATATTGCTGTATCTGCCTCAGTGCTACTATTTTACTAGGTTCTTGCAATGGAAGCAATGCAGAACAAAACAATAAACAGGACAGTGCAGCTACGGATACCATAGGGTTAGAAGACGGTTATATCGCGATGTTTGAGCCCAATTCCCTATCCGGTTGGGAAGGTGACACGACCTATTGGAAAATGGAAAACGGGATCCTTTCAGGCGAGATCCGTGAGGATCAAGAACCATTGAAAAACAATACATTTTTGATCTGGAATGGAGGTGACGTTGCGGACTTTTCACTGAAAACTAAATTTAAAATTTCCGAAAATGGAAATAGTGGTGTAAATTACAGAAGCGATCGTTTCACAGAGGTGCCCAATGCCCTACGAGGTTATCAGGCAGACATTGATGGAAAGAATAATTACACTGGTCAAAACTATGAGGAACGAAAGCGAACAACCTTAGCATACCGTGGTCAGCGAACTGAAATATTGAACCCTTCAGATGGAAGTAAAGGTGAGTCGAAAGGCAATGCCTGGACAAATATGAAGGTAATCGATTCAGTAGCTACCGATGAAGAATTAAAGACCATAGTAAAACCCAATGATTGGAATGATCTGGAAATCGTTGCTGAAGGCAATAAATTAACACATTTTATCAATGGAAAGGTAATCGCCGAGGTGATTGACAATGATCCAGAAAACCGCAAGGAGAAGGGATTGATTGGTGTTCAATTGCATGTTGGTCCACCAATGAAAGTAGAGTACAAAGACATGCAGATAAAAATTTTAAAGTAATTATAATATAAACCGCAATATGGAATGGAAAGAACAAGTGAGAAATACCTTATTCGAACTGCTTACCGCAGAGGAGAAAAGCTATTTAGAGGAGTGTGAAAGAAATATTGCAGATAATTATTCTACAAGTTTTGTAAGGATATTTTCCTCTTTGAGCAGGAAATTAAGTACCAGCAAGGATAAAACAGTAAGTATGGTCCAAGAGGATAGCAATCCGCTGATTGTTGACCATTGGACCGTACTTAGACTTGCGAGAGTTTACCTATTGGGTTTGATCGAAGATCAACAAGAACCCTATTTTACCTTTATCGAGAAGTTGTTCAACTATGCAGACATGCAGGAGCTAGAAGCCCTGTATTCGGCTTTGAACATCTTCCAGTTCCCAAGAATCTGGATCGACCGTTGCCAAGAGGGTATTCGGAATAATATTGGGCTGGTGCAAGGCGCTATCATGGAGCAGAATAAGTTTCCTGCTACCTATTTAAATGAAGAGGCCTGGAACCAAATGATTTTAAAAAGCTTTTTTACCGGCAAGGACATCAAGAAGATCTACGGTCTGTACGACCGCAACAATATCCATCTTGCAAACTCCATTGTCGACTATATTTATGAACGCGATTCTGCCAATCGAGAGATACATCCCATGTTATGGGTTTTGGCGAAGGATCACTTACCTCCTCGCGCTAAAGAAATCTTGAAGCAGCAAAACAATAGCCCAGAATTATTAGAGAAAAATTAAAAACAGACAGGAATGTGCACAGAATTAAATAGAGACCTAGCAAGCATGGGGAAACCAATGCCGCTAGACTTTGAATTAATAAAAGGGATGAAATTTGTGGACCCACATATTCATATGGTTTCACGAACGACGGATGATTACCAAGCGCTGTTTGATGCGGGCGTCCTATTACTGATCGAACCCGCTTTTTGGGTTGGACAGCCTAGAACTGGAATAGATACCTTTAAAGATTATTATAGTAGCCTGATTGGTTGGGAAAGATTTAGAGCTTCCCAATTTGGTATAAGACACTTCTGTACCATTGGGCTTAATTCTAGAGAAGCTAACAATGAAGCTTTAGCAGAACAAGTCATGGAATTACTTCCTCATTTCATTTACAAGGAAGGAGTTCTCGGCATTGGAGAAATTGGTTTCGATGACCAGACTCCTGCTGAAGATAAATATTATAGAGCTCAACTTGAGCTTGCTAAAGAAGCTGGACTTCCCGTTCAGGTTCATACCCCACACCGCGATAAAACTCGTGGTACGACACGAAGTATGGATATTGCCATTGAACATGGCCTCGATCCTCAAACGGTAATCATTGACCATAACTCCGAAGAAACGGTAAAAGAAGTATTGGACCGTGGTTTTTACGCCGGCTTTACAATTTATCCATTTACCAAGATGGGAAATGAACGCATGGTGGAAATCGTTAAGGAATACGGCTCGGAAAGGATCATGGTCAATTCAGCAGCAGATTGGGGAATTTCAGACCCCTTGGCGGTGCCCAAAACGGCTGCCCTGATGCTCCAATATGGTGTTTCCAAAGAAGATGTGGAAAAGGTGACCTATCAGAATGCATTGGATGCCTTCCAAGTCAGCAAGCATCTTGACCTAAGCACTTTGGACAAGACTTTATTTGCAGATCCGAATGAAAAATTTGAAGGTAATACAATCCTTCGTGGTGGTCAACAACCTAGGTTAAATAAGGATTCTATTATTATTTCTTAATACCGTTGCGTATGTTGAAACCATGGATCCAAATCATCAGGCCGTCCAATGTTTTAACAGCCATATCTGATGTTTTAGCTGGTGTCGCTTTAGCCTGCTTGTTTCTGCAACAAGATTTGCCGCAGGTCAATCCATTGATCTGGATTACCATTTCCAGTATGTGTTTATATACTGGGGGCATAGTCTTCAATGATGTGTTTGATGCTGCACTGGATAAAGTGGAGCGTCCGGAACGACCTATTCCTTCGGGCAGGATCAAAAAATCCGCTGCCAGTATCTTGGGTACATTAGCCTTTGCAATTGGATGCTTTTTAGCCTTTCAGGTGAATATGGCGGCATTCTATATTTCATTGGCCATCGTCCTGATGTGCCTACTGTACAATGGCCAAGCAAAACATCATTTTTTAGCTGGTCCAATCGTCATGGGAGGCTGTAGAGGATTGAACCTATTATTGGGAATGGCCGTTTTACCAGATTCATTGAGCTACTGGTTTATTGCCATCATTCCGATTATCTATATCGCTTCAGTAACAAACATAAGCCGTGGAGAAGTATATGGCAGCAATAAAACTGCCTTACTCGTATCCATTGGTCTATATTCTATTGTTATCTTAACACTCCTTTATTTCACCTATAGCAGCAAAAATTACCTGGCATTGGTCTTTATCTTGCTTTTCAGTCTTATGATCGGTTCGCCGGTTTCCAAGGCCTTGAAAACCTTACAGCCACAGGATGTCAGGAAAGCCGTGAAATTTGGAGTGCTCGCACTGATTTTAATGAATGCTAGCTGGATTGCCATTGCTGGTCATTGGCTGTTAGCATTGGCCGTATGTGCCATATTACCGGTTTCGATCTTCTTAGCCAAGAAATTTGCCGTAACCTAAACCCTATTTAGAATGGAACGTGTATTAGAACAAAAATTCACTATTGAATATCAATATAACATCTTTTTCACCAAAGGTCTTTTCACTGTAGGCAACAATCTATTGAAGGACTTTCTAGCCAAGAACAGCAATCCCGGTTTCAAACAGAAGATCCTGTTTGTCATTGATGCTGGATTTATGGATAAACATCCCGGTCTGACAGAACAGATCTTTATCTATTTTATGGAAATGGAAGATTTTTTCCTGGCGAGTGAACCTTTGGTCATTCCCGGTGGTGAAATCTGCAAGAATGACACAAGCTGCTTAGATACCATAATCCAGGCAGTGGACCAATACGGTATAGATAGACATTCCTATGTGATCGGCATTGGCGGTGGAGCTATTTTGGACCTTGTTGGCTATGCCGCTGCGATCTCACACCGTGGGATCAAACATATCCGTATTCCAACTACGGTCCTATCTCAAAATGACTCCGGAGTTGGTGTTAAAAACTCCGTGAACTATAAAGGGAAAAAGAACTTTTTAGGAACTTTTACACCAGCAAAGGCTGTTTTCAATGATTATGAATTCTTGCAAACTCTAGACGAAAGATCTTGGGTTGCGGGGGTATCCGAGGCTATAAAAGTGGCCCTGATCAAGGATCTATCATTCTATGAATGGATAGAAAAAAATGCCAGCAAGATCAAGGAAAGGAATTCCGAAGAAATGGAAGATCTGATCTATCGTTGTGCCGATAAGCACCTAGAACATATCCGCAATGGAGATCCATTCGAATTAGGTTCTTCAAGACCATTGGATTTTGGCCATTGGAGTGCCCATAAATTGGAGCAGATGACCGATTTCCAAGTATTACATGGCGAAGCTGTTGCCATTGGAATCGCAATGGATGTTTTATACTCGTATTTAATCGGCAATATTACAGAAGAAGAAGCAACCCGAGTGGTCAGCTTGATCCGCAATCTTGGACTTCCGATCTATCATCCAATCCTGGATTCCGAAGAGGCGAGGTTTATTTTACTATCAGGTTTGCTTGATTTTCAAGAGCATCTTGGCGGAAAATTGACCGTGGTCCTTTTGGAAAAAATGGGAAAAGGCAAAGATTATCACCAATTAGATTATGACCTGATTATCCAAGCTATGGATTTCCTAAAGAACTTTAGCCAAAATCAAAACCCTTTCTATGAAGCTAGCTAATTCACATCTTTCTTATTGTAGCAATATCCACCCCGGCGAAGCCTGGAAAGACCATTTTCAAGAGCTAAAAAACAATCTACCGAAGATAAAAGCGGCCGTTTCAGCCGAACAGGACTTTGGATTGGGATTGCGACTTTCCGCTCAAGCAGCCAAAGAACTAAGTCAGCCGCAAGCTTTAAAAGATTTTCAGGATTGGTTGAAACAGAACCATATCTACGTCTTCACTATGAATGGTTTCCCTTATGGTGATTTCCATATCAAAGAGGTCAAGGACAAAGTGCATGCACCGGATTGGACAAGCACAGAACGCTATGAATATACCAAGAACCTTTTCGACATCTTAGCGCAATTATTACCGGAGGGCCAGGAAGGTGGAATCTCCACTTCTCCTCTATCCTACCGTTTTTGGCATGAGCAGCTCACCGCGGAATGGCAACAAAAGCGGGATATCTGTACAAAACATATTCTCTTGGTTGCTGAGCACCTGTACCAAACTGAGGTTAATAGCTCGATCTACATGCACTTGGATATCGAACCTGAACCTGACGGTATGTTGGAAGATTCAAGGGAATTTATCTCATGGTATACCCAAGAATTGATCCCGATGGCAAGCGAGTTCTTTAAGGAAAAATATAAGCTGGACGCCGATCAATCCAAGGCAATCATCAACAGATATATCTGCCTATGCTATGATGTCTGCCATTTTGCCCTGGAATATGAAGACCATCAACAGAGCATGGATGAATTGGAAAAACTGAACATCAAAATTGGCAAATTCCAAGTCAGTTCGGCCTTAAAAGTAGCGCTTGCTGAGGATCCAGATAAAAGGGCAATCCAAAAAAACAAGCTGAAAGAATTTAATGAACCGATCTATTTGCATCAGGTCATTGCAAAAGAAAGCGAGGGTAACCTGATCAAATATAAGGACCTTCCTGATGCATTAAATGACAGCAATGATGCAAATCATGTGGAATGGAGAAGCCATTTTCATGTCCCTATCTTTTTGGAAAGTTATGGTGAGCTGGATTCTACCCAAGGCGATATCTTAAAGGTCATTGAACTGCATAAGGAAAGGCAAAGAACAAATCATATCGAGGTTGAGACATATACCTGGGGCGTATTGCCAAAATCCTTGCAGGCTCCAATTGAAGAGTCGATCGCAAGGGAATTGAATTGGTTATTGAATAAATTAAGGAATTAAATATGAAGAGAATTGCTGTAATAGATATTGTTGGGCTTTCAAGTTCCGTAATTGGAGAACATACCCCGTTCATTGAGAAATTCATAAAAGAGAATAAATTGCGTAAGATCAAACCGGTACTTCCGGCATTGACCACCTCTGCACAGACTACCTATTTAACTGGGGTCGCTCCGAATGAACATGGAATCGTTGGCAACGGATGGTATGACCATACCGATTCTGAAATTAAATTCTGGAAACAATCCAACAAATTGGTCCAAGGCGAGAATATCTGGGTCACCGGAAAGAAACAGAATCCTGCCTTTACCTGTGCACAGATGTTCTGGTGGTACAACATGTACAATGATGCAGATTTCTCGGCCACGCCGAGACCAAATTACTTGGCCGATGGCAGAAAGATGCCGGACTGTTATACTTACCCCAGCAGCCTTCGCGATGAATTGACCGAAAAATTCGGAAAATTTCCTCTATTTAACTTCTGGGGTCCCAATGCCAATATCACTTCTTCCAATTGGATAGCCGATTCGGCCATGTATGTGGAGGAGAAACATCAACCGACCCTAAATCTGATATATCTTCCACATTTGGATTATTGCTTACAGAAATACGGTCCAAAAGGAGAAGATGTCACAGCAGAGTTGAAACAAATCGATCAACTGGTTGAAAAACTTACGACCTTCTTCCAAAAAAGAAATGTGGAAGTTGTCCTTTTATCGGAATACGGCATCGGACCAGTCGATCAACCTATCCATATCAACAGGATCCTACGTAAAGAAGGCCTGATCGATATCCGGATTGAAAGAGGTTTGGAACTATTGGATGCTGGAGCTTCAGAAGCATTTGCGGTTTCTGATCACCAGATTGCACATGTATATACCAAAACTCCGGAAACCCGAGATAAACTTAAAACCTTGTTGTCCAAGGTCGCTGGTGTAGCCAAGGTGTTGGACAAGGAGGAACAGAAGGCCTATAAAATCGACCATGAGCGTTCTGGAGATTTGGTGCTGCTAGCAAATCCTAATGCTTGGTTTACCTATTACTTCTGGGAAGATGATGCTGTTGCACCGGACTATGCCAGAATGGTAGATATACACAAGAAACCGGGTTACGATCCGGTGGAAATGTTTATGACCTCGAAGTCTAGGGCAATCGGCAAACTCATCTTAAAGAAAATAGGTTTTGCAGCAGTTCTGGATATTACTCCATTAGATGCATCATTGGTGAAAGGTTCACATGGCATTGTAGATGTAGACCCTGAATACTACCCTATTTTAATTGGTGATTTTGATGGATTGGATGAAAATGTAGAACCGACATCCATCAAGCAAATACTCCTAAACAAGATTTTTGTAGATAAAAAAGTGCAAGAAACTGTTGTTTCTCAATAAATGTAGATAATATGTAAATAGTCTGCATATGTTTTGTTAAAGATCAAGAGGATAATCTTTTGCATCTTTAATTCATACAAATACTGCGCTATTATGTCATATCATGCTATAGAAAATTTGGTTGAAGATGCAGTTCACCTTCTGAAAGGATCTGCTCTTTCTGTCGCGGAACAACGTAAAATCATTTTTAATCTCTATCAATTCCAAAATCGATTTGATACGAGCTATACTGTTTTACGTTGTTTCCTGTATTTGGAAAAAATTGGATTTATCAAGAAGCTTCCCATTGATCAACATCCTGACTATAAAAAGAACCCCGATTATTTCAAAAACCTAGAAGATTCCGACTGGCTCCTCAGTGATGTCAACAATGAGGAGGCTGATGTTGTCTATCAGGAAGACGGCAATTTTTTCCCTGAGTATGGTTCTGATGCCTGGAAAAGATTGCTGGCTGCTGGACAATGGAAAGAAGCTCCCGAAGAAGTAGCCCATATTCCCATTCCACATTTGATCGCTGAAATGATTGAACTATCGGAAAAACAAGGCAACAAGCAGCTGATGCATAATTTTTATCTTGCTTTCGTCAATGCCTATCTAGAAGCAGATATTGGTGCAGAGGAAGGTTTGACAAAAGATTTTGAGCAGTGGATCAAAAATCCTGATTTGATCAAGCTACATGAACTCCTCAACCAACATGATTTACTAAAGATCAAGAAGAAGGAGACAGATTTTGAAGTCCCTAGACTTTCAGATGAATTGTCCGGGCTGACAGATCCTGATGAAAGAGCCAAGCTCAGCTTTTTGATGGACCCAAAAAAATCCATCGAAAAAATATACGCTAGCTACCTCAAGGAAAAAAAGGCTGCCCTGGAATTACCTCAGCATATTGAGATGATTTCAAGCATGGTCAAGGAGAAGATGGAAAAAAGTTCATGGACATTCTTGGAGGAAAAGGTTGAACAACCTTCGGATAAATGCAATTGGGTATGGTACAAAGATCTATTAGATGGTAATAGAACAAATCGTCTCTTCACGGAAATAAGCTTAGATGTAGATTTAAGTTCTATTTTCGCCATCCAATATGTACAGCATGGATTGCTTTTGGAATGGCAGGAGAAGTCGCTGAGCAAGAACTTGGAAGACGCTCAGTTTAAGACCAATCCTTTCGAACTTATTGACAATGATGAAGTCGAAAAGAATCTCAACTTTTTAGGATTATGGGTTCTTCCGTTAAAATCTTCTGGAAAAAGGATCGCTACATCAACCGAGCATTTCTTGCAATACCTCGATGGTTTGGGAACAAGTTATTTGGACAGAATCAATAAAGAGTTTCCTAAACCTTTCTTCGCTAAGTCCTTTTCTTCGTATATCAAAATATTTGAATCCATGGATCCAATAAACGATTTTTTATTGTTCAATGATCTGTATTCCATTAGTCAGATATTCATCCATAACCTCATTCATCAAGGTAAAGAAAAAGAAGCCCTGAAAATCTATGATACCATGGAAGGTCGATTGACAGATCGTTTTCGGGAAAATATCCCTTGGTATAAGAATGAATTTTTACCTTTTATCAAAGCTATCAAAGCAGGTAAAAAACCAGCCTTGCCAGGTTTGTTCAAAAAGAATTAGTGGTATCTTAACCTATTGATCATGGCATTCTAAACTATTTTAGGATGCACCCCTTTTCCATTCCTCCGTATGAACCAGGATTAAATGGATGAGAGGATGGACCAAGATCATAGTTAAGGACCTGTTGAAATACTTCTAAAACAACGGCACTGAACCATTGAATTTCGCAGATAATTATAGCAGTTTCATTTGAATAAGGTCAATCGAAAAAGGCAATTATGATAGATGAATTAGTTTCATTTTTGGAACCAATATTCTCATGATGGTCCAAGCCAAAAGGTAGGCTATCGAACACACGGCAAAGATGATAAAGTATCCAGATTCAATTCCTTCAAATCCAAACACTTTCATATTGGTTTGTTCGGCGTAGTCAAACAGGACACCCGAAACTTTATTGATCAAGAAAGAGCCAACCCCACCAGCAAGACCACTTATACCGGTCACTGTCGCAATCGCCTTCTTTGGAAACATATCACCTACGGCCGAGAATATATTGGCAGACCATGATTGGTGCGCCGCTGCACTTATACCGATCAGGATAACCGGAAACCAATACGAATATTCACCCAAAGGCTGAGCAAAGAGGATCAACAAAGGGAAGAACGCAAAGATCAGCATGGCTCTCATTCGACCTGCATAAACCTCCATACCTTTCTTTTCTACAAAATAGGTCGGTAACCAGCCACCGATGATGGATAACATAGTAATGGCATACAGAACAAATATAGCAACCTGCCCCTCTATATCCGAGGATTTAATATCATATACTGAACTTAAATAGGCCGGGAACCAAAACAAGAGAAACCACCATACCCCATCGGTCAGGAACTTCCCGAAGATCAAGGCCCAGGTCTGTTTGAATTTTAAGCATTCACGGATGGAGACTTTTGCTTTCACCGTTTTATCGGCCTCAGCAACCTCTCCATGATCCACATCCTGCTTGATATAGGCGAGTTCAGCTGCATTCACATGCGGGTTTTCTTCTGGCTTCTTGTACATAAACTGCCAAAATCCCATCCAGATGAAACCTAAGGCCCCAATAATAATGAACGACATTTCCCAACCGTATTTGGCTGCAATCACGGGAATAATCAATGGCGCTAAAAGCGCTCCAATGGTCGTTCCTGAGTTAAAGATTGAAGTAGAAAATGCCCTGTCCTTCTTTGGAAAGTATTCTACACAGGCTTTCATGGCTGCCGGAAAGTTTCCACCCTCCCCCAATGCCAAGATGATACGGGCAAAAATAAAGACAGTGACAGAAATATTAACCACCTTGCTTACATCTTCAATACCGGCAATGATCTCCTTGGCCTGACCAAAACTGACCAACCATTCGCCCGCGAGAACACCTGATGTGATCATGCCACAGAAAGCATGCAGGATAGCGCCTACCGACCAGATGGCAATTGCCCATAAATAGCCTTTTTTTGTTCCTAGCTTGTCGATAAAACGACCAGATAACAACATGGAAATGGCATAGACAATAGAGAATATGGCCGCAACATTACCATAGTCATTGTTGGTCCAATGGAATTCTGGGGCAATAAAATCTTTCCAGGTTAAGGAAAGGACTTGCCGATCCAGGTAATTGATGGTCGTTGCGAAAAATATCAGTGCACAAACCGTCCACCTATATTTCGTAGGTTTACTCGTATCCATAATTTGTTGTTTATGTTGGTAGATCCTTGGTTAAGATCTCAAAATTCCTAATTCCAAACCCCTCAATTCAGCCAGACCACGAAGTCTTCCAATGGCAGAATAACCAGGATTGGTCACTTTATTGATGTCATCAAGCATTTGATGCCCATGGTCAGGTCTAAATGGAATGGCCAATGCTCTGCGTTGGTTTTCTTCACTCAATCCCTTTACGATGGCATACATATCCACATCCCCATCCAAATGGTCTGCCTCATAGAAGCTCCCAATGGCATCACGTTTTACATTTCGCAGATGCGCAAAATGAACACGATGTTTCACTTTGTCCAAGATCTGAGGAAGGTTGTTTTTGGGTCCAGCACCTAAAGAACCGGTACAGAAACAAATCCCGTTGAAATCCCTAGGCTGTTCTGAAATAATGTACACTAAATCTTCTTCGTTGCTTACTACCCTAGGAAGCCCTAGGATTGCATATGGTGGATCATCGGGGTGAATGGTCATCTTAATCCCGTTGGTCTCGCAGATGTCTGCAATTGCCTCTAAGAAGTAAAGCAAGTTCTGTTTTAATCCTTCCCTTCCAATACTTTTATAGATATTGATGCTATTTTGTAGAGATTCCAAGGTAATATCACCTTCACCTGGAATGCCCATCAGGATATTGAATTGAAGATCTGTTTTCTCTTCCGCTGACATCTTGTTGTACTTCTCCTCAGCTAGCTGTTGAATTTCTTGGGAATAGTCCTGCGCAGCTGCTTCTCTCTTTAGGATATAAATATCAAAGATAGCGAGGTCAATCCAATCAAAGTACAGGGCTTTGGAACCATCCTTCATGATCAGGTCCAACTGGGTCCTAGTCCAATCCAGAACCGGCATAAAATTATAGCAGATCGTCTTGATACCACAAGCTGCTAAATTCTGCAACGATTGCTTATAACGCTCAATATATTGGTCAGCCTCGGCAGATCTTGTTTTGATAGCTTCGTGTACAGGAACGGATTCTACAACCGACCAGGTCAATCCTGCTTCTTCAATTATCTTTTTCCTTTCCTGTATGTCCTCCAACGGCCATACTTCACCATGTGGGATATGATGCAAAGCCGAAACTATGCCAGTAGCCCCAGCTTGCTTCACATCTTGCAATGATACCGGATCATTAGGTCCGTACCATCGCCAAGTTTGTTCTAAGAATTTTTTGTTTTCCATGTTATACGCCACACCAAGAGTTAAAGCCACCATCGACAAAAATGATCTCGCCAGAAACAAATGCCGAAGCATCGCTCAAGAGATAAACTAAGGTTCCTTCCAATTCAGACGGGTCACCCAACCTTCGATATGGTGTCCCATTGATAAACTTCTGTGCCCTATCGGTATAACTGCCATCTGGATTGGTCAATAAGGTCTTGTTTTGCTCCGTTAAGAAAACTCCCGGTGCAATAGCATTGACACGCACCTTGTCACCATAACGTAAAGCCAATTCAGTGGACATCCATTTGGTGAAGCCATCAATGGCATGCTTGGCTACGGTATAGCCCAGCACACGGGTCAAGGGTCTTGATGCTGCCAAGGAAGAAATATTGATAATGGAACCCTTGCCCTTGTTAGCAATAAGTTCCCCAAAAATCAAGGTCGGAATAATGGTTCCATAAAGATTTAGCTCGATTGCTTTTATGGTATCCTGGATTTTATTGTCAAATATGTTTTGATCATCAGCGATCGTTGCCCCTGGGATGTTTCCTCCCACGGCATTGATCAGGCCATCGATGCTACCATAACGGTTCACGATCTGTTGCTTGGCATCCTTGACCGACTGCTCATCCATCACATCTGCTACAATACCTATGGCTTCTGCCCCGAGGTCATTGGCCATGCTGATACGTTCATTGATTTTTTCCTGGTTTCTCCCGATAATACAGATTTTAGCGCCGGCTTCAGCTAATGCCTTCACGAAGGATTTGCCCAAAATTCCGGTGCCTCCTGTAATAACGATAACTTTATCTTTAAGGGAGAATTTATCTAGAATAGTCATAGTTTATAGTTGATTATTATCCAATAATACAGAAATTAAAGGGAAAAATCGACATGGAAAACAGGATTATTACTTAAACGTTTTCGTAAAATCGCTGCAACAATCCATCAAAAACTATTATATTGTTGTTCAGTTTGACCTATGCCACAGATATTAACATTCGGAGAAGTATTGTATCGCCTTCAAAGCCTCAGTGAGTCGATTTTTGAGGGTGGAAATAATCGTTTAAAAATTTTCCCAGGTGGTTCAGAAGCCAATGTTGCTGTTGGTTTGGCCCAAATGGGGGATCAGGTCCATTTCTATTCGGCCTTTCCTGAGAATACCCTTGCAAAGGAGCTGCTGGAAAGCATTCAGCATTTAGGTGTGGATTGTTCCAAGGCTATCCAAATAGGCGATCGCATCGGCAGCTATATCCTCCTTTCGGCAAATGGACTGAGCAGTGGCGAGGTGGTATACGATAGAAAGTTTTCAAGTTTCAGTCTGTTAAAACCTGAGGACATCGATTTTGACCTGTTGTTTCAAGATGTGGATTGGTTCCATTGGTCAGCATTGACACCGGCACTTTCCGAAGACATGGCAATCCTGATGGAAACGGTACTGAAGGAGGCCGATCAAAGAGAGATCACGATATCTGTGGACCTCAATTTCCGGAGCAAACTCTGGAAATATGGCAAAGAGCCACTGGAAGTCATGCCAGATTTGGTCGCTTATTGTGATGTCATCATGGGAAATATCTGGGCGGCACAAAACATGCTGGATAGCCCAGTGGAAATAGGATTAAACCGACAGACAACCCAGGAGATTTATTTCAATAGTTCCCAAATCTCTGCAAAGCATATTTTTGAGGCTTTCCCCAAAGCGAAACATATCGCTAATACGTTCAGGTTCATGGACCATCCTAAGCATAATCTATTTTATGGCACATACCATAACAGAAACGAGGACAGCATTTCAGCCACTTTTGAAACAGAAGCTGTAATCGATAGGATCGGTAGTGGTGATGCGTTTATGGCGGGGCTGATCCATGCCCTAAGGCAAGGCATGTCTGCACAGGAAACCATAGACTTCGCAACTGGAGCTGGTTATCAAAAATTATTTGTAGAAGGAGATTTTGGAAATGGAAAAGCCAACTAAGATGAAAGAAGAAATTATCAAAGAAATCATTCGAAATCCAGTCTTACCTGTTTTTTATGATGATGACGTCAATACCTGCATTCAGGCCCTACAAAGCTGCTATGAAGGCGGTATTAGGGTTTTTGAATTTGTAAACCGAGGTGTGGAAGCGGAACAGAATTTTAAGGCCTTGCGTAACTATAAGGAAGAGCACTTCCCCGATCTGAAACTGGGGATAGGAACCATCATGCATGCGGATGATGCAGACCGTTTTATTGAACTGGGAGCAGACTTTTTGGTGAGTCCTATTTTTTCGGAATGTGTTGCGAGTTCTGCCAAGAAGAATAACATCCTTTGGATTCCGGGCTGCATGACTCCTACCGAAATTTCCGATGCCCAAATGGCTGGCTGCACTTTCGTGAAACTATTCCCCGGCGATACCTTAGGTCCTGGGTTTCTGAAAAGCATCAAACCTATCTTTCCAAATTTACGGTTTATGCCAACGGGTGGCGTAGACTGCTCATCGGAAAGTATCAACAAATGGTTTGAAGCCGGAGTCAGTGCTGTGGGACTTGGCTCGAAACTGTTCGTGAAAGTCAATGGGAAGTATGAATTCGGACAGATTGCTGAAAACTGCAGAAACCTATTGAATTGGGCAAAAAGAGGGGCTTGATCTGTTATAGGCTGATTTCAACCAATTGTTTGTTTTCAAGAATTGATCTTTCAAACTTGCGGATATTTCGTTTATCGATCAGCACCTCAAGTTCAATAGTCAATAAATCGGCAGACATGGTCTGCTTTTTTATTTTCACATGCTTAGAAAGCGGTCTGATAGCTGACAGCAATTGATCCTTGGCATCCAGGTCCTCCCTTTTCATACTGACACTTACCAAGCGCACGATGTTGTGGATTACATATTTATTCAATAAGGGTCCCGAAACAATAATGGCAAAACAAGCAAGCAAGAAAATGGCCGCGATGACATAGACTCCAAAACCGATTGCCATTCCAATGGCTGCTGACATCCAGATAATACTGGCTGTAGTCAATCCATTTACATTCACTCCATCTTTGAAGATCACCCCAGCACCTAGGAAACCAATACCTGAAACCACGTACGAAGCTATCCGAGTGGCATCCTCCGATTCTCCAGCACCCAATTTAAAGGATAGCAAGGAAAACAAGGTACTCCCCAAACAGATAATGGAAATGGTCTTGAAACCAGCCGACTTATCCTTCCACTCGCGCTCGAATCCCAATACAAATCCGGCACAAAGTGATAATACGGCTTTCAACAAGTCATTCCAATCCCATACAAGTTGAGTGATGATAAAGTCGATAGATGCGATGTCAGTCATAATCAGAGGAACAAATATAATATGAAATTGTTAATAAAAATCTTTAATTCTCCCAAAAACAAAAAAGCTCGGCTACAGGAGCCGAGCTTTTTATATATCCTTTAGGAAGGTTAATTCCTAAATCTTTCGATATTAATCTTCTTCTTTAGAAGCCAACAACTGATCGTATTCTTCACGAGAACCTACGATGATGTTGCTGTATTGACGTAAACCTGTTCCTGAAGGGATTAAGTGACCAACAATTACGTTTTCTTTCAATCCTAACAAGTTATCACGTTTACCTGCGATAGCAGCTTCGTTCAATACTTTGGTAGTTTCCTGGAAGGAAGCAGCAGAGATAAATGACTTCGTACCTAATGAAGCTCTGGTAATACCTTGCAACAATGGACTAGAGGTAGCAGGAATAGCATCACGCACTTCCACTAATTTCAAGTCTTGACGTTTCAAGCTAGAGTTTTCTTCACGCAATTTACGAAGGTTTACGATCTGTCCTGGACGCAATGATTTAGAATCACCAGCATCTACAACCACTTTCTTGTCGTAAAGTGAATCGTTTTCTTCCATGAAATCCCATTTGTTTACAGCTTCTTTTTCTAAGAAACGAGTATCTCCTGGATCTTCGATATTCACTTTCTGCATCATTTGGTGAACGATGGTTTCGAAGTGCTTATCGTTGATTTTCACACCTTGTAGACGGTAAACCTCTTGGATACCATTTACAATGTATTCCTGTACTGCAGAAGGACCTTTGATCGATAAGATATCCGAAGGGGAAATCTGACCGTCTGAAAGTGGCATACCCGCTTTGATAAAGTCATTATCCTGTACCAAGATGTGTTTAGAAAGTGGAACTAGGTATTTCTTCACTTGTCCGTCACGGGACTCGATCGAAATCTCACGGTTACCACGTTTAACACCACCTAAAGTTACAACACCGTCGATTTCAGTAACAACCGCTGGGTTTGAAGGATTACGAGCCTCGAACAACTCCGTTACACGAGGAAGACCACCCGTAATATCTCGGGTCTTACCTGTAGAACGAGGGATCTTAACTAAAATCGCACCTTCTTTCACTTTTTGGCCATCAGATACCGAAACGTGTGCTCCTACTGGAATGTTGTATGAACGGATGATTTCGCCTTTGTTATCCAATACTTTGATCGTCGGGTTTTTAGTCTTATCACGAGTCTCGATGATCACTTTCTCTTTGTGTCCAGTTTGCTCATCAGATTCCTCACGGTAAGTAATACCTTCGATAATCGCATCGAATTCTACCTTACCTGCAAATTCAGAGATAATTACAGCGTTGTATGGATCCCAGTCTACCAACTTGGTTCCTTTTTCCACTTTCTCTCCTTCTTTCACGTATAGGTTCGATCCGTAAGGGATAATTTGTTGGTAAAGGACTTTCTTATCGTCATTTACAACTTTAATCTCTCCTGAACGACCCAATACAACTTGGTAAGGACCAAATTCACCTTCTTTTTCTACTGTACGAACGTTCTCAAATTCGATTTTACCATCGTATTTAGCAATGATCGAAGATTCAGCAGCAATGTTAGATGCCGTACCACCGACGTGGAATGTACGAAGTGTCAACTGTGTACCTGGCTCACCGATTGACTGAGCAGCAATTACACCAACAGCTTCACCCAATTGAACACGTTTACCTGACGCTAAGTTACGTCCGTAACAACATGCACAAACTCCTCGCTTAGACTCACAAGTTAATACAGAACGGATTTCAACTCCTTCAATTCCTGCATTCTCGATTGCCTCAGCAACTTCTTCAGTGATATCATCATTTGCAGCAACGATCAATTCGTTTGTCTCAGGATGAACAACATCGTTCAATGGCGTACGTCCTAAAATACGGTCGTACAATGGTTCAACGATATCATCATTATCCTTAAGCGCTGTAGTATAGATACCGCGTAAACCGTTACAGTCTTGCTCAACAACAATCATATCCTGAGCAACATCATGTAAACGACGGGTTAAGTAACCCGCATCGGCTGTTTTCAACGCTGTATCGGCAAGACCTTTACGAGCACCGTGGGTAGAGATAAAGTACTCCAATACCGACAAACCTTCTTTGAAGTTTGAAAGGATCGGGTTTTCAATAATCTCACCACCTGAAGTACCAGATTTCTGAGGTTTCGCCATCAAACCACGCATACCGCATAACTGACGGATCTGCTCTTTCGATCCACGAGCTCCTGAATCCAACATCATGTATACTGAGTTGAAACCTTGATTGTCGTTCGAAAGGATATCCATAACGTGCGCTGTCAACTTGTTGTTGATACGTGTCCAGATATCGATGATTTGGTTATAACGTTCGTTGTTCGTAATGAAACCCATGTTATAGTTGTTCATTACTTCTTCAACTTCGTTTGTAGCTTGAGTGATCAAATCAGCTTTCGCAGCAGGGATGTTCAAATCTTGAAGGTTGAACGATAGACCACCTTTGAATGCTGTTTGGAATCCTAACTCTTTCATGTCATCCAAGAATTTCGCTGCACGAGCCATACCCGTGTTCTTCACGATCTCTCCAATGACATTACGAAGTGACTTCTTAGTCAATAGTTCATTGATGTATCCTACCTCTTCTGGAACGATTTGGTTGAAGATCACACGACCTACAGTCGTTTCAATGATTTGATCTTTGAACTCTCCTTCTTTGGTCTTAACGCGAGCTTTAACCTTGATAAAGGAGTGAAGATCTACTTTTGCTTCGTTCAAGGCAATGATTACCTCTTCTGCTGAATAGAAAGTACTTCCTTCACCTTTCATCACCAGGTTGTCATCAGTCTTACGGCCTTTGGTAATGTAGTAAAGACCCAATACCATGTCTTGAGATGGTACTGTAACTGGTGAACCGTTTGCAGGGTTAAGAATGTTGTGTGCTGCCAACATCAAGATTTGGGCTTCCAAAATTGCAGCATTACCTAATGGTAAGTGAACTGCCATCTGGTCACCGTCGAAATCGGCGTTGAACGCTGTACACACTAATGGGTGTAATTGGATCGCTTTACCCTCAACTAAGGTTGGTTGGAAAGCCTGAATACCCAAACGGTGAAGCGTAGGTGCACGGTTTAGTAATACTGGGTGACCTTTCAATACGTTCTCAAGGATATCCCATACTACTGGATCTTTGCGATCTACAATTTTCTTCGCTGACTTAACTGTCTTTACGATTCCTCTTTCGATCATCTTACGGATGATAAACGGTTTGTAAAGCTCAGCAGCCATATCTTTAGGAAGACCACACTCGTGTAATTTCAAGTGAGGACCAACGACGATTACCGAACGAGCCGAGTAGTCAACACGCTTACCTAATAAGTTCTGACGGAAACGACCTTGCTTACCTTTAAGGATATCCGATAAAGATTTTAAAGCACGGTTACCTTCAGTCTTAACAGCATTTACCTTACGTGAGTTATCGAATAACGAGTCAACAGCTTCTTGAAGCATACGTTTCTCGTTACGTAAGATTACCTCTGGAGCTTTGATCTCGATCAAACGCTTCAAACGATTGTTACGGATAATTACACGACGGTAAAGGTCATTTAAGTCTGAAGTCGCAAAACGACCACCATCCAAAGGAACTAAAGGACGTAACTCTGGTGGAATAATAGGTACGATCTTAACGATCATCCATTCCGGACGGTTTTCGATATGATCATTAGCACCACGGAAAGCCTCAACAACGTGAAGACGTTTCAACGCCTCGTTCTTACGTTGCTGGGAAGTTTCGTTCGCTGCTTGGTGACGAAGATCGTATGACAATTGGTCTAAGTCTAGACGTTTCAACAAATCTTCCAATGCCTCTGCACCCATCTTAGCGATGAATTTCTGAGGATCGTTGTCATCCAAATATTGGTTTTCTTTTGGAAGGGTATCCAAGATATCTAGATATTCCTCTTCTGTCAAGAAATCCATGTATGAAATACCATCTTCTTCTTTGATACCAGCTTGGATAACCACGTATCTTTCGTAGTAGATGATCATATCCAACTTCTTCGTTGGAAGGCCTAATAAATAACCAATTTTGTTAGGTAGAGAGCGGAAGTACCAGATATGAGCAACCGGAACCACCAAGTTGATGTGTCCCATACGCTCACGACGTACTTTCTTCTCTGTAACTTCAACACCACAACGGTCACAAACGATCCCTTTATAACGGATACGCTTGTACTTACCACAGTGACATTCGTAGTCTTTTACTGGACCGAAAATACGCTCACAGAATAGACCATCACGTTCTGGTTTATAAGTACGGTAGTTGATAGTTTCTGGTTTAGTAACCTCACCACTTGAACGCTCCAAAATAGTTTCTGGAGAAGCTAAGCTGATCGTAATCGATGTAAAGTTACTTTTGATTTTGTTATCTTTTTTGTAAGACATACTTAGTAAAAAGTTAAAGCTGTATGTGAAAGCTTAAGAAGGTTATGCACCTTCTTAAGCTCAATTTGCTTGATTAATCTAATGTGATATCTAAACCTAATCCGCGTAGCTCGTGTACCAATACGTTGAACGATTCTGGTACCGATGGAGTTGGCAGGTTGTTTCCTTTTACGATTGCCTCGTAAGTTTTCGCACGACCTACTACATCATCAGATTTAACGGTCAAGATCTCTTGTAGGATGTTGGATGCACCGAATGCCTCTAACGCCCAAACCTCCATCTCACCGAAACGCTGACCACCGAACTGTGCCTTACCACCTAATGGTTGTTGAGTAATCAACGAGTATGGTCCAATTGAACGTGCGTGCATCTTATCATCAACCATGTGTCCTAATTTCAACATGTAGATTACTCCAACTGTTGTAGGTTGGTCAAAACGATCACCTGTCAATCCATTGTATAGGTAAGTACGACCTGACTTAGGTAATCCTGCTTTCTCAACCCACTCTTCTACTTGGTCCATTTCTGCACCGTCAAAGATCGGAGTAGCGAATTTAACACCTAATTTTTGTCCTGCCCAGCCTAATACAGTTTCATAGATCTGTCCAAGGTTCATACGCGAAGGTACCCCTAGTGGGTTCAACACGATATCAACTGGTGTTCCGTCTTCTAAGAAAGGCATGTCCTCATCACGTACAATACGTGCAACAATACCTTTGTTACCGTGACGTCCCGCCATCTTATCTCCTACTTTCAGCTTACGTTTTTTGGCAACATATACCTTCGCCATCTGAACGATACCCGATGGAAGCTCATCACCGACAGAGATTGCAAATTTCTCACGCTTGAATGCACCTAACTCCTCATTAACTTTAATGTTGTAGTTGTGCAATGCAAGTTTGATCATGTCATTCTTGTCATCATCAGTAGTCCATCCTGTAGGATTAACGTTGTTATAGTCAAGATCAGTAAGGATCTTTTGAGTAAACTTAGCGCCCTTAGCTACCAATAACTCTTTGTAAACATTGTAAATACCTTGAGAGGTCTTACCATTTACGATCGTAAATAATTTCTCAACCAAACGATCTTTAAGAATCTTGATGTTTCTATCGTGAGCAACTTCTAATTTCTCTAAAGCTTTACGCTCAACTTCTTTAGACATTTTCTTCGCACGAGAGAATAACTTCGTATCGATAACCACACCTTTGATTGATGGTGGAGTTTTCAATGAAGCATCCTTCACGTCACCAGCTTTGTCACCAAAGATCGCACGTAATAACTTCTCTTCTGGTGAAGGATCAGATTCTCCTTTAGGAGTGATCTTACCAATTAAGATATCACCTTCGCCAACCTCAGCACCAACACGGATAATACCGTTTTCATCAAGGTCTTTCGTAGCTTCTTCTGAAACGTTTGGAATATCAGCTGTCAATTCCTCTTCACCACGTTTAGTATCACGAACTTCAAGTTCGAATTCTTCAATGTGTAATGAAGTGAATAAATCCTGTGATACTACACGCTCAGAGATTACGATCGCATCCTCAAAGTTGTATCCTTGCCAAGGCATGAATGCCACTTTCAAGTTTCTACCCAATGCCAATTCACCATCTTCGGTTGCATAGCCTTCACATAATACCTGACCTTTTTCAACTCTTTGTCCTTTCGTAACGATCGGTTTCAAGTTGATACAGGTATTTTGGTTGGTTTTCTTGAACTTGGTCAATCTATATGCTTTCACATCATCATCGAATGATACCAAACGATCGTTGTCGTTTCTATCGTAACGGATGTGAATTTCTTGTGCATCTACATATTCTACTGTTCCGTTTCCTTCAGCGTTGATCAACGTACGGGAATCTTTCGCTACACGTGCTTCCAATCCAGTACCTACAACCGGTGCTTGCGGACGTAACAAAGGAACTGCTTGACGTTGCATGTTGGAACCCATCAATGCACGGTTGGCATCATCATGCTCCAAGAAAGGAATCAATGAAGCCGCGATTGATGTAATCTGGTTCGGAGAAACGTCCATATAGTCTAATTTCTCAGGCTCAATAATCGGGAAGTCTCCCTCATATCTAGCTTTTACTTTAGCATCTAAGAAATTACCTTTATCATCATATAGAGCATTTGCTTGCGCAATTGTCTTATCGTCTTCATCTTCAGCAGATAAATAAACAACTGGCTTATCAACTACCACCTTACCATCAGAAACGATACGGTATGGAGTTTCGATAAATCCTAGGTTATTGATTTTCGCGTGAACTGACAATGATGAAATCAAACCAATGTTTGGACCCTCTGGAGTTTCAATAGTACACAAACGACCGTAGTGCGTATAGTGAACGTCACGTACCTCGAAACCGGCACGCTCTCTTGAAAGACCACCTGGACCTAATGCTGACAGACGACGTTTGTGCGTAATCTCAGCCAATGGGTTGGTTTGATCCATGAACTGTGATAACTGGTTCGTTCCGAAGAAAGAATTGATCACTGATGACAATGTACGAGCATTAATCAAGTCAGTAGGCGTAAACACCTCGTTATCACGAATGTTCATACGCTCACGGATAGTACGAGCCATACGAGCTAGACCTACACCGAATTGCGCATATAATTGCTCACCAACCGTACGAACACGACGGTTAGATAAGTGGTCGATATCATCCACCTCTGCTTTCGAGTTGATCAAGTTGATCAAGTACTTCACGATAGCGATGATATCTTCACGGGTCAATACTTTTGTATCCGACGGTGTATCAAGTTTCAATTTACGGTTGATACGGTATCTACCCACATCTCCTAAATCGTATCGTTTATCCGAGAAGAACAAACGGTCAATGATACCACGTGCAGTTTCCTCATCAGGTGGTTCTGCGTTACGCAATTGACGATAGATATGCTCTACCGCTTCTTTCTCTGAGTTGGAAGTATCTTTTTGTAAAGTGTTATATATAATCGAATAGTCCGCATTGTTTGACTCATCTTCCTTGGTCAGGATAATGGATTTCACTCCAGCGTCGATGATCAGGTCAATGTGGTCTTCTTCTAATATGGTTTCACGTTCAAGGATGATCTCGTTACGGTCGATCGATACTACTTCACCTGTATCTTCGTCAACGAAATCTTCTGTCCATTTGTTCAATACCCTAGCCGCTAAACGACGACCAACGTATTTCTTCAATCCAGATTTACTAACTTTTACTTCATCTGCAAGGTCGAAAAGTTCTAAGATTTCCTTATCCGAATCGAAACCGATTGCACGTAACAAGGTAGTAACTGGGAATTTTTTCTTACGATCGATATAGGCATACATCACGTTGTTCACGTCTGTTGCAAATTCGATCCAAGAACCTTTAAAAGGAATAACCCTAGCAGAATAAAGTTTAGTACCATTGGTATGTCTACTTTGACCAAAGAACACACCAGGGGAACGGTGCAATTGAGAAACGATAACACGTTCAGCTCCATTGATTACGAAAGTACCTTTTGGAGTCATGTACGGAATAGTTCCTAAGTACACGTCTTGTACAATGGTTTCGAAATCTTCGTGTTCTTCATCATTACAAGACAACTTCAATTTAGCCTTTAAAGGTACGCTATAAGTCAATCCACGTTCAATACACTCTTGGATATCGTAACGCGGTGGATCAATGAAATAATCCAAAAACTCTAGCACAAAGATGTTTCTTGAATCAGAAATAGGGAAGTTTTCTGCGAAAACCTTGTAAAGCCCTTCCTGATGGCGGTTGTCAGAAGTAGTCTCTAATTGAAAAAACTCCTTGAAAGACTCTAATTGTACGTCCAAGAAATCCGGATAATCAATCACCTTCTTACTTGTCGCAAAATTTACTCTTTCTTTTTGAATATTATTGTTTGCCAAGGGAATAAGAATTTAGTTTTAAAAAACTGAGCTAACATCTGCTGATTCCGTCTTCCGATCAAGCATCAGCAGGGGCTTGATCCATACACTATATTTATAAACAGGAATAGACTCTGATAGATTTGGACTATCAGAGTCTAAGTTTTTGGTGCCTTATGCGAGATTACTTAATCTCAACAACAGCTCCAGCTTCTTCTAATTGTTTTTTCAAAGCTTCAGCTTCGTCTTTAGAAACACCAGTTTTTAATTCTTTAGGTGCACCGTCAACTAAGTCTTTTGCTTCTTTCAAACCTAAACCAGCTAAATCTTTAACTAATTTTACGACAGCTAATTTCTGGCCACCAGCTTCTTTCAAGATTACATCGAAAGATGTTTTCTCTTCAGCAGCAGCAGCACCGTCACCAGCACCAGGAGCAGCAGCAACAGCTACAGCAGCAGCAGCAGGCTCAATACCGTATTCGTCTTTTAAGATATCAGCTAATTCTTTAACTTCTTTTACTGTTAAGTTAACTAACTGTTCAGCAAGTTGTTTTAAATCTGCCATTTTATTTTGAATTTTTGAATGTTCTTTTAAAAAAATTGTTAATTAAAATTTAACGAACGTTTGTTATTAAACTGAGGGTTCGTTAGCCTCTTTCTTCTAAAGCTTTTACTAAGCCTGAAATTGTATTTCCGCCTGATTGAAGCGCAGAAATAACATTCTTCGCAGGAGATTGAAGTAAAGCAATAACGTCTGCAATAAGTTCTTCCTTAGATTTAAGGGTCACTAATGCGTCAAGTTGGTTGTCGCCTACAAAAGCAGTCTCTTGAATGTATGCTGCTTTTAATACTGGCTTGTCACCTTCTTTACGTAATTGTTTGATCAATTTCGCTGGAGCATTCCCTGTTTCGGAAAACATAAGGGTTGAAGCTCCTTTTAATACGCCAAAGATCTCTTCTGAATCTACACCCGCCTCTAACAACGCTTTCTTAATCAAGGTGTTTTTCACAACCTTAATCTCGATTCCCTGCTCGAAACATTTACGACGAATATTATTCACCTTTTCTACAGTCAGATTAGCAGTGTCAGCAATATAAAAATTACCGTAAGATTTAATCTGTTCTGCTAAAGCTTCAACAATTTCATGTTTAAGTTCTTTTCTCATGATTAAATTCCTGCTACTGATTTAGTTTCAATATGAATACTAGGACTCATAGTTGAAGAAATGTGAATACTCTTGAAGTACGTTCCTTTTGCTGCAGACGGTTTCAAACGTGAAATTGTTTGTAACACTTCTAATGCGTTGTCATAGATTTTATCTGCGTCGAAAGACACTTTACCAACTGAAGTGTGGATGATACCTGTTTTGTCAACCTTGAAGTCGATCTTACCAGCTTTTACCTCAGTCACAGCTTTTCCAACTTCTGGAGTTACTGTTCCTGTTTTAGGGTTAGGCATTAAGTTTCTTGGACCTAAAATACGACCCAATTTACCTACTTTCGCCATAACACTAGGCATTGTGATGATAATGTCAACGTCAGTCCAACCACCTTCGATTTTGCTGATATAGTCATCAAGACCTACGTAGTCTGCACCTGCCGCCTTAGCTTCTTCCTCCTTGTCAGGAGTACATAAAACTAATACACGTACCGTCTTACCAGTACCGTGTGGCAATGTTGCAATACCACGAACCATTTGATTTGCTTTACGAGGATCTACGCCCAAACGAACGTCGATATCCACAGAAGCATCAAATTTGGTGTTGGTGATCTCTTTTACTAAAGCCGCAGCTTCTTTCAAAGAGTATGCTTTACCAGCTTCAATTTTGGATAGTGCCGCTTTTTGATTTTTTGTTAATCTAGCCACTTTCTTAAACTGATTTCGTTAATTAATTTTTCCAAGGAGCATCACCTGATACAGTGATACCCATACTACGCGCTGTACCAGCAACCATTCTCATAGCTGATTCTACAGTAAATGCATTCAAATCTGGCATCTTATCTTCCGCAATCTGTTTTACTTGATCCCATGAAATGGAAGCAACTTTCTTACGGTTAGGCTCTCCCGATCCGCTCTTAAGCTTCGCTGCATCTTTTAACTGAACAGCTACCGGTGGAGTTTTAATGATAAAATCAAAAGATTTGTCGGCATATACAGTGATCACAACAGGTAATACTTGACCTGGTTTGTCTTGCGTACGAGCGTTAAATTGCTTACAGAAATCCATAATGTTCACACCTTTAGCACCTAATGCAGGTCCTACCGGTGGAGATGGATTCGCAGCTCCGCCCTTCACTTGTAATTTTACTAACGCACTGACTTCTTTTGCCATTTTTTCTGTGATTTAATTTGTTAAATGTTTGTTAGTAAGTTGGAAGCAATAACGTAACATTTAATTCTCGATGGCAACAAAACATAGTTTTGCAACCAAACGAGGTGCAAAGATAACTAAATATCTGATAATAAAAAAGTATTTTTTCTTTTTTTATTTACCTAGTAATAAGCGCACTTGGTCGCCCCAAGCCCCGATCATCAGGTCCGGAATCTTATCCCCATTCACATCCCCCACATCGATCCCCCAAGCTCGCTCCACAGTCACCTTCGGAATAGCCTCCTCCGTGGCAAAACTGAACCTGCCCGAACCATCATTCTTCAAGGCCTGAACCTGCATCGCCTCAAATGGCGGAATCTTCAAGGCACTTAATATAATATCTAGATCCCCGTCGCGATCAAAGTCGATCACATTACAGGCATAAGTTGAAAATTCATAGGCGGGAATCCTTGCGTCCGTCTCATCGACAAATTTCCCTTCGCCTTTATTCATAAACAAGCGTCCAGTTGGGTTCCGCTCTTTCTTACCCCCATTGCTGGTCAGGTTCGCAAAGAAAATATCGTTCTTCCCATCCTTATCGGCATCAAAAACGATGACCTCCCTACTGTGCAATGGTTCGGAGGTTTGCAATGCGTCCTCCTGCTCCGTAAACTTTCCCTTCCCGTCATTGAAATACAGACGGCTTGGCGGAGCCTCCGTTGCCAGTACCATATCCAGGTCACCGTCTCCATCGGCATCAAATAACTTGACCGATTGCACCTCATCCATGTTGTCAGGGATACTGCCAGGGGGAGAATCAACCAAAAAGCCCGGTTTATTTGGATCATTTAACCAAACAAAGGTCCTTGCTCCTTCTCCCGTATTGCCGATGACCACATCGGGCAATCCATCTCCATTGACATCACCTATATCCAAGCCATTCCCTTCACTCTTTCCCAACAGGCGATCCGAAACATTCCGGAAGGTTCCATCCCCATTCCCTAGATAGTATTCATGGGTCTTATTGTCCTCTGCAACAAAAATGACATCTGCAAAACCATCATTGTCCATATCAGCCACACGCACATGCTCTGTATCATTGTTCTCATTGGCAAAGACATCCTTCATCCAGGTAAAGTTGCCATTGCCATCATTGATATAAAGACGGTTGGGCAACATTTCCAGTGCAAATATGGCATCCAATGCTCCATCTCCATTCACATCGACCAAAGCTACATCCAAAGCATGCGTTTTGGGATCCAAGGGTATGCTGCCTTCTGTAACGTCAGAAAAATAAGCGGTCTCATTATCTTGTGCAAAAACATGATTTCCTGAGCTCAGCCATAGAAAAACCAATGCAAGTCCCAAATATTTGGGTTTAAAATCTTGAATAATCATAAGCTTATTTTTTATAAGGTTTACAGAAATTGTGTCTATAACTACTTATTATCAACATTTTACAGCAACAATTGTTTGTACATCCTATTTCAGGCCTTCATACAGCGCCCTGCTCAAGGTCAACTGATCATCATCACCCTTAAATTCCCAATACATGGCTCCAAGGATACCTTGGGATTTTATATATGCAGCTTTTTCCCTGATGGATTTCTCATTTTCAAAGGTCAGGACCAACTTTCCGGTGCTGTCCACTAGATAAGGTACTTTCGATTGATCATCCCACCTCTCTTCAAACTGGGTCAACTTCGGTATGTTGCGGAACATCACAAAATCATTGACCTGTACTTTATCTCCCCTTCCATAGAATGGAATACCCATCACCAATTTGTTTTTTGGAACGCCGGCATCAATATGGGCCTGCAGGGCTTCAACTAAGGTAATACGACCTGCCAGATCCGATTTATACAAACTGTTATGCTGCAAAGGAGGTTTAGAGACATCATACATCATGATATTTACAAAATCAATATCCTTATCGATGGCTCTAAAATCAATATACTTTCCATCTGCAATCGTCGCCAAGGTCAATAGTTTTTTCGGTCCGATAGCCTTGCGGATATCATTCATCAACAACGTAAAGTTCTTGGTGTCGTCTGGGGAAGATGAGATCCCGGCTTCATCACTGGTCGGATATTCCCAATCGATATCGATCCCATCCAGATCAAATTCCTTTACGATCTTTTGGCAATCTTTCGCAAAGCCCGATCTATTGTTCTTGTCTGCTGCCATTTCACTGAAACGTCCCGAGGTCCAGCCACCGATCGACAACAGGATCTTCAGGTCCGGATGCTTCTTCTTTAAGGTCACGATCTCCTTCAGTCTAGTTGGATTGTCCACTTTTACACCATTGAAGGTCTCGTTTACATGGCCAAAGGCATAATTGATATGGCTGATCAGGTTAGGATCAGGCAGCGGACCTTACCCGAAGTAACATAAGCGATGATTACAGGCTTCTTACCCTGGGCAACCAAGGTAAATGGAACTGCAAACAACATAATCAGAGCCATTAGGATCAGCTTGTTCGTGTGATTTCTTTTCATGGTAATATGTTATTATAGTTTAAGTTTTATTCCAAAACGGTTCAATAAGATACCAAACCAAAGCATGGCATAAGCCCATAATAAGGAGCCTAATACAGCTAACCACATGTGATCAGCTTGTTTATAGAAAAACAAGGGAATTCCGAATCCCCAAACCAAGAAATAGATCAGGTCTGGAGCCAAATAGGTAGTTAGTGAATTTTGCCCTGCCAATTCAAAAAGTCGACTATAGCGACTATTGCCCCTTACATCAATAAAATAATAGACCAAAACAAATAGCAGGATACTGATGCCATTGCAAAGCAGGCCCCAGGAAGGAGTCGCTTGAATCTTGGAAACGATGAACCATTGGTGGAATATCAAGCCAGCAATCAAGCTAATAAGGCCGTACATAGCTAAATTAATGGCCAGTTTCTTCCAATCCACAGCATATTTTTTAACAATCAAGGTTGCTGCCATTCCGGAAAGGACAATCATCGGCACATTGCCATGCAGGACAACGTCAAAGAACTCCTGGAAAGAGAACATTTGCGGAATCCAACCGCTCAAGGAGGCTACATTCAGGAAAAGGAAAAAGACAATGGCCAAAAATGCTGCCCATAGTTTATCCCTAAGGAGGAGATAGACCGAACCTGCTACCAGATAACCCCATCCGATCTGTCCCAAAATGCCCCACCAACTCTTCTCAAACCAAGCTGGAGATTCAGGAGTTCCAGCCCGGAATACATAGGCCAAACCAAGTAGCCCTACAATCCCCAACAATTTCAGCCCGACAAATAGGTTCTTATTTCTATCCTTCGGATAGTTGTTCCAGATCAAAAAGATACAGATATAGACCAGCCCAAGCCATAACAGCTTGTTCATACCGGTCATTTGCGGGTTCAAGCTGCTGGAATTAACCACCAACAGACCAATGATGATTAGGCTAATCGACCTACTGATGATATGGAACCATATCTGCCAAGTAGGCTCTCCAATTTTCCGCCTTGCTGCAACGGCATAGGGAATAGCCATACCCACCATAAATAGAAAACCTGGGAATACCCAATCAGCCAGTCCCATGCCATCGACTTCCGCTTCCGTATGCAAAAGCCATTTCGGCACCCCCGGCATAAAAAGATCATTGACAAACAACATCAGAAAAAGGGTCAGGCCGCGCATGATATCAATAGCACGGACGCGCAATTTCTTAGGCTCCGCAGGGAAAGAAGGAATAGATGGTGACTTCGACATCATTAATTTAGGTAATTCAATTCCTAAATATACAAAATTGAATCGGACTTGAGTCTTGTGCCGGATCTTGACGGCTATCAAACGGATCAGAGCAATCCTTCCTTACTTTTGGAGCCCAAATTAACCAAACCGACGAAGGAGCTTACGGATACCGATCCTTCCGTTACTTTTGAAGCCCAAAAGTAAGCAAATGGCTTCGGCTCATTTAAGATGGCTTTTCGCGCCGTCCACTACACATGAAAAGAATGCCTGGATGTCGAGGATGCCGTTCTTCGAAATTCTCCCCTTAGATGGGAGAATTTCTTGAAAGCATCCAAGGCCAATGCCATCGCACATGGCAACGGCATTCTTTCCATTTTTCCGCCATTGGAAATGAGCCGCGGGCTAAAGGGCTTCCTTCGGAAGGATTGATGCATGCAGAAAACCCCTGGCTGGGGAGGAATCTTTGTAGAAAGTGTATGTTCTTATGACGAACCAACAGCGTTCGTGAAATATTTTTCAATCTCAGGACACTTCCAATTCTGAACGGATAGTGAAGAATCTGTACGGGTATATATTTAAAATACATGTCATCCATAATCTTCGATTATGGAACCGTACGCCAATGCAATCCGTAATAATAGTTATGATCTTGGTCTATCCTCCCATCCATTCCATCCTGGTTCAAACAAAAAAAAGCCCTATCCAAATGGATAGGGCTTCTTATGTCTAATGTCTTTTGTCTACTGTCTAAAAGAGCTTACTCTTTTTCAACCTGCATATAGTTCAGCTCGAGTGGAGTTTTACGACCGAATACTTTTACCATTACGGTTAATTTCTTCTTGTCTTCGTGCACCTCTTCGATTTCACCTGTAAATCCGTTGAAAGGACCGTCGTTTACTTTTACGGTCTCACCAACGTAATAAGGAACGCTGATTGATTCACCTTGTTCAGCCATTTCGTCAACCTTACCTAAAATACGGTTAACTTCAGCTGGACGAAGCGGGATTGCATTACCTGCTTTATCACCTAAGAATCCAATTACACTATTTACGTTTTTGATTGCGTGTTCGATCTCACCGTCCAAAGCCGCTTCGATCAAAACATACCCAGGGTAGTAGTTACGTTCTTTGGCAACTTTCTTGCCATCGCGCATTTGGTAGTATTTCTCCATCGGGATTAATACTTGGGTCACCAAATGTTGTATGCCTAAGCGGTTAATTTCAGCTTCAAGGTATTGCTTAACCTTTTTCTCTTTTCCGCTAACAGCACGCACAACGTACCACTTTAAACTTTGATCTGCCATAATACTGTTGGATTAGAAAATTAAGACGCTGTATTGTACAGCAGTTCCATTACATTGCTTGATGCTTTATCCATTATGAAAATTACCAACGCAATAATAACAGATGCAACAAGTACAATAACCGCATGACTTTGTAGTTGCGCCCATGTAGGCCAAGTCACTTTCTCAGTAACCTCTGTATAAGAGTCCTTAATAAAATCAAGTACTTTTGCCATTTTTTAAGTTTCTATTTTTATTAGCACGGGCACTAGGATTCGAACCCAGATCGAAGGTTTTGGAGACCTCTATTCTACCATTGAACTATGCCCGTGTAGATTTTTTTGATGATGCAAATATAGGCTTTAGACCCCATTGCAGCAAATATTATTTCAATTTATTTGCGATTTCCGCAAGATTTTTTTCTGGTCAATCTATTCTGATTTTGCCCCGGAACTCCCCTACTTCGCTAAGTATTTGAGCTTCAACCAAAATGAATAATTAGAAAAAATAAGCTAATTAGCCGGAGCCAATTAGCTTATCTTTTATTTTGATAATCCCTAAGGACTATTTAATGATTTCAGTTACCTGACCAGCACCTACTGTTCTACCACCTTCACGGATAGCGAAACGTAGACCTTTTTCCATAGCGATAGCGTTGATCAACTTAACAGTGATTGTTACGTTATCACCTGGCATAACCATCTCAGTACCTTCTTCTAGAGTGATTTCTCCAGTTACGTCAGTTGTACGGAAATAGAATTGAGGACGGTATTTGTTGAAGAACGGAGTGTGACGACCACCTTCTGCTTTCGACAATACGTAAACCTCAGCTTTGAAGTCTGTGTGTGGAGTTACTGAACCTGGTTTACAGATAACCATACCACGACGGATATCAGTTTTCTCAATACCACGTAACAATAAACCTACGTTATCACCAGCCTCACCGTAATCTAAGATCTTACGGAACATCTCAACACCTGTTACTGTAGATTTCAAGTTTTCAGCACCCATACCTAAGATCTCAACTGGATCACCAGAGTTGATTACACCTCTTTCGATACGACCTGTTGCAACTGTACCACGACCTGTGATCGAGAATACGTCTTCAATAGGCATCAAGAAAGGAAGATCTGTCAAACGTGGAGGGATTGGAATGTAGTTATCTACAGCATCCATCAATTCCATGATTGAATCAACCCATTGAGTCTCTCCGTTCAATGCACCTAATGCAGAACCTTTGATTACTGGAACATCGTCACCTGGGAATTCGTAGAATGATAATAATTCACGAACCTCCATCTCAACTAAGTCTAATAACTCAGCGTCATCAACTAAGTCAACTTTGTTCAAGAAAACTACTAACGCAGGAACACCTACCTGACGAGCTAATAGGATGTGCTCGCGAGTTTGAGGCATAGGACCATCTGTAGCAGCAACTACGATGATAGCTCCATCCATCTGTGCAGCACCAGTTACCATGTTCTTAACGTAATCGGCGTGACCTGGACAGTCAACGTGTGCATAGTGACGGTTAGCTGTTTGGTATTCTACGTGTGAAGTG
Organism: Sphingobacterium sp. LZ7M1; assembly: GCF_024296865.1. Lineage (GTDB taxonomy): Bacteria > Bacteroidota > Bacteroidia > Sphingobacteriales > Sphingobacteriaceae > Sphingobacterium. The sequence continues at coordinate 705,864 of NZ_CP101134.1, read as the reverse complement.
TTAATTGTGATACCACGCTCTTTCTCTTCAGGAGCAGAGTCAATTGAATCAAATGAACGAGCCTCTGAAAAACCTTTATCAGCTAAAACTTTAGTGATAGCAGCTGTTGTAGTTGTTTTACCGTGGTCAACGTGACCGATAGTACCAATGTTTAAGTGCGGTTTACTACGGTCAAATTTCTCTTTTGCCATGTTTATGCGAATTAGTAATTATAAAATATTTCTTTTAATTAATCTTACAAAGTTACAAAACTTATGTATTCGAGCCAAAGATGGGATTTGAACCCACGACCTCTTCCTTACCAAGGAAGTGCTCTACCCCTGAGCTACTTCGGCTTTCAAAAAGCTTATTTACAGATATAAGCCTCTACCCTTTCAAAAATAAATTGTTAAGAAGACAGAGACTTAGATTTGTTTTATAAATTGAGCGGAAGACGAGGTTCGAACTCGCGACCTATAGCTTGGAAGGCTATCGCTCTACCAACTGAGCTACTTCCGCTTTTCAGTTTTACACTCAGGAACTCCTGCCTTTCACAACCGGAAGAATGAAAACTTTTTGGTGGAGGGAGAAGGATTCGAACCTTCGAAGCCGAAGCAACGGATTTACAGTCCGTCCCATTTGACCGCTCTGGAACCCCTCCAGACCTACAACTTGCGTTGTTTTTGAGCCTCCTATCGGAATCGAACCAATGACCTACTGATTACAAGTCAGTTGCTCTACCAGCTGAGCTAAGGAGGCGTGCTTTATTTAATAAAACTTTCTGTTTTAAAGAACGGCTATCTTTGGATAGCGAGTGCAAAAATCTAATATTTATCTGATATTCGCAAGTTTTATTTTTAATTTTTTTTCTACTTAAAGAACAATCTCATTTCGGTACTGATTTTCCCGATTTGATGATGCAAAGATAGCTACTCCATGAACATATCAAAAATATTTGGTCATTTTTTTTACTCCTGAAAACCATATCATTGATATGCAAGTAAATAATTTTCATATTCCATTTCAAAGGATACCCTATATTTGCACAAATAAATGGAATTGCTTTGAAAAATTATTCGCTCGTAGTATTGCTCTTTATTAACCTTTGCATCTTCCCTGAGCTTGGAAACGCTCAAGAAAAATCCGGAATCATCCAAAAATTGATGCAAAAGTTCGTCTCCTCCAAAAAAGATTCTTCCCGCTCAGGTAGCTTTGTCGTCCTGCCTGCCATCGGTTATGCCCAGGAAACGGGCTTCGAATACGGGATCGCAAGTACCTATAATTTCTATATCGATAAGGAAAACCTCGATAGCAGAACCTCCAATGTAACCCTGATCGGTACGCTGACGACCAAAAAACAAAAGAACATCAAACTGACTTCCGATATCTGGACTAAAAACAACGACTACCATATCCTCACGGAAATGCGATTCAGAGATTGGCCTTTCAATTTCTACGGCCTTGGTAATGATACCTGGAAAGCTGATGAGGATTACTTAGACCAAAAACTCTACCGCATCAAACTGGATGGTGAAAAAAGGTTCGCCCCTAATTTTTATGCCGGTGTCAATTTAAATTACGAACACTTCGAATTCAATGACATGGAAGCCGGAGGCATCTTCGAATCCCCAGAGGTTTATGGTAAAGATGGCGGACAATACCTCGCCCTTGGCGTTTCTGCCCTGTATGACACCCGTAACAACACCACATATTCTACCAATGGATTTTATAGCAGGGTAAAATATAGCTATGCTCCCAATTTCTTTGGAAAGGACAATTTCACGGGAAACCAGCTTGAACTGGATGTACGCGGCTTCTATCCCATCAACAAAAAACTCACCGTCGCTGCCCAAGGGCTGTACCGTGGTACTTACGGAAAAAATGTACCTTTCTATGTCATGCGTGAACTTGGTGGGGATATGACCATGCGCGGTTATTATCTGGGTCGTTATAAGGACAAGAATTACCTAACTGCTCAAGCAGAACTTAGATACCGCTTCATCCCCCGCATAGGCATCAATGCATTCCTAGGTACCGGAAGCACCTTCTCCAAGCAACATGACATGCGTCTTATCCCATCCTTTGGTGGCGGATTGCGCTATTTCTTCAGCCTAGAACACAACAGCAGTATCCGTTTTGATTATGCTTATGGTGAACAAAGACCTGGTGAAAAAAGACAGTCTGGATTTTACCTCAGCATCAGTGAGGCTTTTTAATGGGATAAAATAATAACCGAATCTGGAAACTGCTTTGCCTTTTTTCAGGAAAGATATTAAAGATATCGTAAGAGAAAATCTTGTTTTCTTTGCCCCTCCCTTTTCAATAGGATGCCAAAATGAAATAAATTGATGGACACGGTCACCCGTTGATCGTCAATCAATTTTTTCCATTGCCTTTTTTGCTTATAAGGTTCATGGAAAACTATGATTTTCCCGGCATCAATTAACGACAAGATGACTTCGGAGTCCTCTTTCCCATCGATCCAATAGGATTGTGCATCCTTATCCTGCAGGTCTTTGCTCAAGGTATTGACCTCCCAAAAACTCCATATCTTCTTTAACAATGGAAAATAATTTGGATTGAAGCCTTCCGGAAATTCAACAAAATTTTGGCCTTTATAGCTGGGATTATAGATTACCTTTTCAGTCAGTGCATACACAAATGGAGAATGTGTACCATGTCTGCTATTGGAAACCAAAAAATGAAAGATATAGTCGAAGTAATACCGCATTGCGGCACAAAAATACAAATTGCTTTAGAATTGCAAGGTAAATGTACTTCCCTCCCCTTCAACGCTGTCCACAGAGATATTGCCACCATGCATTAACATGATCTGCTTACTGAGGGTCAAGCCAACACCGGTACCTGTCTTTTTGGTCGTAAAGAATGGCGTAAAGATCTGTTCCTGGATCTCGGGAGACATCCCAGCTCCATTGTCCTGGATCTTTAATTGGACATGGTCCTTGGTTTCAATCGCTGACAAACTGATATAGGGCTCTTCCTCGCCCTTCACCGCTTCGATAGCATTCAACAACAGGTTGATGATGACCTGCTCCAAAAGGTTCACATCTGCCCGGAGTATCATCCGGGTATTCTTGATGATAATATCCACATCTATGTTCTTTTGGATCAAGGTAGGCTCCAATAATTGATAAATGTTTTCAAAAAGCTGTACGACCTGGATTTCCGAAAACTGAGGCTGGTCAACCTTATTGATCAGTCTATAGCTTTTCGCAAACTGCAACAGTCCTTCACTTCTTCGCTTGATCGTAAAAATCCCAAGTTTCAGGTCTTCGATGTCCTGCTCACCTTCCCAATGTTCCAGACGGTCATGCAAGGTTTCCGCCAAGGAGCTGATCGGACCGATGGAATTCATGATCTCATGGGTCAATACCCGCAACAGTTTATGCCATGCCCTAGTTTCTGTTTCGTCAATGGCTTCGTTGATATTCTGATAGACGATAATGCGAAAGGAACCATCCTGTGTTTCAAAGCCAGAGCTTTGCATCAATAGCTTGATCTTGCCTTTACTGGAATGAGCAGTTTCCATCTGATGCTTGCCGACCTGCAACTGCATGGTCTTGATATAAAGTTCAGGATGTCGTTTTTCCATCCCCGAAATATTCCCCAGATGTGGAACTTGAAAAAGGTCCTTAAAAGCTTCATTCAACCAGATCACCTTCCCCGATTCCGCATGGTAAAAGATGATGGCGGTATCCAGCATATTGATTACCTTATTCAGGTACTGATGTTGCAGGGCCTGATCGATACTGATATTCTTATAGACGTCGTTGATCTGATTAAATGCTGCATACAACTGTCCTTCAACAGATTTCTCCCTTTTCACCACAAATCTCCTGGTGAAATCACGATATTTTACCGCTTCCGAAAATTCAACCATCTGTTTCAACAGGAATCGATGTTTGGAGAACATCCTATAGGAAAGGACCAACAAAAAGAAAAAACCTAAACCGGCATAGAGATAAAAACCCTTAAATATCAAAAATGCTATACCTACAGCCAAAGCCATAAGGAACAGCATCTTAAAAAAATCTGCTATAGCCAGTTTGGTCATTATTAAAGATTATATTTTTCCAATCGACGGTATAGTGCAGCACGGGTCAGTCCCAATTCCTTGGCCGCCTTGCTGATATTTCCATTATAGCGCTCAATGGCAGACTTAATGGCCTTACGCTCCATTTCCTCCAAATTATGGGATGAGAAATCGTCGACAATCGGTTTATCAGGCAACTGTTGTTCAATGGGAGAGAACAAGATGTCTTCAGCACGGATACTCTGCTGATCGGACATGATCACAGCGCGTTCTATACTGTATTGCAATTCGCGAACATTCCCTGGGAAATGGTAGCCTTTTAGTTTATTAATGGCATCGGCTTCCAATCCACCTATGTTCTTATGATACTTTTCGTTATAGAATTTCAGAAAATGCTCAGCCAGAAGCGGGATATCACCAACACGTTCCCTTAATGCGGGAACCTGGATTTCCAAGGTATTGATCCGATACACCAAATCTTTCCTAAACCTACTCTCATCAGCCAGGACTTTTAGGGGAACATTCGTAGCCGAGATCAATCGGATATCCACTGGAATCGCTTGACTGGAACCTAAAGGAACCACCGCTCTGTTCTGAAGTACACTTAACAATTTTGCCTGTTGTTGTAGACTGATGTTACCAATTTCATCCAGAAACAAAGTTCCGGAATCCGCATGTTCAAAGCGACCTTTACGATCCTCCCGAGCATCCGTAAATGCTCCTTTCTTATATCCAAAAAGTTCAGATTCAAAAAGGGTTTCTGTCAGGGAACCCACGTCCACCTTTACAAATGCCTTTTTTGCCCGTAAGGAACGTTGATGGATGGCATTCGCGATCAGATCCTTACCTGTACCGTTTTCCCCTAAGATCAAGATATTAGCCTCAGTAGGTGAAACTTTGTCCAACTTAAACTGCAGGTCTTCCATAATGGGAGAATTCCCAATGATCCCATGATGTTCACGAGGACTGACGATCTGCTTTTCCTTTTGATTGGGCTTGTTTTCTTCGTAGATACTGGTCAGGGTATTGAGCAACTGTTCATTCTGCCAAGGTTTGACAATAAAATCAGAAGCACCCTGCTTCAACGATTTCACGGCAAGGTCAACCGCACCGTAAGCGGTGATCATCACCACATTGACTTTTGGAAAATGGGTCTTGATCTTAGACAACCAGAACAAACCTTCATTGCCTGTATTGATGGCACTCTTGTAGTTCATATCCAGCATGACAATATCAACTGGATTCTTTTCCAGGATATTCATTAACCTTTCCGGATTATGTTCTACCAGTACTTCTTTGACGTTAGGCCTTAATAATATTCGTGTGGCGGTTAATAAATCTTGATCATCATCAACAACTAGAATGGTCGCTTTTTTCATTTAAAGCTAAGTTAATTATAAATTCAAAGAACCTGCATAATAATCATTCACATATTTTTGCATCAACCATTCATATTGCCTGATGATCAATTGACTGCGCGTAGCATCTAATTTATTCTTCGCTGTTAAATAAATAACCGAGTTGCTATTGCCTGCCTCAAAATGAACCGTGGCAATCCGAAAGGACTCCGCATAGCTAACTTCTTGGTCACGCAGATTCAGCACATTCTTTTGTGTAATGTTCAAATCGAAAACCGCTTGGGCGGTCTTCATGCGTAGATCATTACGCATGATATCCCTACTAAAATTCGCATCATCCAAAGACACCTGGGCCAAACGGACCTGGGTTCTATTCTTGAACTGGTTAAAGATTGGAATGGACAAGGTCAATCCCACACCTTTACTCAGGTTATTCTTGATCTGGTTAAAGATTGCTCCACCTTCTTTACTGTAATTGGAGCTCATTCCACCGCTTAAAGAAAGACTCGGCCAATAATTAGATTTTGCCACCTTGATGCCTTCTTCCATTTCTTTGATTCTCCAATCCAAGGCCTTATACTGAGGCAGGATATTTAAGGATTGCTGAAACAATTCCTCTGAACTTTTGGCCTGAATTTCCGTTGGAATATCGATTTCCTCTAAAGTTCCTAGTGTATTGACATCTACATTCATCAAACCAGCCAGTTCCACCCGGGCATTGTTCAAGGTTTGTTTAGTTAATTCAACTGTATTCAGGTCACTGCTATATTGGCCTTTGATATCAAATAGGTCACCAGGATTGGTAGCACCTTCCCTATTCAAGATTTCATTCCTATTTAATTGTTCTTTGGTCACTGCCAATTGTCCTTCAGTCTGGATCAACATGTCTTGTGCAGTCAACACTTTGACATAAGCTTCAATAACGTCCAATTTCAGTTCATTGACAAAGCCTTCATATTCCAGTTTGCCCGCATCAAGTGCATTGGATCGCATTCGGATATTATGGATAATATAGAAACCATTGAAGATGGGAACATTTAAGCTCAGGGACTGTCGCCCTGAGCTATTGTTCTGATCTATATATTGATTGGTAGTCGGATCGATGGACCTACCTTGAGAAATGTCATGACCGATATTGGCATTCAATGATGGCAAACGGTCATACTTGGCCTGTTTGTACTGCAGATCTGCACGATCGATAACCAATTCATTTCTTTTAAGGGTAGGATTATTCTGTATCGCTTGCTGAATGCAATCGGCCAAGGACAGAGAGCTACTCTGTCCTTTTGCTGTGCTAACTAAACAACAAACAAATATGATTACATATAGATAATTTCTTTTCATCTAAAAACTTATTTCCCACTGCATTCCACAGGCTGTGCCAAATAATTAAAACCTTGTCTATCAGTAAATTAATAATTAAAGAAAGCATTAGCTGTTCGAAGCCGAACATGAAAGTGTTCGCTTATGAACACTGAAACCGAACAATAAACTCGTTTTAATGAAGAACTTCAACACTTCAATCAAATTTTACAAAAAGTAGAGTTCCAAAGTAGGTTATAACTTGACCTTATTCGGGACACATTCGGAATTTTCGCAAAATGCACTGCATGAAGTTCAATTTTTTCTCGAAGCTGCCTCGAACAAGGGTCGAATGAAACCAATTAATTGAAGAATAATCTGCAGTAGAAAACTAAGCCCCAACTTTTTCAAGCTTTTTAATTAAGTGCTTGAAATCCCAAATCAGACCTAGCATTAATTAGCCTGCTTTTTTATTGTTCAGCATCGCACAATTACTGTTCGCTTTCGAACAGTCAAATCCAGCATATTTTATTTAAAACATTGATTTACATGATTTTAAAACTTTGGCACAACCTTGTATATGCATATTGCAAATTTGAACATAGAATTACATGGACAGACCAATTGAACAAAAGAAGTGGAATAGCAAAAGGATCCTAACTGTAGCTGGAATTGCCGGTATTGTTGCGCTGATCGGTGCAAGTTATTACTATACCAGTGGAAACAGCAAGTTGAATGTGGATGCAGAGCGTATTTCCATCTTTGAAGTTAAAGAAGATACATTTCAAGAATTCATTCCTATAAATGGTACCGTACTTCCTATCAGCAGTATCTATCTAGATGCTTCCGTTGGTGGTCGCGTTGAAGAAAAATATGTAGAAGATGGAGCGCATTTACATAAAGGGGATCCCATTATGCGACTTTCCAATACAGATATGGAGTTGAGTTTGGTTCAGAATGAAACGCAGGTCTTGAACCTTTTGACCCAGGCCCAGATTGCGCAGACCAATGCGCAACAGGCTTCCATTTCCAACAAGAACCAAATGGCAGATGTAGAGCAGGCCTACAAGGAATCTAAACGTATATATGAATTGAACAAAAAACTTTTGGAAGAGAAAGCAATCGGTTCTCAGGAATATCAGAAATCGCTGAACGAATATAACTACCAAAAGGAAAGGGTAGAATTGACCAAGCAGATCTTGAAACAGGATGAAATTTCCAACAACCAAAAATTGAATCAAGATCGCAAGACATATCAAAGTACCCAACAGGCATTGGATCTGATGCGCAAGAAAGTTGGAGATTTGATCCTCCGTGCTCCAGTAGACGGACAGTTGACATCATTTGATGCAGAAGTGGGACAAAACAAGAACCCCGGTGAACGACTTGGCCAGATCGATGTATTGACCGGCTTCAAGGTCCGCGCAGAAATTGATGAACACTATATCAACCGCATCTTCCCCGACCTGAAGGGACAATTCAGCATAGGTAATAAAACATATGAGCTAAGGATCAAAAAAGTGTACACGCAAGTCAAAGACGGAAGGTTCCAAGTGGATATGGAATTTATCGGTGAAAGGCCGGAAGGCATACGCCGAGGTCAGACCTTAACCATCCGCTTAGCCTTAAGCGATGAAACCAAGGCGATATTATTAGCTAAGGGAGGGTTCTACCAACAGACCGCTGGAAACTGGATATTCAAACTGGATAAGGATGGAAAAACAGCTTACCGGACAGATTTACAACTAGGAAGGCAGAATCCTGAATATTATGAAGTGCTAAATGGATTGAAACCTGGTGATAAAGTGGTGGTTTCGAGTTATGAAACTTATGATAAAATACAGGAATTAAATATAAAGCAATAAGGTGTTTGCCTATTAACCGTCGTCATTGATTTGCTAATTCGAGGGCGACGGTTATTGAAGATAAAAATCCAAATGAATAAATAATAAATAAAGGCATGTCGAAGCGCTGTGATGGCTAGGAAAGCCTCACAGTAATTCGGCATAATGACAAAACAACCAAAAATAGATTATGATCAAAAATTTTATTAAATCTGCCTTTAGAAACCTATGGAAAACCAAGGGGTATAGCTTTTTGAATATTTTTGGTTTAGCATTGGGAATAACCGTAACAGCATTGATTTTTCTTTGGGTTCAAGACGAGCTCTCCTACAATGATTATTTCAGCAATAAAAAGGACATCTATGTTGCCAAGTCAAAGCAGACCTATGATGGAAACATCAATGTATTTGGCGCTACACCAGGTCCATTTGCCAAAGCCCTAAAAAAGGATATCCCAGGGATTCTCAATTCAGGCAGGATTGACTGGGGAACTACTAAACTATTTACAGTTGGGGATAAACATATCTATCAATCTGGAAATTATGTGGATCCAGAAATCCTCAGTATCCTCAATCCGGAATTCTTGGCAGGAAACGCAAAAACAGCCTTAGATAACCCAAGTAGCATAGTTTTGAGTGAATCCACTGCCAAACGCTTCTTCAATGATGATAACCCTGTTGGAAAGACGATAAAGTTCGACAACAATCAAGTTTATACCGTATCAGCTGTTACGAAGGATTTTCCAAAAAATACGAATTACCGATATGATTGGCTCCTGAATTTCAAAATCATGGAAGCCAATAAAGAATTAGGATATGATTTCTGGGGAAACAACAGCATTCAGACCATTGTTCAATTAGAGCCAAATGCAGATATAAATGCAGTGAATGCGAAGGTTAAGAATTACATAGCCGAGATCAACAATGATAAAGAAGCCAATTCGGAGAATTTCCTTTACCCGATGGAAAGATGGCGCATGTACGACCGTTTTGAACAAGGGATTGAAAAGGATGGAAGAATAAAAAACGTTCGATTATTTACTTCTATCGCTTGGTTGGTTTTATTAATTGCCTGTATCAATTTCATGAACCTGTCGACTGCAAGGTCTGAGAAAAGAGCAAAAGAAGTTAGCATGCGTAAGATTGTTGGTGCCAAGAAAGGCTCCTTAATCATGCAATTCTTGGGAGAATCCATTGTTTTCGCATTTGTTGCCGGCATTTTGGCTATCGGAATGGTCAAATTAGGTCTACCGACATTTAATACCATGGTCAACAAAGAGCTTGCGATTGATTTTGGCAATTGGCAGCAAATTGGATTTATTAGCGCCATTATTTTAGTGGTTGGAATTATATCCGGTAGTTATCCAGCATTTTTCCTTTCTTCTTTTGACCCATTGACCACATTGAAGGGTGGCAAGAGAAAAGCTGGAAGCAGCAATCTTATCCGAAAAGGATTGGTCATTACCCAATTTACAGCAGCCATTATCTTAATGATATGTACCTCTGTCATTTACCTTCAGATCCAGTTTGCCAAGAACCGGGACTTAGGTTTTGACCGAAGCCAGGTTATTATGACGAATATTTTAGGGGATATGTCCAAACACATCCCTGTAATCAAGCAGGAATTGAAAGCCACCGGTAATGTGGAGGTGGTAGGTTTGAGCCGTGGAAGTGTTCTACAGGTCGGTTCCAATACCTCCTCATTCGAATGGGATGGTAAAGATCCAAAGTCTTCGATCTTGATTGGCTTCTCCTTTGTAGATGAGGATTTCGTAGATGCCTTGAGCATGAAAATCATGGATGGAAGAACGTTCAGACCTAACCTATTAGGCGATAGCAGTTCGGTATTAATCAATGAAAGCATGGCGAAACTGATTCAACCCGATGGCATGGTAGCCGGGAAGTTAATCAAGTTTCAAGGGGAAGCATTAACTGTAGCGGGTGTTGTAAAAAATTATGTTTACAATAGTATTTATGATGAAGCAGAGCCTTTGGTATTGGCACCTTTAGCCTTAGGACAAGCCTATGGCGTAGAAGCAGGAATATTAAATATCAAAACGAAACCGGGGGTGGACTTTCCAAAGGTGCTGAAAGAAATTGAAGGGATCGTGAAGAAGTATAACCCAGAATTCCCATTCAATTACAGCTTTTTGGATGATGATTTTAACAACTATTTTTCTTCAGAAATGATGCTGCAAAAATTGGCTAGTCTATTCTCTATTTTGGCCATCATTATTTCCTGCCTAGGATTATTGGGATTAGCGGCATTTTCAGCAGAACAAAGAGCTCGTGAAGTCAGTATCCGTAAAGTATTGGGTGCATCTGTAGGACGCTTGGTAAGAATGTTGAATACTGAATTTATTATTTTAGTTGGGATTTCATGTTTGATAGCCTATCCAATCGCTTGGTGGTTTATGCAAGATTGGCTAAAGGGATACAATTATCACATGGATATGCCTTGGATGATATTTTTGATGGTTGCAGGTCTAGCCTTAGTCATAGCCTTATTTACCATCAGTACCCAAGCCTTGCGGGCAGCAACGAGCAACCCTACGAAAACATTGAGGAACGAATAACATTAACCTATTATAAAACTGAAATTTATTTATTTTAAACAAAGAAACTCATGATAAAAATAACCAATCTTCAAAAATTCTACCGTACCGAGGAGGTAGAGACCGTTGCCTTGAACAATGTGAATATCCATGTTAAGGAAGGTGAATTTGTTGCAGTAATGGGACCTTCGGGATGTGGAAAGTCTACCCTTTTGAACATAATCGGTCTTTTGGATGATTTGGATGAAGGCAGTTATCTTTTCAATAATATTGAGGTTGCTCATTTCAAGGAAAACAAACGCTCGGATTTGCGTAAGCACAATATTGGATTTGTCTTCCAAAGTTTCAACCTGATCGATGAGTTGACTGTATTTGAAAACGTGGAACTTCCATTGGTCTACACCAATGTCCCTCCTGCAGAACGTAAGAAACGCGTGGAAGAGGTACTGGAGAAAGTACAGATTATGCACCGTCGTAATCACTTTCCACAACAGCTTTCCGGTGGTCAGCAACAGCGTGTGGCCGTTGCCCGCGCGGTAGTGAATAATCCCAAACTGATCCTTGCCGATGAGCCCACTGGTAACTTAGACTCCAGCAATGGTAATGAAGTCATGCAGTTGTTGACCGAACTCAACGAAAGCGGAACAACAATCGTTATGGTTACCCACTCAGAGCATGATGCAAAATTTTCAGACCGAGTGATCCGGATGCTGGATGGTCAAGTTATCTTGGAAACTACAACGGCATTGTAGGGTAGTATTTAGTAGAAAGTATTTAGTATTTAGACATTGTTAAACTATTGATATAACTGCCGGCCCAAAAGGCCGGCTTTTTTGTGAAAGGATTTTTGGGGATTTGAACCAGGATGGATGGGATGGGAGGATGGACCAAGATCTGTGTATGAACCAGGATTAAAGGGATGAGAGGATAGAACAAGATTATTGGCGGATTGCCTATCAACCATAAATTCATCTAGGCCTACAGTATGGGGGACTTTCAAGCGATAATATACTACCCAATCTCGGTTCAAGGTCTTAATATTAATACTCTCTATTAAATACTATTGTAAGCCGTCCATTACCGAACAAACAACCGTCCGATAACGGACAACTACCATACTTGAATAATTAACAATCAATTGATAATGAATTATTTACAATTTTGGCAAATGAATTGGATATTGATTTATGGATTGAAAAAATTATAGTTTCATAACCTTATCACTAATCAAAGGCCATGCAAAGTCAATATTTAAATATAACCTTTACGCTTCTGAAGAAGGTTAAAGGATTAAAGGGAAAAAACTCAGTTTGGGGCATCTGTTGCCTATCAAGCTTGATGGTTTTGTTGATGTTAAACCTGCAATATGGATTTAATAAAAACATCCCTGCAGATGGGGTTTGGTATGCTGCTGAGACGAAAGAGTTTTCAATTAAGGAGCAAGTCGTTGCTGGAATCGAACGTTCGGAAATGGAACTGAGCAGATTATGCAAAAAGGATACCATTATAAGGATAAAACCACTTGCAAGTGGAAATAAGGTAATTGTTGTCTTGCGTAAGGCTTCAAACCTTCCGCAGTTCATTAAACAAATCAATTACCTGATCTGATATGCTAAAAAACTATTTCAAGATAGCCTTTCGTAATCTTAAGAAGAACCGGGGTTTTACGGCAATTAATATTGTTGGATTAGCCATTGGTATGGCAGCAGCCATGCTGATTTTATTATGGGTCAATTTTCAATTTGGGTTCAACAAGAATTTCCCAAAAATCGAAAATCTGTATACTGTAGGTTCTAAAGAAGCAACAGATCAGGATTCCGCAACATGGTTTTCTACTCCAAAACCTATGGCAGCCGTGGTAAAGGAGGAAATTCCAGAAGTAGTGAATGTTTCTAGGTTAAGTGGAACCAGAGGTTTTTTATTTACAATTGGCGATAAAAAAGTTCCGGCAGGAATCGGTGTGTTTGTAGATTCCGCCTTTTTGAACATGTTTGAATTACCCTTATTGAGCGGGAATAGAAATACACTGTTAAAAGCCCCGAATAGCATTGTCTTATCTGAGAAACTTGCCAACAATCTCTTTGGAACTACAGATGTAATGGGGAAAACGATCAGACTGGATAGTACCAATGTGCTAGCAGTTACTGGAGTCATAAAGGAAACAGAATCCAATTCTATATTCCAAGGATATGAATATTATGTTCCTTGGACCTTAATGGAAAAACTAGGGTTTTCAGATAGCCAATGGGGAAATAGTTCCGTGGATCTATACGTAGAAATAAATGATAAAAAGCATCTTCCTAAAATCCAAGAACAAATCAAAGACTTGATTCCAAGGCACTCCGATGTAAAGACAGTCAGTTTTCTGACCGACTTTGCTGATAGATACCTTTACAATAAATACGAGAACGGAAAAGTAATTGGTGGAAGGATAGAAATGGTGAAAACATTTACCCTTATCGCTGCTTTAATCCTGTTGATTGCCTGTATAAACTTTATGAACCTCAGTACAGCCCAAAGTGAAAAGAGGGCGAAGGAGGTTGGAATCCGAAAGGTAGTTGGAGCGCAAAAAAAGAGTTTGGTGTTTCAATTTCTTTCAGAATCATTATTACTGGCTTGTTTTTCAGGTCTGATTGCCTTTATACTTGTCATCTTGGTTCTACCGGCCTTTAATGATTTGGTGGGCATGAAATTCAAGATGCCATTTCAGGATTTCAGGTTTTGGATCCTATTTGTTGGTTTTGTTTTGTTCACTGGCTTTCTAGCCGGCATTTACCCTGCATTCTTTCTGTCTTCCTTTAATCCGGTCAAGGTGTTAAAGGGACGTTTGCACAGCATACAGCAAAAAATCAACCCCAGGAAAGTACTTGTTGTTACCCAATTTAGTATAGCCTTGATATTGATCGTGAGTACCGTAGTGATCCAAAAGCAAATCAAACATGCCCAGGATCGCGACTTTGGATTTGAAAAAGAAAACCTGATCTATGTTCCAGAGGTCGGTGAGATCACTAAGAATGTGCAACTGATCAAGCAGGAACTATTAGACCAGAATGTGGCGCAATCAGTTAGTCGATTAATGTCTCCATTAACAGAACGTTGGAGCGGCTGGAATGGCTTCACTTGGGAAGGAAAAGACCCCAATAGCATTATCGATTTCAATCGCCAAACAGGTGATGATAGAGTTGTTGAAACCATGGGCTTTACCCTAATAGCAGGTCGCGATTTTGATCTGACCAAATTCCCGACCGATTCGATGGCTGCCATTATCAATGAATCCGGAGCAAAAGTCAGGGGCTTCAAAGACCCCATCGGCAAAATTTTCGATGATGGAGGAAGGAAATTCCATATCATCGGCGTCATTAAAGATTTCATCCAAGAGTCTCCATTTGAACCTGTCAAACCTTTGGTTATTGAAGGAGCTAGTGGCTGGATGAACAATATCCATATCCGCTTCAACCCAAGCTTGACGACCATAGATGCCCTGAAAAAAGCAGAGGCTATCTTCAAAAAATACAATCCTGACTTTCCTTTTGACTACAAATTTGTGGACGAGGCCTATGCCTTGAAATTCAAGGAAACTCAAAAAACCGGAAAACTGGCAGCTCTTTTTGCAGGCTTAACCATCATTATCTCTTGTTTAGGTTTATTTGGTTTGGCAGCCTATATGGCTGAAAGTAGAACGAAAGAAATTGGTGTTCGCAAAGTTTTAGGTGCCTCTGTGTTTTCTGTCACCAGATTGCTTTCCAAAGAATTTATTTTATTGATTGGAATCGCCTGTTTAATTGCTTTTCCAATCGCCTACTGGGCCATGAATAAATACCTCAATTCCTATACTTATAGAATCAATATCAGCTGGGAAATCTTTGCCTTTACAGCCGTACTGGCTTTGCTGATCACCATCTTGACCGTGAGTTATCAGTCGATTAAAGCTGCAATTGCTAATCCGGTGGATAGCTTGAGGGATGAGTAATTCAAGGGCTTTGCCCTTGAATGGATATGAGATGTGAGATTTAAGATTTGAGATTTGAGATATGAGATATGAGATTTGAGAGAGTGGAAAGGCTGCATGGCTGTAGACAACAGACAATAGACATAAGACAACAGAACTTTCTGGAGGGACACCATCGGGAATTAACGGATTAAAAAGTAGAGGGATTCTTCGGGGAGCCAGTGAATCTATTGCTAACCATTAAATAAGAAAGTAATGCTTAAGAACTATATCAAAATAGCGTGGAGGAATCTTTTAAGGAATAAGGGATTTACGGCAATAAATATCATCGGATTGGCGATTGGGATGGCTGGTGCATTAATGATTTTGCTTTGGTTGCAGAATATGCTGACCATGGATCGGTATCATGAGAAAAGTGACCGTTTGTATATCATGAGTAATAGGGATGAGAATCAAGGATCAAAATATGCTTGGGTTTACACCCCAAAGATCCTTGGTCCTTCCATGAAAGAAGAATTTCCGGATATTGAATCGTATTCTAGATATAGCGATCAGAATTATTTTTTGACCAGCTATGAAGATAAAAAATTAAAAACCAATTTATCATTTGTCGACCCTGGGTTCTTTAATATGTTCAGTTTTCCTATTATAGCTGGAGAAAAGAGCAATTTACTGAATGACCTAAAATCCATCGTCTTAACAGCCAAGAAAGCCAAAGACCTGTTTGGTAATGAAGATCCAATTGGCAAGATCATAAAAATTGATTCTGTGGACCAAGTCAGAGTACAAGCGGTTATCGCGGATATTCCCTCGAATTCAAGTTTTGATTTTGAAGGCTTAATTTCTTGGGAATATCCCAAAAGCATCAATTATTATGATGAGAATTGGTCTAACAATTCTATTTTCACTTATATCTTGTTGAAAAATGGAATATCACTTTCTGATTTCAACAATAAGATAAAGAGTTTTACAAGGGACCATATCAATGGTGACAACAATACATCAGTTAATAGAAGTACCGTAGATATTTTCGCATTTCCCTATAAGGATCAGTTTTTATATAATAATGGGAAAGGTGGCGAATTCAAAACAGGGAGGATTGACCTAGTTAATCTGTTTGCGTGGATAGGTGGTTTTATCCTATTAGTTGCATGTATTAATTTTATGAACTTAAGTACGGCAAAATCAGAAAGAAGGGCCAAGGAAGTTGGCGTAAGAAAAGTTATTGGAGCAGACAAAAAAAGTTTAATACTTCAGTTTTTGACAGAAAGTATCCTCATCAGTCTTCTCGCAGCTGTACTTTCGATTATCATCATAATAATTGCTCTTCCTTACTTTAATGAGTTAGTTTCTAAGAATATCTCAATTTCATTTTTAACAGCCTCAACCTGGTTGTTTTTATTAGGTTTTGCTTTATTTACAGGCTTATTAGCTGGTGCCTATCCTGCATTTTTTCTTTCAGCGTTTAAACCAATCAGTACGTTGAAAGGGAAGTTTAAGGCAACCACTAAAGGTGTAAGTATGCGCTCGGTTTTAGTTATCGTTCAATTTACCCTAGCCATCATCTTGATTATTGCAACCGTAGTTGTTTATCAACAGATCAACCATAGCAAAGAAAGAGATCGTGGATACCAAGAAAATGGTTTGGTTTATACTGAAATTGAAGGAAATATTGAGAAGAACTTCAAAAGCATAAAAAATGACCTTCTCAGTAGCAATGCAGTGGTTTCAGTTTCCAAAAACCTATCTCCAGTTACTGATCGTTATAGTTCCGGCTGGGGATTTTACTCTGATGCATCCCTAGATGAAGATAAAAGAATAAATTTTAACCGTTTCAGTTCTGATGCTGATGGTATAAAAACCTTAGGCTTTACCTTGATCAATGGGCGAGATATTGACGCATACAAATTTCCTACAGATAGCAACGCTGTACTTATTAATGAGGCTGCCGCTCAGGTATTGAAGTTAAAGAACCCGGTAGGAAGCATTATCAATGGTGATGGCAGGAGGCTGACAGTTGTCGGGGTAATCAAAGATTTCGTGATGGCATCTCCATTTGGCAAAACTGAACCAACAGTAATTTTAGGTCCATCATCTTATTTTAGTGTTGTTCATTATCGGCTTAATCCAGCACATTCAACTAGTGACAATATAAAAACCATAGAAGGCATATTTAAGAAATACAATCCTGAGTATCCATTCTCTTATCACTTTATTGATAAGGTATTTGAAAACAAGTTCAAGGAAGCTCAGGCTATTGGTACAATTGCCATGCTCTTTGCTGGCTTGACCATCTTTATTTCCTGTTTGGGGCTTCTTGCCTTGATTGCCTATATGGCGGAAACTAGAATGAAGGAAATTGCTGTAAGAAAGGTTTTGGGTGCTTCGGTTCCTCAGATTACTTCTCTCCTATCCATGGACTTTATCAAATTGGTTTTGATTTCCATCTTAATTGCTTCACCAATTGCTTGGTGGGCAATGAACAACTGGCTGCAAGATTTTGAATACCGCATCCATATGGAATGGTACTATTTTGTGATCGCAGGAGCAGCAGCAATCTTTATTTCTCTGGCAACTATTAGTTTCCAATCTATAAAAGCTGCACTTGCAAATCCGGTGGATAGCTTGAGGGATGAGTGATTCAAGGGCTTTGCCCTTGAATGGATATGAGATGCTTGAATGGATATGAGATGTGAGATATGAGATTTGAGAGAGAGGGAAGGCTACATGGCTGTAGACATAAGATAATAGGCATAAGACAACAGAAATTCTGGCGGGGTATTGCTAGGGGGATTAATAAAGAAGATATTAAATTAAATATTGACCAAAATGTTAAGAAATCATTTTAAAACGGCTTGGAGATTTTTAAAGAAAAATTTACTGGTAACCTCTATTAGTGTAATCAGTTTGGCCATTGGGATCTGTGCGACCCTGATCATTTTTTTGATGGTGCGCTATGACTTTAGTTTTGACAAGCATTTGCCACATGGAGACCGTGTATATAAGGTTGTAAGTGATGGAGGTTATAAAGGCGACGCGGTATTGGTTCCATTGATACGGGCCATGCAAACAGAATTGACGGGTGTGGAGGCAGTTGTTCCGAATTTGGAATTAGGGACTGCAAAGTTGAAAATCGAAAAGGAAGCTGGTCAGGAAGAAAAGGTATTTCCAAATGAAGAAGGTTTGACCTTTAGCAATGAAAAATACTTCAGCATATTTCCACATGCTTCTTTAGCGGGAGATATCAACTCCCTAAAAGAGCCTAATACTATTGTTCTTACCCAAAGTAAGGCCGAGATTCTATTCCCAAAGGCTAATGCTAGTGATGTGGTAGGGAAAAATATCTTATTTGCTGATAGCATACAATTGACTGTTGGAGCTGTCGTAGCTGATATGAAAGAGAATTCTGATTTCAAGTATGATGGAATAATTTCAGTTTCTACGGTTGAAAACAATGCTTCCTTGAAAGTGATAAAATCTTGGGATCAATGGAGTAATTATAATGGTGGCAATCAATGTATTCTCTTATTAAAACCTGGAACTTCGCCTAAAAATATTGAAAAGGTAATTGCTGGGATCTTAAGTAAGAACAAAGAGCAAAATGATTATGAATGGAAGGATAATTTTATCCTTCAACCTTTAAAGGATGTCCATTTTGACATTAAATTCAATTACAATGCTGTAAAAGAATCCACCTTAAGAAACTTAATCTTGTTAGCGGTCTTCCTACTGACTTTAGGAGCTATTAATTTTATCAATCTCTCTACGGCTCAATCTACAGAGCGTGCTAAAGAGATTGGAATCAGGAAAACATTGGGTGGAAAGAAGTCAAATCTGGTAAAACAATTTCTATTGGAGACATTTTTAGTTGCAGGATTTGCTACGATATTATCCGTAATATTAATTCCTATCCTGACTCAGGCCTTCGCAGGATTTCTTCCTAAAGGATTTACCGTTTCGTCCATTCCAGTTTTGGAAATCATAGGATTTTTGGTTCTTCAACTGCTAGTTATTACCTGTATCGCGGGTTTTTATCCGGCTTGGGTCCTAACGGGATACTCTCCTATTATGGCCTTGAAAAACCAAGCCACAAAAAACAGTAATCTGAGTAGAAGCGCCTGGG
The DNA here is from genome assembly GCF_024296865.1 of Sphingobacterium sp. LZ7M1. Lineage (GTDB taxonomy): Bacteria > Bacteroidota > Bacteroidia > Sphingobacteriales > Sphingobacteriaceae > Sphingobacterium. Next base: position 686,701 of record NZ_CP101134.1, on the reverse strand, counting down.
TAAGAAAAGGATTGACCATTTTCCAATTTGTTTTGGCGCAAGTCTTTTTGATTGCCGTATTGGTGGTATCCAAGCAGATCCATTATGCTATTAATATGGATATGGGTTTCAATAAGGATGCAGTAGTGACTTTTTTCGTTCCAAACTTCGACCGTGAACAAAAGGGAAAGGTCCTAAAGACTGAATTGGAAAATTTAGCTGAAGTAAATGCGGTTAGTTTTGGCAATCAATCGCCGGCATTCAATGGTTACATGAGCTCCGGAATGGCGTATGACCAAAACACTTCGGACAAGAAAATGGTCACCTTCGATGCTAGAAATGGGGATGAGAACTTTATTAAGGTTTATAATATTCCGCTAATAACTGGTAGAAACGTCCGAGTCCTTGACTCTGTTTCGGAAAGTATTATCAATGTCAAGATGTTGGAACTTCTTGGTCTGAAAAATCCTGAGGACGCCATTGGCAAAACATTCAATAATGGTCAAACAACCATTGTTGGAGTAATGAAGGATTTTAATATTTCTTCAGCACGCGAAGCCGTAAGACCTACGATGTACTGGAGCAGCAATTCGGGTTATATGATGCATGTGGCTTTGGATAAAAACCACCCTGAAACTTGGAAAAATGCGATTAGTAAAATCGAAAGCAAGTTTAAAAGCCTCTACCCTGAGGAAACATTTGACTATAAATTCGTCGATGATATTATTGCCAATTTCTATAAAACCGAACAGAACCTATCAAAGCTGTTGAGTTGGGCGGTATGGCTTTCCATCAGCATTGCTTCACTGGGATTGTTTGGTTTGGCTGTATTCATCACCAACCAGCGTGTAAAAGAAATCGGCATCCGTAAAGTTCTAGGTGCTTCGGTCAGCCAGATAATATTCTTACTGTTGAAAAACCTAATGCTCCTTGTCATTATCGCTTCTGTCATCGCATTCCCTATTGCCTGGTATTTTATGCATGAATGGCTCAACGATTTTGTCTATAAGACCGAACTCTCATGGTGGATTTTTGTCATCGCAGGAATTGGCCTTTCGGCAGTTGCTACACTGGTCCTTACGTCCAGGACTTACTTCGCCGCCAAAGCAAATCCTGTAGATAGCTTGAGGGATGAGTAATTCAAGGGCTTTGCCCTTGAATGGACATGAGATGTGAGATATGAGATTTGAGAGAGTGGAAAGGGGTTAAGACTTAAGACATAAGACACAAGACAATAGACAATAGAATTTTCCGGCGGACTATTGCCGGGAATTAACAGATTGAAAATCAGAGGGATTCAGAGTACAACGAAGAATCTATTTTATATTTTTTTGGATAGGGGTCATTTCGAAATCGTAAGATGAGAAAACTATTTCAAATGAAGTTTGGATAGTTCCGAGATCCTTCGGCGGAGCCATCAGGATGACACAAAAAGGGTATAGAAAAATATTTCACCCCCGCTAGGGGTTCTCCCAAATAACAAATCATTTTCTACAAAGATTCCACCCCCTGTTGGGGGTTTTATTTTGTCTTATTTTTCAGTTAAACCTTCATATGGAGGTCTATCCGAATTAGCTTGGATCTTTCATTGTTTATATTATTATTTTATTAACATTAATGATAGCATTGGCGAACAGTTCCTTGACCTTCGGTCAAGGATGACAGGGTCGTAAGGTATTTAGAAGTCGCACCCCATCCAGGTTCAAATCCAGATCTTGCCCCATCCTCTTATCCTTTCCATCCTGGTTCAAATCCAGATCTTGGCCCATCCTCTCATCCTTTCCATCCTGGTTCAAATCCATTACGTTCATTAGCGAACAACAAATCGTCCGATAATGAACATATCAATCTTTAAGGATATACACAAATAACAGATAATCAATATATTACATTTATGGCAAATGAATTGAATTGCTGTTTAATACGAAAAAAAATTGATATGGAATTTGCTTTACCATATTTCAACACTCAAATCTCAATACTACTAAAATGCTTAAAACAGCTTGGAGATCGATATTAAAGACCAAATCCTTAAGTGCTATTCACATCATAGGATTGGCTATTGCCATTGCAGCATCAACGGTTTTGTTTTTGACAGCAATGTTTGAGTTGTCATTTGATAATTTCCATCCTAATGGGGAAAGAATTGCGCTTCTTTATAAAAGTTCAGAACCGGAAACTGGAAAAAGAGAGGATTCTTCGATGCCTTCACCTTTAGCGCCACAGTTGAAAAAGGATATTCCAAGTATTGAAAGTATTACGCGCTATGCCAATAGTAAATTGGTACTGAAAAATGGAGAGAAAGAATTTACTTCAACCAATAGATTTGTGGATGAGGATTTTTTCAAGATTTTCGATTTTCCTTTTATATCAGGTAATAAGAATGTCCTTTCGGGTCTTGACAATATGGTCTTGACGGAGAATATGGCAAAGAATCTGTTTGACAACACAGATGTAGTTGGAAAACAGATTGAGGTTAATTTAAATGGGGTTTGGAAGGCGGCTACCATTGGCGCAGTCCTGAAAGATATTCCTAGCAATTCGAGCCTTCGTTTTAATTCGCTCTATAGATTTGAAAACAGACCTGGTTACCTTGAACAGACGCAAGTCTGGGACAACTCAGACCATGAGGTTTATGTAAAAATGAAAGCTGAAGTCAACGATGCGACTTTCGGCAAGGAAACCAAAGCATTTACAGAACAATTTTTTAAAAATGATATAGACCGGTTGAAACGTGATGGCGGAAAAGCAGATGTTAATGGCAGTTATTTCAGTTTCCACTTATTGCCGTTAGCCAAAGTACACTTAAATGATTTTGGTCCTTCAGCCTCTTTATCATCTAATTATCCTTGGATATTATTGTTGATCTCGGGCTTAATTATGTTTATTGCATCGTCCAATTTCATCAATCTCTCCTTAGCTAATGCTATCAGTAGAAATAGGGAAATTGGCACTCGCAAGACATTAGGCGGAACGACCTGGGACATTGTAAAGCAGTTGACCCTAGAATCTTTTATCTTATGTATTATTTCATTGTTGGTAGGGTTACTCATCGCCTATTTGGTTTTACCGCAGTTCAATGCCAACATGAATTACCAATTGAAAATAACAGATCTATTTAATATCAAGAACCTCGTTATCTTCCTAGTGGCATTCCTGCTAATCTCCCTTCTTGCCGGAGGATTACCGGCCTTTAAAGCAGCACGGACAAATATTATCCAATCCCTAAAGGGATCCAATAAAATAAAAACATCAAGTCTTAGAAGTTCATTAACAGTATTGCAATTTGTGATCGCCATTATATTGATCATTGCCACCATTGTAATCAGCACCCAATTGAACTATATCTCGAATAAGCCATTAGGATTTAATAAAACTGAAGTCATCAGTATTCCAATTGGTGCTGGAGTCAATAAAGAAGATATGGTGCAAAGGATGCGTGCTGAGTTAAGCCAACAAACCTGGGTAAAGAATGTCAGTGCAGCGGATGTAAATATTGGTAAGGGACGAGATGGCACTTTACAAAGGAGCATCTTTGGTTTTGAGTATGAGAACAAAGAGATCCAAACTAATTTCATGCGTGTAGATTATGATTACCTAAATACGTTAGGCATCAAATTATTGGGAGGCAGGGATTTTGACCGTTCCTTCGGTACCGATACGAATGCTGTAGTTATCAACAAACAGATGGCGGCACAATTTGGTGGTGCGGATAAAGTATTGGGAAAGGAAATAGACCTGAACGGTAAAAGTACCGTGATTGGGATCATGGATGATTTTAATTTCCAAGATCTTAGGGCCCAAGTCGAGCCATTAACCATTTCAGTAAATCCAAATGTTTTCACTGTGGAATACATCTTTGTCCGTGTCGAAACGCAACAGCTTGCTGAAACTTTGGATAAGGTAAATGCGATATGGAAAAAAGTAAATCCAAAAGCTAAGGTTGACCCTTCTTATCTCGATGAGAACACGCAGAACCTGTATCAATCGGAGCGGACATTTTCAAAAATTGTCATCAGCGGAACGAGTATAGCCATTGTTATTTCTTGCCTAGGGTTATTCGCTCTAGCATTATTAACTATTAATACAAGGGTGAAGGAGATTGGTATCCGTAAGGTCTTAGGGTCTTCGGTATCCAGTATCATTATACTCCTTTCTAAAGACTTTATAAGATTAGTCCTTATTGCCTTTTTAATGGCAGCACCAATAGCATGGTGGGTCATGAATAATTGGTTGCAGACCTATGCCTACCGCATCAATATCCAATGGTGGATGTTTGCCCTAGCAGCAGGTCTAGCCGTTATCATTGCTTGGTCTACCATCGCTTGGCAAGCCTTTAGAGCCGCGAATGCGAATATTGTGGATAGTTTGAGGGATGAGTAATTCTTTTTAAAGTATTTAGTATTAAGTATTTAGTATTTAGACCTATGGAGTCTATAAAACTGAACTTAAAATTTCTAAAACGTAAATATAATTGATACATGCGAGTCTTAATACTAAATACTAGCTACTAAATACTAAGAAAAAAATGTTTCAAAACAATATAAAAATCGCTTGGAGGAACCTCAAGAATCAGAGGTTTTATTCCATAATCAAGATTGGGGGATTTGCATTTAGCATGGCTATTTGCTTATTGATTGTGCTTTATATACAGCATGAATTGAGTTATGATAAATTCTATAAGGACTCTAATCAGATATTCAGGGTTGTAGGAGTAATTACAAGGGATAATGTGGTACAGAAGGGCGTTTCTATGCCGGCTCCTGCTGGGCCTGAATTGAAGGAGGAGTTCCCTGAAATTACTGCTTTTGGTCGCGTATTATCGAATCCGCTTTTTGGTGCAGGCAGTAATCAGGTTGCTACCAATGAAAATCCGGAACTCTTTAGCGAGGAAGGGTTTTGTTTTGTCGATCAAGGCATAATGGACATGTTTCGGATGGAAACGGTTTTTGGCACCTTAAATCATGCTTTGGATAATCCCAATACGATTGTCATTACCAAAAGTAAGGCTGAGAAGTTATTCAAAGGAGATCCTATTGGAAAGATTATTTATCTAAATAATGATAAATCCAAGGGCTATAGCATAACCGCTGTAATCGATGATATCCCAACCAACTCGAACTTTTACGGCTTTGATTTCTTTATGACCTTAAGTGGTCATGAACCTTACCCTGGGGAGAAACAGAACTGGTTAGCTTCCAATTATTCGACCTATTTCAAAGTAAAAGATGGAACTGATATTACTCAACTAGAGAAAAAACTAACCAGATCCTATATTGATGATCATTATCGACCAGCCGTAGTACAGGCAGGAATGGCGGTCAATGAAGAAATATGGAAGTCTGCGAAAATGACCTTACAGCCGTTGAAAGATATTCACTTGCATTCAAAAGGGATCCAAAATAACAAGATTGAAAACCAGAATCGAGGTGATGCCCAATTGGTCTACATCTTTGCCGGAATAGCAGCTTTAATATTGATTATTGCCATCATCAATTTCATCAATCTTTCCACTGCCAATGCAAATACGCGTGCTAAGGAGGTTGGTGTAAGAAAAACGATTGGTTCTGACCGCAGTTCACTGATTTGGCAGTTTATTACTGAATCGTTATTATATTCCCTAATTTCGATATTGATTGCCATCGCCATTGCTTATCTTTTATTGCCTTATTTTAATGGCATAGCTGGCAAATCTTTGACTTTCCCATGGAAGAATTTAGTTTATATTCCTTCACTCTTATTCTTTGGATGTTTTATAGGCATCATTTCGGGTGTTTATCCTGCCCTATATCTTTCTTCCTTTAAACCAATTGCCGTTCTCAAAGGAAAACTCAATCTAAAATCTGGGAACAACTGGTTTAGAAATGGATTGGTGGTCTTTCAATTTTCTACATCAATAATCCTGATCATAGGAACATTAATCATCAATCAACAGGTAAAATATATTCTCCACAAAGATTTAGGTTTTAATAAGGAACAGGTCTTGGTTTTACGCGGGACAGGAACTTGGGATGGAAAGCAAAAAGCGATGAAAGAGGAACTGAAAGGTATTTCGACTGTTTCCTCGGTTTCGGTTGGTGATTATTTACCGGTCATGATGGATGGGGTAAGACGGAATGGCAATGCCTATTGGATCGATGGCAGGCAGAATGAGGATGTAGGAATTGGCGGGCAAAATTGGTTGGTCGATGTAGATTACCTAAAGACATTTGGTATCAAACTGATTGAAGGCAGGAATTTTAATATGGAGATGCCAACCGACTCAACAGCAGTCGTCGTCAACCAAAGCATGGTTAGGGAACTCGGCATAACCAATCCCATCGGAGCCAAGATCCGGAATTTCGCAACCTTTACCATCATCGGGGTGGTTGAAGATTTTATTTTTGGCGATATGAAAGGCGAGGCGGTAAAACCATTGGCATTGATGATAGGTGGTAGTCCTAATATGATTTCCATCAAGCTTAATACGAATAACCTCGAACAGACCCTTGCAGAAATCAATAAAGTTTGGAACAGTTTCTCTCCAAATCAGAAAATTCAATATACTTTCTTAGATGAAGGATTTGAGAATCTCTATGCTGACGTTCAACGCACTCAAGCGATCGTTTCAACCTTCGCCCTGTTCGCCATTTTTATTGCCTGCTTGGGATTGTTTGGCTTGGCAGCATTTGTCACTCAACAGCGGACAAAAGAAATCGGTATCCGAAAAGTATTAGGTGCAAGCCTTCCAGGAATTATCAAATTGCTTTCTACAGATTTTATAAAACTGGTTTTTATTGCCATTATCATCGCTTCACCAATTGCATGGTGGGCAATGAACAATTGGTTGAAAGATTTTAGCTATAGAATTGATATTAAGCCATGGGTGTTTTTAGCAGCTGGTGGTATAAGCCTGTTTATTGCTTTCTGCACCATTTGTTATCATGCTCTTAGGATTGGAAGGATCAATCCTGTCAATAGCTTGAAGGATGAGTGATTTTTTTCAAGTATTTAGTATTAAGTATTTAGTATTTAGACCGATGGCTTTTAGTGGGGATGGAATTATTAACAGGGGTTAGAGTTTGAACCAGGATGAAAGGGATGGGAGGATGGGCCAAGATTTGGAAATGAACCAGGATGGAAAGGATTGGAGGATGGGCCAAGATTTTGGATTTGAACCAGGATGGAAAGGATTGGAGGATGGGCCAAGATTTTGGATTTGAACCAGGATGGAAAGGATTGGAGGATGGGCCAAGATTTTGGATTTGAACCAGGATGCCCTTCGACGCAGCTCAGGGTACGGGATGAGAGGATCAGCCAAGATTTGGGAAGACCCCAAGATTGATAATATCTTATTTCCATCATAAAAATATAAAATGCACATATCACCCTGTAGGGGTGAAATTATTTTAGCAAAGATTTAGTCCGCTGTACTACCCCTTTAAGGGTTGAATGGATAATAGGTCAATAATCTACCGGAATCCATAATTGAACCCCTAAAGGGGTAATCCTTCAATTCCATCATTTTCTAAAATAATTAAACCCCTAATGGGGTTTTCCAAGGTATTAAAAATATAGTGCACATATCACCCTGTAAGGGTGAAATTATTTTAGCAAGGATTTTTTAGCTGTACTACCCCTTTAGGGGTTGAATTGGTATTAGACACTTAAACTACCGGAATCCGGATTGAACCCCTAAAGGGGTAATCATTCAATTCTATCATTTTCTAAAATAATTAAACCCCGAATGGGGTTTTCCAAGGTGTTAAAAAATATGACCCCTATCACCCTGTAGGGGTGAAAATATTTTAGCAAAGATTTAGTCCGCTGTACTACCCCTTTAGGGGTTAAATTGGCAATTGAGCGATATAACGGAATTATTCAAGAAATACCCCCTTTGAATAATTTCTTCTTTTCAGTGTCTTGTGTCTGCTGACAATTATCCCGCAACCGTTCAGTACCGAACAAAAAGCGTTCGATATCGAACATGTCAAACACCCTAAACAATTGCATTAATCTGTTTTTCAATGCTTTACATTAATGGCAAATGTATTGTATTTTAATTCAGCGGGTAAATAGCTCAATGCAATTAGGCATTTACTCGAAGGGAAACACATTACCAATATTAGCATGAATAATCTAAAGATAGCTTTTCGGAACATTCGCAAAAACAAGGGTTTTTCGATTATCAATATTGCCAGTTTAGCATTGGGGATAACCTGTTTTTTATTGTTGTTGGCCTATGTTTACCATGAGTTGAGTTATGATCGATATCTATCCAATTCGGATCGGGTTTCGCTGGTTACTTCTTCAGTGAAATCTCCGGAAGATGCTGAATTCACCTATTGGAGGGTAACTCCCACGGCTGTAGCTCCGGTCTTTGCAAAGGAATTTCCTGAAATCGAGAAAGCCGTCAGGATGTATACTTACAATAATGCTGCCTTGATCGAAAATGGCTCGGAATCAATTAAAGAGTCTGGTCTAAAATATGTGGATGAGGATTTTTTAAAAGTCTTAGATTATAAGGTCCTTTCAGGAAATGTAAATGCTGCACTATCGAATCCGAATGATATTGTATTGACTGAATCGTTGGCTAAGAAGTATTTTTCGAATGAAAATGCTATTGGTAAAACGATTATGATCGATAAATCACCTTGGACCATAACAGCGGTCATCGAGGATTTACCAACCTATACCGAAATCAAGTTTTCTGCTTTGCTATCAAACAAAGGCTTGAAGAGATACCAACAAGAACCTCAATGGGGATCAGCAAATGACATCACTTTTGTTTTGTTGAAAGCGAATGTCAATCAGCAGGCATTACAGGAAAAGGTAGATGCCTTTATGAAGCATCAACTGAAAGAGCAATATGATGCGGGTTATACCATTAAGATCAATCTTGAAAACATAGAAACAGTGCACTTACATTCCAAAGCAGCTGGTTCAGGAAACCTATTGTACCTGTATATCTTCGGCTTCTTAGCAGCTGCCCTCCTACTGATCTCGGCGGTAAACTTTACCAATCTATCCCTAGCCCATGCTACGGAGAGGGCTAAAGAGATCGCCGTTCGAAAAGTCATTGGTGCTCACAAAAAGGGAATTTTCAATCAATTTATTGTGGAAGGTGGAATGATGGTTGGAATAGCTTTACTGTTGGGGCTTCTGCTTGCTTGGATATTATTACCTGTATTCAGCGTATATTTAGGTGTTCCCATGAAACTCGAACTATGGTCAAATCCGTCTTTCTATTTTGCTGTATTAACCTTCTTCGTTGTATTGAATTTTATTGCATCAGGTTGGCCAGCATGGGTCATTGCACAATTCAAACCTATCAGCGTCATCAAGGGTCAACTAAAGTCGAGTAAGACAAAGTTTTCAATTGCCAAGATTTTGATAACCTTCCAATATTGCATTTCGATATTTTTAGTGATCTGTACTTTGTTTGCCTATAGGCAGATGCAATTTATCCAGACCATGGATACTGGCCTGAACCGTTCTCAGATTGTTGTTTTGGATGGAGACGTATTACAATCTACAGGGGTGGAAAACTTGAAAAATGAACTTAAGAACATCGGATCCATCAAAAGTATTTCGGCCTCTTATGATTCGCCTGTCAATGTGCAGGGTGGTTATTCTTTGGAAACCTCTGAAGGCAAGAATCCAAACTTCAACATGGATATTACGGCATTGCCGATCGAACGAGACTTTTTGTCGACTTTTGAAATTCCAATTCTCGCTGGGGAACCATTGAACGAAACGGATATCATCAAAGCTAAGGACACTTCTGCTACGCGATCTGTAGCCATCATCATCAATAAAATGGCGGCAGAAAGAATTGGGTGGACTCCAGAGGAAGCAATCGGGAAGACCGTCAATATTAATGGAAGAAGGGGACCTGTGAAGGCAGTGGTAGACAATTTCAACTTTGCTTCATTGAAAGAAGAAGTTCGACCAGTAGCGTTATTTCCTGAATACAGCTATTTTGGGAATGTTTTTGTAAAGATAAATGCAGGTGCCAATACGACTCAAGCTTTACAGGATATACAGGTAGCCTTTAACAAAATATTACCTAATACCACCTTTAATTATCATTTCTTGGATGATGATTATGCTGCACTTTACAAACAAGAGCAACAAACCACCAAGATTATGCAACTCTTTGCCTTAGTCACCATAGTAATTGCTTGTATCGGTCTCTTTGCAATATCTGCCTATACAGCACAGCAACGCGTTAAAGAGATTGGTATCAGAAAGGTGTTGGGTGCTTCGGTAAGTAAACTGGTGGCTCTATTGACTTCTGATTTCATAAAATTGGTAGTCTTGGCATTTATAATTGCTATTCCATTAGGGTATTGGGCCATGGATAAATGGCTCAGCAACTTTGTTTACCATATCCATATTGAATGGTGGATATTCTTTGCTGCTGGTTTGATTACCCTCATGATTTCATTTATGACCATTGGAGGCCAGGCGTTTAAGGCAGCAAGGGCAAATCCGGTGGACAGTTTGAAGGATGAATGATTATTCAAGGGCTTTGCCCTTGAATGGATTTGAGATTTGAGAGAGTGGAAAGGTTATAAAAGCGAATAAATAAATTACTTTTTGATTTAGCAAAGATTATGAAGAACTTGAATTTGATTTTTAGGAAATTATGGAAGAATAAGTTATTTACCTTCCTGAATATTATAGGCTTGGCCATTGGGATCAGTGCCTGTTGGATCGTTTTTAGGCTGGTGAACTACGAATTGAGTTTTGACAAGAACCATGCTGAAGGGGAGAAAATATTCAAGGTATATGGGGTTTTCGATGAGGTAGGTTCTACTGATCGGTTTGATGGGGTTCCAACTCCATTAGCCAGATATATTAAAGAGAACCTTTCGAGTGTAGAGCTTTCGGTTCCGGTCAATAGGAGGTATTATCCAAAAATCAGGAACAGTTCGGACTCCAAGGAGAGTTTTACAATTGAAGATCAAGAGAACATCATTGAAACTACGAGTGATTATTTCAAAATGGTTCCTTATGAATGGTTGGCTGGAAATCCCAATAAAGCTTTACAGCACCCAGATGAGGTCATACTAACCAGCAGTAGGGCGAATCAATATTTCCCAAATATGGATCCCAAAGAAGTTGTTGGAAAAACATTAATGTATGACACGACACTCTTTTCTGTTTCTGGAGTCGTAAAAGATCTGGAAAGTCCAAGTAGCTTTTTGGCAAAGGAATTTGTAAAGATATCGGACAGAAATTGGAATTCAGACCTCTGGGTTTCCTTTATGTCTGATATCACTTTATTTGTTAAATTAAAGTCGCCAAACAATAGGGATGCCTTCGTGAAAGAAGTCAGCAAGAAAATCCATGAAATGGCCAAAACGGAATTCGCTGAAATGAATACCAAGGCCAGAGCTGGTGTAACTCCTCTTGCCGATGTACATTTTGACAAGAACCTTCAGAACAGTTCGAATATTAAAGTAGTTTATGGATTCATCGGAATAGGAATATTTTTACTCTTATTAGCGACCATCAACTATATCAATCTGACTACAGCTCAAGTACCTTATCGAGCCAAGGAAATTGGCATCCGCAAAACATTAGGCGAACAACCTTTTGATGTCACCAAATCATTTTTGCTGGAAACATTTTTCATTAGTCTGTTCGCTCTATTTCTATCTTGGCCCTTAACCAAAATATTCGAAAAAGCATTTGCCTCTTATTTACCAGCAAACCTGAATTCATTTTCAGATATTTTGCCAGTAAGTATCTTCATAGTAGGCTTAGTCATTTTCATTAGCATTGCTTCGAGCCTTTATCCTGCTTACCTGATCAACAAGGTTCAGATCTCTGAGGTCATCAAGATGAAAGGAATTGGAAAATTATCGGTTGGAAGCATTTCCATCAGAAAGGTATTGATCATATTTCAATTTGTCATTGCACAGGGCTTTGTTGTTTCCACCTTTATCATGGGGATGCAAATGAAACATACCATGACTTCAGACCTTGGGTTTAACCATCAAGCATTGATTACAATGCAATTACCTTATAAGGTCGATCAAAATGCTGATGTCGACCCTTATGTATTTAAGGATGCTTTGTTAAAACTTAGTCAGGTTGCTGGGGTGGCCCTAGGCCATTTACCATTGTCCAATAACCATTGGGGGAACTTTGTTTCTTCCACAGCGGACACTGGAGTAGTGAAAGTGAATGTGCCTTTCAAGTTTGTAGACAAAGACTATTTAGATGTTTATGGGATTAAGTTGCTTGCCGGAAGAAATATGACATTGGCAGATACCAGTTCAGGAATCATCCTAAATGAATTAGCTATCGAAGAAATGGGCTTCAAAAGTCCTGAAGAAGCGATTGGAAAAGCCGTAAGTGCCTATGGTAAGGACAGAACGATTACAGGTATTACCTCAAACTATACCAGCAAATCTTTTCATACCGAAAAAGAAGGGGTAGCTATGTTGACTACTAAATTTAGAGGTCAGCTCCAATACATATCCGTCAAACTACATGCTGATCCAAAAACTTGGAAATCTTCTTTGGAGACAATCGAAAAAGAATGGAAGAATATATATCCAAATGCTCCATTTGCCTATAAATTTTACGATGAGAATATCCGTCAACTGTACGAGGCGGACCATAAGTTTTCTAAAATCATCAACCTTTCTACAGGGGTTACCATCTTATTGAGTTGCCTCGGGTTAATTGGTTTGGTGACTATTTCTACCGCTCAACGAACGAAAGAAATAGGGATCCGTAAAGTATTGGGAAGTTCCATTTCTGGAATCGTTGGCTTGCTTTCAAAAGATTATATCAAGCTGGTCTTAATTTCCATTTTGATTGCTTCACCAATTGCTTGGTGGGCGTCCAATAAGTGGTTAGATGATTTTGCCTATAAAATTGAAATATCTTGGTGGATGTTTGTAATTCCGGCACTGGCTACTGTTGTTATTGCCTTCTTGACGATGAGTTTCCAATCCTTGAAAGCGGCCAAGGCCAATCCGGTGGATAGCTTGAGGGATGAGTAACTCAAGGGCTGTGCCCTTGATTGGATTTGAGATGTGAGATGTGAGATATGAGATATTAACCTGATTGGAAAGGATAGGATGATTTAAGACGATCCTGTGGAGCAGGAAAAGTCTAAATACTAAATACTTGATACTAAATACTAAACATAAGATATGATAGAGCACGATTTGAAAATAGCATGGAGGAATCTATGGAATAACAAAAGTTTCTCCTTGTTGAATATCCTTGGGTTAACCTTGGGATTTGCTGGGTTTATTTTATCTTATCAGTTTATCAATAGGGAAAGCAGTTATGATAAATGGAATCCAAATTATGATCGAATTTATCAAGTTGGTCTGGAGGCCAATGGAGAATACAGCGTTGATATGCTACCTTCGATGGCGCAGACGCTGAAAGATAATTTTCCAGAAATACAATATGCCGGAAGAAAGATAGATTTCACTTGGGGAATTTATCCATTATTTGGAGAATCAACAGTCAATATCAAAAAAGCTCTGGCAATAGACTCTTCGCTGGCTAGGATATTTCAAATCGAAAGTAAGAACGGTCCCTTATACAAGAATGCTGAGCAGAATGAGGCGAACCTAATCAAGGAACCGATTGCAAAATTGCTTTTTAAGGAATATCAAGATTTTAGTGAACCCAAGAAAGTTCCTGCCCTCAGCCTTGCGATGGGGGTCCATGATACGTTCTATGGATTGGCACAAGAAAGAAAGCTTTCGATTATCGATGGCGATGTCCTCTATATCCGAAAAATAGATACGGAGGAAGAAGGTAACCCTTATCTAGTTCAGACCTTTATCCAAGTAAAAAAAGGTACTGATATCGAGCAATTAAACAGCAAAATAAATGACCACTTTACCAACACATTTTCCAAGAAGGCAAGAATTCAAAGTTCGGCCTTTGCTAAAGGCAAGGTCTATTTGGATCCGCTTCAAAATCTATATTTGAAACCAAAAGCTGGCAGTAATACGAACTTCCTCATCGTATGGATCCTTGGGGTTCTATCAATCACTATCTTGATCCTGGCATGTGCCAATTTCGCCAATATGATGATGGCAAAAGCCAATCAGCGCCTGAAAGAGTTAGCCATTAAGAAAATTTTGGGAAGCTCAAGATTTGCATTGATTCGACAAATGCTCTTGGAGGTCTTGGTACTAACCACTTTATCAGCAATCTTATCTTTTGTATTGCTCATCATTACTGGAAATTCCTTGCAGAAATGGTTTAATGATGATCTGATGCGATATATCCTGAATATTCAAACTCTGGGTCAATTACTGATTGGTATTTTGGTTTGCACCTTGATATCAGGAATATATCCAGCGCTTTCGTTATCTGGATTTAATTCTGTGAGATTATTAAAGGGTAACAATCTTTCCTTTGGTATGAATAACCGTCTTCGGAATATTCTAACCATAGCCCAATTTATTATTGCGATCATATTTGTAACTGGCATGTTTGTCGTAAGACAGCAAGTCAATTTCATGAAGGATTCTGACAAAGGATTTGAGCCTTCCCAGGTTATCAATTTTATCGGGGTTGCAATGTATTATGACAATAAGGTTGATGGGACTTTTTATGACTTCAAGCAGCGATTGCTACAAGACCCTAGTATTGTCTCCGCTTCGCGAGCAACCACTATCCCTGGAGCCAGAGAGTTGCCGCCACAATTTGAATTTAAGTATAATACTGTAAAACAGGACTTGGATCATGTGGGCATTGATCCTGAGTTTTTCCAGACATTAAACATCAATTTCCTGACTGGTGGAAACAATATCTCCATGGACAAATTAATTACGGATTCTACCAAACGTTATGCTGTCATTAATGAAGCTGCAGCAAAAGCATGGAATCTCGATAATCCGATTGGAGCTTCCATTGCTGGTTGTGATGCTAATTTTGAAATCGTAGGGGTTGTGCAAAACAGCATTGCCTATGGATTTGAAAACAAAGTGAAACCAACAATTTACTCCTATAAGGATGAATGTGGCAAAGGTAGATTTAAAACAGCTTTTATTGTAAAAACCGCGGAAGGAAAAACTGAAGCTGCTATAAAAACCATGGAAAAGGAATGGTTGAAAAACCCTTCTGCTGAATCATTGCCTTTGGATTATGAATTTATGGATCAAAGCTATGCTAGCCTGCAAAAGAAACAGATAGAGCTGCAAAAGGCATTCAATGGATTTACATTATTGGCTGTTATTATTGCTTGTCTAGGCTTGTTTAGCATGTCTGCATACCAGATATCTATCAAAAGAAAAGAAATGAGCATACGGAAGGTCTTAGGGGCATCAATCGCTTCGATCTTTTTCCAGCTCAATAAGCCATTCTTTAAAATATTCATTATTGGGACCGTAATTGCAGTGCCAATTTCTTACCTTTTAATCGAATCCTGGCTTAACAATTTTGCTTATCATATCGAGATAAAATTCTGGTATTTTGGTCTAGCCATTCTAAGCATATTGTTTATGTTATTTATTACTGTATGCTTTCAATCAATTAAGGCAGCCAATGAAAATCCGGTGGATAGCTTGAGGGATGAGTAACTCAGGGGCTTTGCCTTTGAGTGGATTTGAGATGTGAGATGTGAGATTTGAGATATTAACCTGATTGGAAAGGATAGGAAGAATTAAGACGGTCCTGTGGAGCAGGAAAGGTCTAAATACTAAATACTTGATACTAAATACTATAAAAAAAACATGATAAAATTAGAACACATTTTTAAGTGGTACAATGTTGGTGGAGCCAAAAACTTTATTTTAAAGGATATCAATCTGGAAATCAACGAGGGGGATTTTGTTTCCATTATGGGGCCTTCTGGGTCTGGGAAATCGACTTTATTGAATGTTATTGGGATGCTGGATGAACCAGATGAGGGTAGTTATAATTTTATGGGGGAAGATGTGCTGAACATGAAAGCGAAAAAGAGATCGCAATTGTTTCAGTCACATATCGGATATGTATTTCAATCTTACCATTTGATTGATGAGTTGACTGTTTATGAAAATATTGAAACGCCATTGATCTACAAGAACCTTTCGTCTTCAGAACGGAAGAGCATTGTATCCGATATGTTGGATCGATTTAACATCGTGGGCAAGAAGGATCTTTTTCCGGCCCAACTTTCTGGTGGACAGCAACAAGTGGTGGGCATTGCGAGGGCATTGGCAGGATCGCCAAGATTGTTGTTGGCCGATGAGCCTACGGGAAACCTGAATTCGAAACAAGGTGAAGAAATCATGGAGCTGTTCAAACAACTGAACGATGACGGCATGACCATCATACAAGTGACTCACTCTGAGAAGAATGCAGAATACGGCAAGTCCATCATCAATATGTTGGATGGTCAATTAAAATAACAATTTGCTGAAGGATTTTTGGGATTGCCTTTTATTTCGTAAATTTCATTGTGAATGAAAAAGAAATTAAGGCACTCATCTATCTTTTGGATGACCCCGACCGGGAGATTTTTCAAGAGATAGAGCACAAACTAATCACATGTGGGCCTGAGGTTATACCTTTATTGGAACACTCGTGGGAATCTTCTTTTGACCCGCTTTCACAAAGCAGGATTGAAAACATCATTCATAAAATCCAATATGACCAGGTCAAGAATGACCTTCAACTTTGGAAACTCAACAACTCCGAGGACCTCTTGGAAGGCCTGCTGATCATCAACCGCTATCAATATCCCAATCTTCATGAAGAACAGGTTTATTACCAACTGGCGGAACTGCGCAGAAATGCGTGGTACCATCTGATGTATGATATGAGTCCGGTGGAGAAAGTGAAACTGCTCAACAATATCCTTTTCCGGGAATTTGGTCTCTCTGGAAACACCTCTAACTATCATGATCCGCAAAATTCCTTTATCCATAAGGTGCTGGAAACAAAAAAGGGAAATCCGATCAGTTTGGCCTGTATCTATGCATTGGTGGCCCAGAAGCTAGACATTCCAATCTATGGGGTCAATCTTCCCAAACATTTTGTTTTGGCCTATGTAGACGGGGAGAATCAGGATAAGGTCCAATTCTACATCAATGTTTTCAACCGTGGACAGATCATGCGGGAAGAAGATATCTATGCTTTCTTGAGACAATTGAACCTACCTCTTTCTGATAACTATACCCTTCCCTGCGATAATATCGCGATCATAAAAAGGGTTTTGAGGAACCTGATCGCAGCCTATGAGCATGTTGATAATGCAGAAAAGAAATTTGAAGTGGAAACCCTGCTGACCTTAATCGAAGAAGACGAGATTAATTAACCCCGTCTTCCTATATAAATTCAATATTTTTCTTATTTAATTCCGAGCATCCAGGGATATTCCTCTTGGAACCGAAGCTTCGGCTCTACCAGGTTGCTGATATTGATAAGTTGCATTTGGCGCAACATCTCCATTGTCTGTCTTTAAGAATCGATAAACTGCTTTTGAAATTGGATCAGCAACATAGATATATTTGCTGTCCTTTCTGAAATCAAGTTCTACATCCACTGGTTGTTTTAACTTGGTATTTACCCCTTTAATGATACGTGTTGGGCTAATGGCACCAGTTGCGGCACTAATTTTCGCATAATCATCAAAGATCAGGATTCTTCCCTCGTATGTGGCTGATGCTCCTGTTCCAGTCTGTACAAAATCTGTCAGAGCTAGCATATTGTTCACTGTATCAACCGACATTCCACGGATATTAACTGCATCTGAGACCGTCAGTATCTTGGAAGGTTCGACCGATTGGACTATTGAATCTCGGGAGATAACTAGATTGTCGTAAATTTCAACTCCTCCGTTCGTACCAGATTTACTTACCACCAATCCACTTTTGACAATGGTCACATCCCAAGGTACAATTTCGTTTTTGAAATGATAGGTCTGTCCAGGTTTCCTGAATTCCGATAATCCTCTAGGTCTGTCGAATACATAGTAGGCCGGTGTTCCGCCACCATTGGAAATGGTATACAATTTATCCAGACTTGGATGGAATACTAAACCTCGGACATCTCTTAACAGGCCTTGACGAATTCTATTGTTGTCATTGCTCAAAGCTCCTGTTTCACCGATATTAAGCTTATAAACGAAAGTATCTGTAACCGTTGTATTAATTGAAGATTGGAAAATGAGTCTTGCACTAGGATTGAAATAGATGGTATTCCCTCCCTTTACATTTGATAAAAAGGGAGTGGCACGAAGGCCCATATTTTCTTCATCATCTGAATTAGGCAATAGCACAACATTGTTGAATTGCGTTAAATCAGGGTTTTCGTTAAAATCAGAGTAAGATATATAGAGTCTTGAAATCGAGTTGCTTGCGGGTGGTTCATCATCGTCTTTTTCACAGGAATAAAATCCAATGAGGGTGGCGATGGCGAGGAGAGCGAATAAGTACTTCAGTTTCATAAAATAATCAATTATATTACAAATGTATAAAATAATCGTTTGAAGGCGAGCTCTCAGGGCTTTAAGATTGTTAAAGTTGGTTAAATAGATGTATTTCCGTAAAATTGCAGAATAGATAATAAAGCAATGGAGACCAAAGAATTTGTAAGAGAGAAGTTGGAATTGCCCAACGAAGGGAAAAAGCTTTTGCTTCACTCCTGCTGTGCTCCCTGTTCTGGTGAGGTAATGGAGGCATTGATTGCTTCAAATATAGATTTCACGATCTATTTCTATAATCCTAACATTCATCCACGGAAGGAGTACGATCTAAGGAAGGAGGAGAATATCCGATTTGCTGAGAAGCACAATATTCCATTCATTGATGCCGATTACGATGTTGATCATTGGTTTGAGTTGGCAAAAGGCATGGAGCATGAACCTGAAAGGGGCATTCGCTGTACGATGTGTTTTGACATGCGATTTGAGAAAACAGCGGAATATGCGGCCCAAAATGGTTTTGATGTGATCTCTAGTTCATTGGGAATCTCACGTTGGAAAACGATGAGCCAGATCAACGACTGTGGTGTAAGAGCTGCTTCGCGATATCCGAACATGGAATATTGGACTTTCAACTGGCGCAAGAAAGGTGGTTCGGCGAGAATGTTGGAAATCAGCAAGAAAGAAAGGTTTTACATGCAGGAATATTGCGGTTGTGCCTATTCATTGCGCGACACCAATAAATGGCGGATGGCGAACGACCGTCCGAAAATTGAATTAGGAAAAAATTATTACGAATAGCCTAGACGATTTTTTAAAATAAATTTCATTTATACTTATTTAATCGTTACTTTTGCAGGCTCAAATGCAAGATTGTGAAGTATCTAAAAAAATACAGAATACCATTTTCAGGTCTTTCAACAGGTAAGCACAGTTTTGACTTTGAAATCGACGAGAAGTTCTTTGCATGTTACGATCATTCCTTGCTACAGGAAGGCAATCTAAAAGCGGTTGTCGACTTGCAGAAACAGGAGAACATGTTGATAGCTAATTTCGACATTCAAGGCACCATAAAACTGACTTGCGATGTTTGTCTATCGACCTTTGATTCCCCAGTTCACATCAAGGAACGTGCTTTGGTAAAATTCAGCGATGAAGATTGGAATGAGGACACGGAAGAAGTGATCACCTTATCCAAGAACGACTATGAATTGGACATCGCTCCGTTGCTGTATGAATACATCAATGTGGCAGTCCCTCCCTATCCTAAGTGTAATGAAAACGGAGAAGGGATAGCATGTGACCCGGAGATGTTGAACAGGATACAAAATGAAGAAGAAAGCTCGTCTGAGGAGGACAATGAAAACATTGACCCTCGTTGGGAAGCATTGAAGAATATTAAAAATAACTAAAACAAAAGATACGAGATGGCACATCCAAAACGTAAAACTTCTAAATCTAGAAGAGACAAGAGAAGAACACACTATAAAGCTGAATTACCTAGCTTAACTGTTTGTAAAGAAACTGGCGCGGTGCACAGACCTCACCACGCATACACAGTAGACGGTAACTTATACTACAACGGTAAATTAATTATTGAGAACACCGCTGCTGTCTAACGACATCTTTCTTAAAAACATCCCAAAAAAGTATAATATTTTATATTATTAACTTTCACTTGGGATGTTTTTTGCGTATTATTGAATAATATAAATAATAACGAATGAAGATTGGATTAGACGTGTTGGGAGGGGATTTTGCTCCTGATTCTAATATCAAAGGAGCGATTGAAGCTCAAAAACAGCTGGACGATTCGCAACGGATTGTTCTATTTGGTGATGAGGAAGCCATTAGAAACGCTATTACCGAAGCTGGATCTGACCCCTCAAAATTTGACTATGTTCATGCACCTGAGAACATCGGTATGCACGAACATCCCACAAAAGCAATCAGCCAAAAGCCTAACTCTTCTATAGCCAAGGGATTTGACTTATTGAAAAACGGAGAGATTGATTCTTTCTCTTCAGCAGGCAATACTGGCGCTATGCTGGTAGGTGCCATGTTCAGCGTAAAGACCATTACAGGCGTATTGCGTCCTGCCATTGCGACCAATGTACCGAAGCTTAAGGATGGCTTTGGTATCTTGTTGGACGTAGGGGCCAATGCAGACTGTAAGCCGGAAATGCTGAACCAATTTGCTATCCTTGGAAGCCTGTATGCAGAACATGTTTACGGCATATCCTCACCAAAAGTTGGCTTGCTAAATATTGGTGAAGAAGAAGAAAAAGGAAACAACCTAACCATCGCAACCTACCCTCTTTTAAAAGAAAACAACAAGATTAATTTTATTGGAAATGCAGAAGGCCGTGATCTATTCAGTGATCATGCCGATGTAATAGTTTGTGATGGCTACACTGGAAATGTAGTACTGAAGCTAGCTGAATCATTTTATGTAGTTACTCTGAAGAAAGGTTTCAAGGACCAATTCTTTGACAGGTTCAATTACGAGCAATATGGCGGCAGCCCAATTTTAGGGGTAAATGCCCCTGTAATCATTGGCCACGGAATTTCAACGCCGAAGGCTATAAAAAATATGGTATTATTGTCGAGAGATATGATCGCCTCAAAATTCATTGAGAGGATCAAATCTGCATTTAACTAAAATATATGTCTAAAATTCACGCAGCTATTACTGCAGTACATGGTTACGTTCCGGACTACATCCTGACCAACAAGGAGTTGGAAACAATGGTAGACACTAACGACGAATGGATCGTAACCCGCACAGGAATCCGTGAGCGAAGAATATTAAAAGATCCAACAAAAGCTACTTCTGACCTGGCCGTGCCAGCAGTAAATGGCCTATTGGAGAAAAGAGGGATTTCTGCTGAAGATATCGACCTAATAATCTTCTGTACCAGTACGCCGGATATGTTATTCCCTGCTACAGCAAATATCTTGGCAGACAAAATTGGAGCTAAAAAAGCTTGGGGTTTTGATCTTCAAGCAGCTTGTTCGGGATTTCTATTCGGATTGACCACGGGAGCTCAATTCATTGAATCTGGAAAACACAAAAAAGTATTGGTTGTTGGTGGCGATAAGATGTCATCAGTAGTCAATTATAAAGACAGAAATACCTGTATCCTATTCGGAGACGGATGTGGAGCAGTATTACTGGAACCAAATGAAGAAGGAAATGGCCTGATCGACGCTGTATTAAAAACAGACGGATCTGGCGGACAGTTCCTGAACATTAAAGGCGGTGGTTCGTTGAACCCGGCGACTCATGAAACGGTAGACGCTGGCCTTCATTACGCTTACCAAGAAGGACGTACAGTATTTAAATTTGCCGTGACCAATATGGCTGATGTAGCTGTTGAAGTGATGGAGAGAAACAAATTGACCTCGGAAGATGTTAATTGGTTAGTTCCTCATCAGGCGAACAAGCGTATCATCGATGCAACAGCAGAACGTGCTGGACTACCTGAGGAAAAAGTAATGGTAAACATTCAAAAATACGGTAATACTACCAGTGGCACCATTCCATTGTGTTTATGGGAATGGGAAAGCCAGCTTAAAAAAGGAGACAACCTAATCTTAGCAGCATTTGGCGGCGGGTTTACTTGGGGCTCTATTTATTTAAGATGGGCGTATTAATCTGCATTTTATTATTACCTTTATAGCTATTTATTTTTTAAAATTATTAAACAAACCTACTAGCATATGAGTATGGATATTAAACAAATTCAAGATCTTATCAAATTCGTTTCCAAATCGGGCGTGAATGAAGTATCGATCGAAGAGAAAGATTTTAAAATTACGATAAAGACTAATCAAGAGCCTACTTACGTAACGGCAACACTTCCAGCACCTCAGGTTGCTCAAGCAGTTGCTCCAGTTGCGGCTCCGGCACCAGTTGCTGCTGCCCCTGCAGCTCAGGCACCTGCTGCTGATGAAAGCTCAAAATATATCACTATTAAGTCTCCAATTATCGGAACATTTTACCGTTCTCCAGGACCAGACAAAGCATCATTTGTGAATGTAGGTGATGATGTTACACCTGGAAAGGTTATCTGTATCGTTGAGGCAATGAAGTTGTTCAATGAAATCGAATCTGAAGTATCAGGTAAAATCGTGAAGATTTTAGTAAATGATGCTCAACCTGTAGAATACGACCAACCTTTATTCTTAGTAGACCCTAGTTAGTTTTTGGAGTAATTCCAGAAACTTTTTTTATTGTGCTAAGAGATAAAGTGTTACATCAAAGAGTATTATGTTCAAAAAAATATTAATTGCAAATAGAGGTGAAATTGCACTTCGAATTATCCGTACTTGTAAAGAGATGGGTATTCAAAGTGTTGCAGTTTATTCAACTGCTGACCGTGATAGTTTACACGTTCGCTTTGCGGATGAAGCTGTTTGTATCGGCCCTCCTGCTAGTAAAGATTCCTATTTAAATATTCCAAATATCATTGCTGCAGCAGAACTTACAAATGCTGATGCAATCCACCCTGGATATGGTTTCTTATCCGAAAACGCTAAATTTTCTGCTATCTGTGCTGAGTACGGCATCAAATTCATCGGTGCTACAGCGGAACAGATTGAAAAAATGGGAGACAAAGCATCTGCCAAAGAGACCATGAAGAAAGCTGGTGTTCCGACTATCCCAGGTTCTGAAGGTTTGTTGCCAGATGTAAAAACTGGTTTGCAAATTGCAAAAGATATGGGTTACCCTGTCATCCTTAAAGCTACTGCCGGCGGTGGTGGTAGAGGAATGCGTATCATTTGGAAAGATGAAGACTTTGAAAATGCTTGGGATTCTGCTCGTCAAGAGTCTGGTGCTGCCTTCGGAAACGACGGTTTGTACCTAGAGAAATATGTTGAGGATCCTCGCCATATTGAAATCCAGGTAATCGGTGACCAATATGGAACAGTATGTCACCTTTCTGAGCGTGACTGTTCTATCCAAAGGAGACACCAAAAATTAGTTGAAGAGGCTCCATCTCCATTCATTACGCCAGAATTGCGCGCTAAAATGGGTGAAGCTGCTATCTTAGGTGCCAAAGCTGTAAAATATGAAGGTGCTGGAACAATCGAGTTCTTGGTTGACAAACACCGCAACTTCTACTTTATGGAAATGAACACACGAATCCAAGTAGAGCACCCAGTTACTGAAGAGGTAATCAACTTCGACTTGATCAAAGAACAGATTAAGGTTGCAGCAGGTATTCCGATCTCTGGTAAGAGCTACGAGCCAACCATGCATGCAATCGAATGTCGTATCAATGCGGAAGATCCGTTCAACAACTTCCGTCCGTCACCAGGTAAAATTACCAACTTCCACTCACCAGGGGGTCATGGTGTGCGTGTAGATACGCATGTTTATTCAGGATATACTATCCCTCCTAACTACGATTCCATGATCGCGAAATTGATTTGTGTAGCCCAAACTCGTGAAGAGGCTATCAATACGATGGAGCGTGCGTTAAGTGAATTCGTAATTGAAGGCGTAAAAACAACCATTCCACTTCACCTTCGTTTAATGCGTGACCCGAACTTTAGGGCAGGTAATTTCACGACTAAATTCATGGAAACTTTCGACCTTACGGAGTATCCTGATGAGGAGGTTGTATAAAATTTACTTTACATATACAAAACATGCCATTCTTCGAGAGAAGAATGGTATTTTTGTTTTCTTACGATTAGATCACCGCATTAAAACTACATGTCCAAGAATATCAAACTCATAGAGGCAATCAAGAATAAAGGAAAGAACATCGAGGCTGAAATGTCCTTCTTCGATCATTTGGAAATCCTAAGGTGGCACATCATCCGTTCTGTAATTGCTATTACCGTATTTGCGATCCTTTCATTTACATTTTACGATTTTGTTTTCAATCAGATCATCATGGGACCGAAGAACTTGGACTTCTGGACCTATAGAATGATGTGTAAGGTTGGGGCGGCCTTGAACCTGGAAGGTTTCTGTGTAGAGAAGATTCCTTTCAATATCATCAATACGGAATTGGCGGGTCAGTTTATGCTTCAGATCAACTCCTGTCTATTGATGGCTGTTGCATTGGGCTTCCCTTACCTCCTATTCGAAATCTGGTTATTCATTAAACCGGCTTTGACCGATGTTGAAAGAAAATCGGCTAGAGGTTTTGTGTTCTACGCCACAGTGCTCTTCGTGATAGGCGCGTTATTCGGCTACTATATCGTGGTTCCTTTGTCGGTTAACTTCCTTGCAAACGTATCATTAAGTGATGAAATCACGAACCAGATTACAATAGACTCTTATCTATCGACCATTGCGACTTTAACACTAGGTTGTGGAATCATCTTCTTGCTTCCTATCCTGATCTTTATCCTATCTAAGATAGGAATCATGACCCCAGAGTTTATGCGTGCTAGCCGTAGATATGCCATTGTGATCATCTTGGTCATTGCAGCTATCATCACCCCTACAGCGGATGTTATCACGTTATTGACGGTAAGTGCTCCAATGTTTATCTTATACGAATTGAGCATCATGGTTTCGGCGAATGTTAAAAAAGCGAAGGAACTTGCAGAAAAAGAATTTTATAATACAAAATAATACATCATGTCTAAAAAAATCGCAATTGGCAGTGATCACGCTGGGTTTGAATATAAAACAGCATTAATCACATTCTTAAATGAATTAGGTTATACTGTTCAGGATTTCGGTCCTGCTACTGCAGATTCTGTTGACTATCCAGATTTTGCACATCCTGTATCTTCAAGTGTAGAGAGCAAAGAAAATGAGTTAGGCATCTTGATCTGTGGCAGTGCAAACGGAGTTGCCATTACAGCTAACAAACATCAAGGCATTCGTGCTGCAATTTGCTGGTTGGAGGAAATTTCAGCCCTAGCTCGTCAACACAATGATGCAAATATCGTTTGTATTCCAGCTCGTTTTATTGATCTTGACCTAGCAAAACGTATTGTTCGCACCTTCTTGACAACAGACTTCGAAGGTGGCCGTCATGCTAACCGTGTGAACAAAATTTCTTGTGCATAACCAATTTAAAATCGATAATGAAAAAATTACTTATTCTTTCTTTTTTGATACCGTCGCTTTTTAGCTGTTCGGTAGCTCAACAAGCAAATCAAAAGAAATATGCTGACCTCTTAACCGAAGAGTCGGCTAAAAAACACCTGACCATTCTTGCTTCCCGCGAGTTTGAAGGACGTGGAACTGGGCAAGAAGGCGGTAAAAAAACTGTTGAATACATTGCAAATGTATTCAAAGAATTAGGCTTAACACCAGCAGTAAATGGTTCTTATTTCCAACCTGTAGCATTGGAAAGAACATCCTATATCGTTGATAAATTCAGCATCAACAACAAAGCATTGGAAAATGGAAAGGACCTATTTATCCAAGGCAACAACAACAGTAGAGACTTCAAGGCTTCTGATATCGTTTTCGTAGGCTACGGTATCCAATCTGATAAATACAATGACCTTAAAGGTTTGGATATTGCAGGTAAAGTGGTATTGGTCATCAACGAAGGAGAACCGACCAAAGACGGCAATTCTTTGATTTCTGGAACTTCCACACCTTCTGATTGGTCAACAAGCCGTTTCAAAAGAATCCAGGAACTGAGCAAACTTAAGCCACAGATGATCTTGGCAGTTAGTTCTCAGAATGCAGAAATGATCAGCCGTTTTGGAAACCGTTTGACAGGAGGTCGCTTTTCATTAAAATCTAATGAAACCCAGACCAACCAACCTAGCATGGATATCCCAGTAGCAAACATTACTGTGGAAACTGCCAATCAAATCTTAGCAGCTAAAAACACTACTGTAGAAAAAGTCAAAGAATCGATCAATAATACAGGAAAAGCAAATTCATTTGATGTTAAAGCATCAGTAGATGCTACCATGGGCGTTAAGAAAGAGGAATTCCATGACCCTAACGTACTAGGTTTAATCGAAGGAACCGACCTTAAAGATGAAGTTGTGATTATCTCTGGACACTATGACCATGACGGAATCCTTCCTGATGGCACATTCTTCCCAGGTGCAGATGACAACGGTTCAGGAACTGTAGGTGTTATGGAATTGGCTAGAGCTTTCGCAGCAGCAAAAAAAGATGGCAAAGGTCCTAGAAGGACAATCCTGTTCATGGCATTTGCTGCGGAGGAGAAAGGTCTATTAGGATCAAATTATTACTCTCAGCACCCGATCTTCCCATTGAGCAACACAGTAACCTGTTTGAATATGGATATGATCGGTCGTATAGATGATAAGCACTTGAACGGAAACCACAATTACATCCATGCTATTGGATCAGATATGTTGAGTTCGGAATTGAAGGCCATCAATGAGAAAGCCAATAATGACTACACGCAAATGGAATTAGATTACATGTATGATGATCCTAAGGATCCTATGCGTATCTATTACCGCTCTGACCAATACAACTTGGCCAAACATGGTATTCCAGTGATTTTCTTCTTCTCAGGATTACACCCAGACTATCATACACCAAATGATACCGTGGATAAAATCGACTTCCCAATGATGGCTAAACGCGAAAAACTAGTTTTCCATACAGCTTGGGAAATCGCTAACCGCGACAAAAAATTAGTCGTAGATAAAACTCCAGCTCCAGCACAATAAGCAATTTGAGCAAAAAATATAAAAATGGGCAGAATGAGAATTCTGCCCATTTTTTCTGCAATCCCCTCTACGCTACAACCTTATCACTCAAAATATTTTCACTTTTTTCTTGCAGATCATAAATACGATTGTATATTTGTAGTGTACTACCACATTAATACACTAAAACAATACTCTATGTTAACCATTAAATCATTATCGTATTATTATAAACCGAACAAGAATATTCTTTGGAATATAAACACAACTTTAAAACCCGGAAGCATATATGGCTTATTGGGGTTAAACGGTGAGGGCAAGACCACTTTACTGAAGCTTATCGTCGGCATGTTGATACCAAAGGATGGAAGCATCGAATTCAAAGGACATTTCAGTTCAGAACGGATCGCCGAATATTTCAATGAGGTTTATTTTCTCCCAGATTACAGCAAATTACCTGATCTTGGGATCGAACAATTCGGAAAACTGTATGGTGCGTTCTACAGCAAGTACGACCATCAACAGTATTTGGACTGTATCAAGGAGTTTAATATCCCGATCAGCAATAGGCTTAGAGCACTTTCATTAGGACAGCACCGTAAGGTCCATCTTTCTTTTGCATTAGCCTGCAACAGTTCGGTCCTGTTGATGGACGAACCAACCAATGGATTGGATATCCCTTCTAAGGCAGTCTTCAGAAAATTACTCAGCAAGTTTATCAATGAAGACCGAATCTTCCTGATTGCAACCCATCAAATCCGTGATGTAGATGTATTATTTGATCATTTGATGATCATGAAAAGTGGAAGCCTGGTTTTAGATGAAAACATCTATCAATTATCCAAAAAACTCAAGGTCAGCAAATCAACTGCAGATGCTGAACAGGCGCTTTATGTACAGGAAGAACTTTCTGGATCTTATTATTTAGTGCATAACCATTCAGAATCCGAATCCAAATTGGACATTGAATTCCTCTTTAATGCTTTTACCAACAACCCTAAACCAATAGAATTATGAAGACAGTTTCCCAATATCTAAACAGCATTTTTGCTTCGCATCGATACTTGTTGATTTCGATTCCAGTTATTGCCATCATATCCTATTCCATATGCTTGATATTTATTAGCAATGACCTATCAACCTACTTGTTGTCGCCTAAAACCGAAATCAATGACAATATGTTAATCAATCTTGTTGACAGCACTAATATCAGATGGAGCGTTGCATTGATTGTAGGGTTGCCTTTCATTCATTTAACCTTTATTTCCAACCAATTCTATAAAAGTTATGATTTCACTATTCCGATGAATTCCTGGCAGAAACTAACTGCTTACCTATTGATCGGGCTATTCATTCTCTTCTATAATTACCTCATTATCCTTGGTCTCAATTATATCATTGAAATATATTTCAGGCAACAGTATTGGGATGAGGTTATAGCGGCATTAGACCGCCAGGGCAAACTCTACACTGAAATATCAAAATACAGCATCTTTTATAACGGCAGCTTCACGATCATATCTGCTCCGATGGCCTTATTGTTCTTCTTATTTTACCCCTACTTTTTATTTGCTGCACTATATTTCAGAAAATACAGCCTAGTTATTTCAGCTGCGATTTTGCTCACAGGAGTGGCTTTGGGAGTTTTTATCAGTTCTAGGATCTGGGATGGGTATTCGTATAATATTTCCAACCTATCCTATATGACCTTCTACAGCTGGGTACCGACCTATGTGGCTGCCTTAATTACCTATATCGGTTTTTATTATTTTTTAAAGGAAAAGGAGGTCTAGATGCAGTTTCAATCAGATAAACCCATATACCTGCAGATCATCGACATCGTCATGGAGAAAATCCTTAAAGATGAATGGCAGGTCGGAGAGAAGATCCTCTCTGTCCGGGACTTTGCCTCCTCTGTGGAAGTAAACCCCAATACCGTCATGAGAGCATATGACAAGCTCCAGCAAGATGAAATTATTTTCAATAAAAGAGGACTTGGCCTATTTGTAGCTGAAAATGCCATTCAGATCATCCTCAAGGAAAAGAAGGAAAATTTCATCCAGGTAGAAGCTCCCAAATTCTTCCAGACTGCGAAACTGTTGAAGATTACGGAAGAAGAATTAATCGAACTCTATAAATCGAACTAATTATGAAAAAGTCAAATATATTATTGTTTACTGCCCTTGCTATTCTATGGTTGGTCTGCTTAGTCATAAAACCGCTGCAAGGCGTTGTCTTTGCAGATCCCTTAAGCCATGAACCCCGCGATATAGTTTCAGCTTTTGTCAAAAACTTCGACAATACAGATAAAATGGAAAAAGTATCCCTAGATGGCATTAAGAACATTAAGATTATCGGATATGATAAAGGTGCCTTCCTATCAGTTGTATATGCGGATACAACACAAATTTCCGTAAAGCAAAGTAATCAAGTTATCAATTTTGATCATAAAAGAATTGGCGATACCTTACAGGTCACCCTAAGCCAGAAAGTTTATTCGAGGGTTGAACTTACCTTAAACCCTCAGGAGTCCTACGGTTTGACCCTAGAGCATTATAAAGGATCTATCGAGATCATCCCTACGGATAGTATTGCCAAAGGCCTCAACAAAATTACCGTTCTCAAGAATAGCTCATTAAAAATTCGAAATTATTCCAGGGAAAGCCAAAATTTCAGCAATCCTTTTAGCATGCAAATCTCAGGTAAATCGAAAATAACCTTTGATAATCTCAGCTTCAACAAACTTGATGTTACCTTGAATGATGGGCTGCTGGAAGTTTTTAACAATAACCATATAGACTCCCTGAATGCCGATCTACAAGGGCTCAGCAATATTATCGTTGGAAAATACCCAGAAGATAAACGCTTGAAATCATTGGTCCTTTCAGGAAACTTGGATTATTACAATTCCAGAAGGCCCAAATAAATTAAAGAAACCATGCTATTCAAAATATTGTTCAAATATCTCAGCACGTTTCTAATGGCTCTCATTCCCTACTTCCATTCCTTTGTGAAAATTGAAGAAAGGAAAAATGAAGAAGTAAAAACCGAAGCATCCAATAGTATTTCCATGCAGCATAAGAAAACAAGAATGGAATGGCATGATTCCAATCAGTTAATCAATAAATAGAAAAGGGCAGAAAATATTCTGCCCTATCATTTTCAGCTCTGTCAGCCAAATTTCGTTATTCCGGATTATCTGCTGTCGATTCTCTAGCCAATGGCACATCATCAGGAGCATTTCCCAAATATTTATCCAATTCAAACAGCGATTCGTCAGTAGCACGATCTCCACCGGCAATCTTCAATTTATCGATCAGCGATAATGCTAATTTCTCTTCTTCCGTCTGCTCTTTTACAAACCACTGCGCAAAGTTCCATGTCGCCCAATCCTTTTCCTCCATCGACTGGTTAACCAATCCATAGATTGCATTGGTATTATCTACCTCATGCTGAAAAACCATATTGAAACATTCCGACATGGATTTAGGCAGTTTGGTATGCTCGGCTACGGCTTCAACTTTTGGAGTCCCCCCTCTTTCAAGAATATACATCATGATTTTGATCATGTGGTTTCGTTCTTCCTGAGCATGGCGAAACAAGAAATTTGCAACACCGCCATAACCTTTCGTATCTGCCCAACATCCCAAAGCCAAATAGATCTGGGAAGCTTGGTTTTCTTTTGTCATTTGTTTAATCAACGATGTTTCCATCGCTTTTGAAAGTCTATTGGTATCCATAATAATTCCTTTTTCTCTTTTAACACTTCACATCCTACTTTGTTTACCTTTTCTCCCTTTACTTTTACACATATACATTGTAAATTTGAGAAAGGCTATTAATAAACAAAACCCTACTCTACTTGTTCTTTTTTTAAATCAATAATCAATATGGCGTTTGTAGACTATTACAGTGTATTAGGTTTGGATAAATCCGCAAGTCAAGATGATATCAAGAAGGCTTATCGAAAGCTGGCTCGAAAGTACCATCCTGACTTAAATCCAAATGACGAAAGTGCAAAGAAAAGATTCCAGGAAATAAACGAGGCCAACGAGGTTCTGACCGATCCAGAGAAGAGAAAAAAATACGACCAATATGGTGAAAACTGGAAACATGGCGAGGAATATGAAAAAGCCCAACAAGAGTATGCCCGTTCTAGAGGATCCCGAGGAAGCTCTGCAGGAGCTGGCCAAAATCCTTTCGAAGGCTTTGACTTCAATAATTACAATGGCAATTATGATACTGGCGAATATTCTGATTTCTTCGAAGATCTATTTGGTTCTAGATTTGGTGGTGGCAGGTCTTCGGGAAAACGGGGCAGCTACCGTGGACAGGACTATGAAACTACGGTCGATCTAACCCTGCTCCAAGCCTCTCAAACCCACAAACAGACCTTTACGGTCAACGGCAAGAACATCCGTATCACGGTCCCTGCCGGAGTGGAAGATGGACAGAAAATTAAACTTAAAGGTCAAGGTGGCGACGGTGTCAATGGTGGACCTAAAGGAGACCTGTTCATCACTTTCTCCATCAGACCTGATTCAAGGTTCATTCGAAAAGTAAACGACCTCTATACGAACATTGAAGTCGACCTCCCAACTGCATTGTTAGGTGGCGAGACAATTGTCGATACATTAACCGGAAAAATCAACGTTAAGATTAAAGAAGGAACCCAGAACGGAGGTAAGATCCGACTTAAGGGTAAAGGATTCCCTGTCTATAAAAAAGATGGCGACTTTGGCGACCTATATGCAGAAATCCAGGTGAAATTGCCGACCGACCTCACTGAGGAGCAAAAGAAAATAGTAGAACAATTAGCGGATTCATTAAAGAAATAAGACATGGAAAAGACATTATTTAGAGTAATCGACATCTGCAAAACCAATAATATCGAACGTACCTTTATCCAGGAACTACATAATAATGGACTTATTGAAATCATTATCCAAGAAGAACAGGAGTTTCTGGAAGAAGAACAGGTCCTGCACGTAGAACGTTTCTCCACTTGGCACTATGAACTCGAACTCAATGTTCAGGGCATAGAAGTGGTCAACAACCTGATTGATAAAATTGAAGAACTGCAGCGAGAATTGCGCCTTCTTAAACTGGAAAAATAAGCGTTTTTTAAGGATAATTTAGGCATCTCTATCATTTTTTGATAAATTCGCCTCAATTAACTGAAACCATCATGGAAAAAATCTATCAAGGAAAAACTAAAGACGTTTACAGTCTTGGCGATAACCAAATCCTATTACAGTTCAAAGACGATGTGACCGGTGAAAACGGCGTTTTGACCCTGGAGCAAATACAGTGGGACTAACGATTGAAGGTGCCGGAAGATCTGGCCTTAAAATGACTACCTATTTCTTCGAGGTATTGAATAAACTGGGTGTGCCTACTCACTTTATCTCTTCAGATATCGAGAAAGTCCAGATGATCGTAAAAGATGCTAAGGTATTTGGTAAAGGTTTGGAGGTCATCTGCCGTTATAGAGCAGTTGGTTCCTTCCTTAGAAGATATGCTGCTTACTGCGAAGAAGGCCAAGCTTTGGATAGCTTTGTCGAAGTAACCATTAAGGATGATGAACGTGGTGATCCTGTTATTTCTGAAGATGCTTTGGCTATGTTGGGTCTGCTGAACAATCAGCAATACCAAGAATTAAAAGACTTGACCAAAAAAATCTGTGGCATCGTTAAGGATGAACTTGCTAAAAAAGGTCTTGAACTATACGATATCAAATTGGAATTCGGTCATGATAAAACCAACAATCAGATTATCCTGATCGATGAAATATCCGGAGGAAACATGAGAGTTTATAAGGATGGCAAATATGTCGCTCCTCTAGAACTTGAAAAGCTGTTCCTTTCCTAAAAAACAAAGGTCCTTCTACCCAGAAGGACCTTTTTTTTAATTAACTACCTTAAAACCGCTTTTATCCAATATCATGCCCTTCTCATCATGATATTCCAGCACATACTCATTTGGGCATAATTTCAATTGAATCTCTTTTACATCATCCTTTTGGATCAGTTTGAAAAAAGATATCGTCTTATTAGGACCGTAGATGTCAAATAATTTTAAATATATCGTTTCACGATCCTTTAGTAAATCCGTTCTTGGACTAAGGATCCAATCCATCCTTTCTCTCTCCTCACAATCAAATATCTGCCAAGTCGTTTTATAATCTTTCTGCTCAAACAGTTCCAAGGCATTGATTTTCGCCAAGTATTCAAATTTATCCACTGGCTTATCCTTTGTGCGCCCTTCCACTTTTAGTGCGTAAAATAATAGGCTCAACCCCTCTTTTTCCGCATATGGAATATAGACATGTTTAATTTCCATCCCTTCCGAGGAATAATCCTTTTCATAATAAGGAGCCTTATAATATTCTTTCTTGACAAAATCAGCCCTATCAAACCTTCTCTTTTTATGTTTGATGGCAATCATATTATACTCAGGTTTCGTTTCTGGGACTACCGAAAATAAGACCTTATCTCCTTTCTTGCCTAAGCCAGCCATTTTCATCATTCTTCGATCAAGGGGATAAAAGCTATCTTTCCTCAGCCCCGTGTTTCCTGTATCACTTGGTTGAAAAGCACGGTAGAGCCATACATTTAATTTTTCTTTCTCATTGAAATATTTATCAACCTCAGCCGTGAAGTAGCCGGTCTTGGTAAATTCCTGTGTTTTACATGAAAAAAGTACAAGCAAAAGAATTCCTAGTAGGAACTTTATGAAAGCCCTAAAAATCAAAGCCATAAAATTGAATGAAAATCTGTTTTTATGTTATTTAATGAAGATTTAGAAGGACAAATTTAAATCTGAGAAAGATCTAATCTAAGGGGAAGGATATATCTTACCTCGGCTGGAAATCCATAAGCAATTCCTGGTCTCCATTTTTTGGTGCCCTTTAAAGCATTTACTGCAGCCTGCCCTGTACCATAATTTAAATCCTTAATAACCTTAACATCCTTTATCTCACCATCTTTACCTATTACAAATGAAAGTTCTATTTTCCCTCTAATACCTGCATCTATAGCTTCCTGTGGATATTCTAAGTTCTGGCCAACTTCCTGCCTAAATTTATCAATTCCTCCTGGATAGGTTGGTTTTACTTCAACTTGGTCAAAATCAAATACCCCAAAATTGCCAGTAACTTTTTTGCCAGGTTCATCATGGGGATTCGCCTTGTTTGCAGCATTGACCTCGGACTCTTTTTTCAGGTCATTTTCCTGCCCAGAACTACTGCCCTGCACCTCGTTTGATACTGTGCCTTGATCCATCTCAGCATTATTATTCGAATCTGCAGATATCTGAGGATTTGTGTTCTCCTCAACGACAGCTGTTCTTTCCGTTTTATCCTTATTGGGTGATTTGCAATTCACCACCAAACCCATAATCAATGCTGCAATTGGCAATACGGACAGGTAAAACAGTCTGTTTCTTGTATTCGATTTATCTTTAAAAATCATATTAATTCTTTCCTTTAAAAGTGAATTATTGGAAAACTCATGACTCAGTTGATTCGGATGAACATTCATGGCATAAGCAACCAGCAATTCCGCATAGGCAACTTTATTTTCTGCAAATTGCTCATCAACGATAAATTCATGCTGATACTTCAGCTCATCCCTTATCCAGATTAATAGCGGATTAAACCAGTTGAAAACCCGGATAATCTCCATAAACATAATATCATAGCTATGTCCTTGTTTAACATGGATATCCTCATGCGCTCGGATCATTTTTGTATCCTCGTTTTTAACATTCAACTTAACGATGTTAAAAAATGAATAGCTTCCATGTATATTCCTAACGGACAACCTACTTACAACTAACTGTAAAACACGAGATATCAACAACCCTGCTGCAATGAGGACCCCAAGCCAATAGCCCAACTGCATCCATTTATCCGCCAACCATCCCGGTTGTTGAGATTGCACTTCAGCTGAAGTTGGACTTACCTGCACAGCATTCCCCGTCAGGTCCAACACCGGCAATGTTATCTGCATGATTTCCGGAACCTGTAATTCAATAAAGAGAAACAAAGGCATGATATAGGAAATCAAGACACTGCACAATAAATACCAGCGGTTCATCGTAAAGAAGGTCAGCTTCCTCAATCCATATCGATAGATAAGGAAAAACAGTGCTAAAGACAGATTTGATATCAGTAGATAGGTCATAGCTTCAAATTTATTTCTTATGCTTCTGAATAAGTTTCATGATTTCATCCAAATCCTGCACATCCAGCTTTTTCTCCTCCAAGAAGAAAGAAAGCATTGAACTCGCAGAATTCTCAAAATAACCTTGTAAGAGTTTTCCGGTTATTAATTTCTTATACTCTTCTTTTTCAATCTTTGGAAAATAGCGATGGCTCTTCCCAAAAGACTCATGATCCACAAAACCCTTGGTCTCGAGAATCCGCACAATGGTTGATACTGTATTATAAGCCGGCTTCGGTTCTGGTAAAACTTCAATGATATCCTTCACAAATCCACCCCCCATTTCCCATAGACTGTGCATGATTTGCTCCTCCGCCTTTGTTAGTTCTTTTAACTCGTTCATTATTCTGTGAAAATTTAAAAAGACAATATTGCCTATAATCGATTATAAAACTAATGTATAACTAATTATTTAGTTATACAACTAAAGAATTAGTTATATGTTGAAATAAATAGTTATTTAACTGTATATCAACACATTTAATTTCATTATTGTTTATTAATCAAGGAAAATGTATCAGATATTTGAACCAGGATGACTGGGAATCAGGGGTACGAATCCGCTCACCCACCGGAAGGACCAAGATAAAAACGTCAACTAAGAATCTTCGAATTGTGAACCATTATTAAAGAAGTTGAAATGCACTAAGGAGGTATTCAGAGTGAAACGAAGAATCTATTTTTTGATTTTTTTAGGATTGTTGTCTTCTTGAGCACAGCGAAAGAACTGTTTTTTATTTAAGTAGACTTGTTGAAAAATATTTCACCCCCGCTGTGGGATTGGGTTGTAGAAATTGTACGCATGAAAATTTGAAAATCGAGGTATTTCTTTAATCAGAAAATGATACTAATTTATGTTTGTATGGAGCGGGCGTATTCGATCCGCCCCTACAGTATCGGGGACTTTCCAGCGGCATTTGATCATAATCTTGGTTCATCCTCCCATCCCTTTAATCCTGGTTCAAAACCAGATCATTGTCCATCCCCTCATCCAGACCCTACTGGGAAACCCTTCCATTTTATCACTCTCCCTACCCCTCAAACCTCCATTGCCGATCGGCTTTTTTCGAAGCTTGTTTTTTCTTGCGGTCCAATCTATTCAGGATAACAGATTTTGGGGTCCTTGTTGGCAGACGTTTGGCATCTACCTTCAATGCATCTGTCAATAGATTAAAAAAACGTTCTATCACCAATTCCTTATTCTTGAGTTGGCTACGGTCAATACTGGAGTCCAGCTGCAATAAGCCCTCTTTGGAAATCCTATTCGCCAATCGCTCCCTGATCAAAGCTTTCTGATCATCATCAAAAACCGATGAATTCTCCACATCCCAATTCAACATCACTTTAGAAGACACCTTATTGACGTTCTGACCACCCTTACCACCGGAACGCGAAGTTTTAAAACCCAATTCCTGTATTAACTGTTCTTTATTTACATGCATTTGTAATAAAATTACAATTTTTCCCTTTCCGTGAAAAATTTTGCAACACTTATATAGAGACATTATTATCTTTAAGAAACGAAAAACAGTAATATGAAGATAGGCATTGTATGTTATCCAACTTTTGGGGGAAGTGGTGTAGTCGCAACCGAACTGGGTAAAGCATTAGCAAACAACGGACATCAGGTTCATTTTATCACCTATAGCCAACCTGCAAGACTAGATTTTTTCTCAGAGAACTTATTCTATCACGAAGTAGCAATCAACCAATATCCACTTTTTGATTTCCCTCCTTATGAAACAGCATTGGCCAGTAAACTGGTTGATGTGGTTCGTTTCGAAGGCTTGGATCTTTTACATGTGCATTATGCAATCCCTCATGCCTCCGTGGCTTTCCTAGCAAAACAGATTCTGGAAACCTATGGCATCAATATACCCGTAGTCACTACCCTCCACGGTACAGATATCACCTTGGTCGGTAAGGACAAGAGCTTTAGCCCAGTTGTTACCTTCTCCATCAATAAATCCGATGGCGTAACTACGGTATCTGAAAATTTAAGGGAACAAACCTTGGATTATTTCGATATCACAAATGACATCAAGGTCATTCCAAACTTTATCGATCTGCAAAGATTCCATAATAAGAACCACGAACATTTTAAAAAAGCAATTGCACCAAACCAGGAACGCATCATTGTCCATACTTCCAATTTCAGGAAAGTAAAACGCGTTGAAGATGTAGTACGTATATTCCATAAAGTAACCCAAAAGGTCCCTAGCAAACTTTTGATGGTAGGTGATGGCCCAGAACGTAGAAATGCCGAAGAATTAGCAAGGGAATTAGACATTACGGATTGCATCCGTTTTCTGGGCAAGCAAGACGCTATCGAAGAGATCCTTTCCATTGCCGACCTATTCTTGATGCCTTCAGGTTCAGAGAGCTTTGGTTTGGCAGCATTGGAAGCCATGGCCTGCAAGGTTCCAGTCGTTTCCTCCAATACAGGCGGATTACCGGAACTGAACAAAGAGGGTTTCAGTGGATTCCTGAGTGACGTCGGTGATATTGACGATATGGCTAAAAACTCCATCTATATCTTGGAAGACTGCCAACGTCTGAATGAATTTAAAGAGAATGCCCTACAGCGAGCAAAGGACTTTGAACTCAGCAAAATCGTCCCTATTTACGAAGAATTTTATTCACAGGTCATCGAAAAGGTAAAAAAAGGAAATAAATCTAATTAATCGCAAGCAAAAAGTCATATCTTTGGCTTTTGGAACTACTCCAAAAAGTCAAATATGAAATACAAACGCATCCTACTTAAACTTAGTGGCGAAGCTTTAATGGGCGAGCAAAGCTACGGTATCGACATTAATCGTGTTCAACAATACGCACAAGACATTCAGGAACTTCATAGCTTAGGCATGGAAATCGCCATCGTCATCGGTGGAGGAAACATCTATCGTGGCCTTAGCGCTGAAAAAGCTGGTATGGACCGTGTACAGGCAGATTACATGGGAATGTTAGCTACCGTGATCAATTCAATGGCATTACAAGATGCCCTTGAAAAAGAAGGCATGAAAACTCGTCTATTGACAGCGATCAAAATGGAACAGATCTGTGAACCATTTATCCGCAGACGTGCTGTACGTCACTTGGAAAAAGGTCGTATCGTTATCTTCGGTGCTGGTACGGGTAACCCATACTTCACTACCGATACCGCGGCATCTTTACGTGCTATTGAAATCAATGCTGACGCTGTACTTAAAGGTACTCGTGTGGACGGTATCTATACTGCAGACCCTGAGAAAGATCCTACGGCGAAGAAATTTGACCATATCTCCTTTACTGATGTCTACGAAAAAGGATTGAATGTAATGGATATGACGGCATTTACGCTTTGCCAAGAAAACAACCTACCTATTATCGTTTTCGACATGAACAAACCAGGCAACCTCATGAAACTTGCCAACGGTGAACATGTTGGAACTGTGGTTAGTTAATAATTAAAAGCAAATAATAATCAAGATATGAACGAATTAATTTCACTTCAACTGGACGACTGCAAAGATGGTATGACGAAAGCTGTAGCTCATACTGAATCTGAATTAACCAAGATTCGTGCAGGTAAAGCTAGTCCTGGTATGCTTGATGGAATTTATGTTGATTACTACGGCACGCCAACGCCTTTATCGCAAGTCAGCAACATAAACACACCAGATGCAAGAACCATCGTTGTACAACCATGGGAAAAAAACCTTCTTTCAACTATCGAGAAGGCTATCATGGATTCTAACATAGGTTTGAACCCACAAAATGACGGTTCAATCATCCGCCTAGCGGTTCCTCCCCTTACTGAAGAACGTCGTCGTGATTTAGTGAAAAAAGTTAAAGAAGAAACTGAAAAAGGTCGTGTTGCTATCCGTAACATCCGTAAGGATTCCAACGAGCAAATCAAGAAATTGAAAAACGACGGTGCTTCTGAAGATGAAATCAAGGTAGGTGAAGCTGAAGTACAAAAATTGACCGATACGTATATCGCAAAAGTTGACCAGTTAGCCGAATTGAAAGAAAAAGATATCATGACGATCTAAGTCGATCTTTTAAAAGAATATTCTATAAAGGATTCTTAAAATTAAGAATCCTTTTTTTATTAAAAATTTACCTATATTCAATTAATAAAAACATTCTGCATGACACAATCAAGAAGAAGTTTCCTAAAGCTTGCGAGCATGGGATTAGTTGGTGGTCTTGTTGCTCCTCATTTGATTTCTTGTGATAGCTTGAACAAAAAATCAGGCTCTCCACTTAAAAACATTGGTTTACAGTTATTCACTCTTCGCGAACTTCTCGCTCAAAACCCTCAAGAAGTTTTAAAATCGGTTGCTAAGGTCGGCTATACCCATGTCGAAACCTATGGCGCTGATCCGCACAATGGTGCATTCTGGGGAATTTCCGTCGATGAGCTCAAAAAGATCCTGAACGACAATAACCTAAAAACACACAGTGGACACTATGATCTAGGAAAATACCTAGATAAAGATAGTACAGACAAGGAAAACATCGAGAAATACATCGAAATTGCGCATAACCTTGGCCAGGAATATATCATTGCTCCTGTCCCGCCGATGCACAAATTGAATCAACTCAATCAATCTGACTATCAGTACATGGCCGAACAGCTGAACAAAGCCGGCGAAATGTCCAAAAAAGCAGGTATCAAAATGGGCTATCACAACCACTTCTGGGAATTTAAGGAATTCGGAAATGGAACAAACGGCCTAGATGTCCTATTGGCATTCACTGAGAAAGATCTCGTGGATTTTGAATTGGATATGTACTGGATCACCAAAGCTGGTGTTACACCACAGTCCTATTTCTCTAAACATCCAGGGCGTTTCCCATTATGGCATATCAAGGACATGGATAGAGCTTTCTCCACTCCTTTAGATATCAATAAAATTGATCCTAAGACCGGTAAAAGGGATAGCCTAGACCTGATGGAAACCATGAAAAGCATCAAGTATGCCGAAGTGGGTTCCGGTAGCATTGACTTTATTTCTATTTCACAGTTCGCCAGCGAAAGTGGATTGAAATATGCCTTCGTAGAACAGGATGAAATCTATTCACCTGATAAATACGCTAGCATCAAGAAGAGCTACGACTATGTTCAAAAGACATTCAAATAACAACAAAAGGGCGGAAATAAATTTCCGCCCTTTCTATTATCTTTCAAAAGAAGACTAAAATACCAAGCGTTCTACCTCTTCAGCATTTTCCTCTACTTTTTCTTTCAGTTCTTTCTTGAAATCCAAAATCCTAGCTCCTAATTGCTCATCACTGGTCGCCAAGATCTGAGCGGCAAGAATACCCGCGTTTTTCGCTGCATTTAAGGCCACTGTAGCCACCGGAATACCATTAGGCATCTGTAAGATAGAAAGCACGGAATCCCAGCCGTCAATCGAATTAGAAGACTTGACCGGAACACCGATCACTGGCAAATGCGTAATCGATGCAACCATGCCCGGTAAGTGCGCAGCACCACCTGCTCCAGCAATGATTACCTTCAATCCACGACCTGCCGCCTGCTCAGCAAAATCAAACATACGTTTTGGAGTACGGTGCGCCGAAACAATGCTCACCTCATACGATACCCCTAAATATTTTAAAACCTCAATGGCATCCTGCATCACTGGCAAGTCTGACTTGCTTCCCATGATTACAGCTACTTTTGCGTTTTCCATTATTATCTGAATAAAAAATTATGCAATTACTTTGATCAATTCCTGAACTTTTCTCGCATTTTCGATAGCGATTGCGCGATCTTGATTCACGATCGTCACATGCCCCATCTTGCGGAAAGGTTTTGTATATTTCTTACCGTACAAATGTACATATACCCCCTCAATGCCCAAAGCCTCCTCAATACCTTCATACCTTGCCAACCCTTCATAACCTGGCTCACCCAATAAATTGACCATAATGGCATTCGCTCTTGAAGCGGTATTGCCCAACGGCAGGTTAAAGATTGCCCTTAAATGTTGACCGAATTGCGAAGTATAGTTTCCTTCGATCGTTTGATGGCCTGAATTATGTGGTCGTGGGGCCAATTCATTGACCAAAATATCTCCATCAGCAGTCAGGAACATCTCCACTGCCAAAACGCCGACAATCTGAAGGTCATTCGCGATTTTCATCGCAATGCTTTCCGCTTTCATCTGTATATCAAAAGAATAGGTAGATGGAGAGATCAGGAATTCCACCAAGTTCACCTGAGGATTGAATTCCATTTCTACCATTGGGAAAGTCATCATTTCTCCCTTATCATTGCGGGCAACCATCACAGCGATTTCCTTTTCAAAAGGAACCAGCTCCTCTACTATACTCGGCGCATCAAAAGCCGTCTCAAAATCAGCCTGCGAATTAATCTTCTTTACACCTTTGCCATCATAACCGTCTTTACGCAACTTCTGGATATAAGGTAAAGTAATCTGGCAGTTTGCCAAACCTTCTTTATTGGATATAAATTGAAATGCCGAAGTCGGGATATCATTTTGCTTAAAGAACTGCTTCTGCAGACCTTTATCCTGGATCAACCTAATTACCCTGGATTGAGGATATACCAAAACACCCTCTTCTTCCAATGCTTCAAGGGCATCTACATTCACCTTCTCAATTTCAATCGTTACCATATCCAAATCCTTACCGAAATTATAAACGGTATCAAAATCGGCTAGCGAACCTACCTCAAATTGATTGCACAATTTCTTGCAAGGAGCATTTGGATCAGGATCCAATACATGAACGTTTACATTAAAGTTTATTGCTTCTTGGATAAGCATACGACCTAATTGGCCACCGCCTAAAATTCCTAGGCGCAAATCACCATAAAAATCTTTTGCCATAAATTATTCTATTGCTCTACTTCTACTGGGAAAATATCCCCTTTCAGCAAAGACTGTTGTTCTATTTTTTTCTGTAATTCTAAAAATGCACCGATCAGTGCTTCAGGTCTGGGAGGACAACCTTGCACATAGACATCCACAGGTATGATTTTATCAACCCCTTTGACCACATGGTAACCATGCTGCCAATACGGTCCGCCACAATTGGAACAGGAACCCATGGATATGACATATTTCGGGTCAGGCATCTGCTCATAGAGTTTCTTGATCCGGTCTGCCATCTTGAATGTCACCGTGCCGGCAATGATCATGACATCAGATTGCCTAGGCGAAGGCCTTGGGAATACCCCTAACCTATCCAGATCATAAGTCGCCGCCATCGCGCCCATCATCTCTATGGCACAGCAAGCAATACCAAAACTAATAGGCCACATCGAGGATAACCTAGCCCAATTTAAGAGGTCATCCATCTTAGCGATGATTACCCCATTATTTTGTTGCAATTGTTGGTCTAAACTCATGATTCTGAACTTGGTTTCTTAAACTTAGGCTTGAATCCCATTTTTACCGGTGAAGCAGCTTTCTCTGCCAAGACTTCTTCTATCTCCTGTTCTTTGTAATCCTTCACAACATATTGTTGTGCATTCAATTGTTCATACGCAGAAGCCGGAATCCCCACCGCAACGGTCGGTTTCACATGCCTAGGCTTGATCCAACTGATATCCCCACTTTTCCATACGTAAAGCAATCCTACGATCAGAACAGCAAGGAATATCGCCATTTCAATCAAGGTAAACCAACCCCATCGAGGATCAATGGCATTGAGTTCTGCATTCCCGAATACCGTTGCCCATGGAAAAATAAAGATCAGTTCCACGTCAAACAACAGGAATACCAAGGCAATTACATAAAATCGCGGATTAAACTGTACCCAAGAAGTTCCCGTGGTCTCCTCACCACATTCATAGGTACTTAATTTAATAGGATTAGGATTTTTCGGCGACAAGATTCGAGCTAGGAACATGGTGGCACAAACCAATACGATACCAATGATAGCCATTAAAAGTATCTTACCATATTCCGATATCTGCCCGGGGTCGTCCATGTTACAAAATTAACAATTAATTCAATGCGATTTATAGGATTTTAGCTTTCTTGGCCAATCAATGTACACGAATTTACAAAATGGCCCTCCATTTTTCAAAATATCGATCCTTTTTCCGGAGAAATGGTCGGACTATAGCAATCAATTTACGTTTGGGGGTATTGGTTATGTCTTGTGGTTTGAACCAGGATGGATTGGATGAGAGGATGGACCAAGATCTGGTTTTGAACCAGGATTTAAAAGATTCGAGGATAGACCATGA
This sequence comes from Sphingobacterium sp. LZ7M1, assembly GCF_024296865.1. Taxonomy (GTDB): domain Bacteria; phylum Bacteroidota; class Bacteroidia; order Sphingobacteriales; family Sphingobacteriaceae; genus Sphingobacterium. The sequence continues at coordinate 643,278 of NZ_CP101134.1, read as the reverse complement.
TTATGATCAAATGTTGCTGGAATTTCCCCGATACTGTAGGGGCATATCGAATACGCACGCCCCATACAAACATGGATTTATATCATTTTCTGATTAAAGAAATACGTCGATTTTCAAATTTTCATGCGTACAATTTCTATAACCCACCCCAGCAGGACTGGCATATTTGTAGAATTTGAAGGTTAGAAAGGGCCAACCCACAGCGTGGGTGAAATGTTTTTCTATACCCTTTCTGTGTCACCCTGAGGGCACGCCCGAAGGGTCTCGGAACCATCCATACTTCATTTGAAATGATTTCCTCATCTTAGGATTTCGGAGTAACCCCAAATTCAAAAAAAATAAAAAAATAGATTCTTCGTTTCACTCTGAACCCCTCTCTAGCGCATTTTTATTCTGAACGATCAGTGAGGAATCTGTACGGGTCTCCAATCTACGACCCTGTCATTCTTTACCGAAGGTAAGGGACCTGTACGCCAATGCAACCCGTGGAGCAATACTTTTTCTGCTTTCCGAGATCCTTCCTGCGTACCAGTGCCAAGTTTAATAGAAATGCATTTCTAACCATTCAGGCCCATTTTTATTTATCTGAAGAATATTTTTTATCCGCCATACATCCCCTGCGGGGATGAATTATTTTAGCATGGATGGTAAACAATATAGGGTTAATGCTAAAACGATGTTCGATTAATCGAACATCGTTTTTGCGCGATTTCCAGGCTAAGCTGACATGCCAGCTAAAATAATGGAACCCCAAAGGGGGTTCTATAATTATAAATAAAAGAGCTAATTTATTTTCATTGCCAACATGCTGTCATCACATTCCAATAAATTTATCCCAATTTTTTACCTCTCAGGACGACAAAATGGGGATGACCTCAGGTGCAGGAACTGTTCCCACCCTCACCCTACCTCATCAAAAAAAAGAGGTTGCGAAAAATTTCGCAACCTCTTTCTATATCTTTTATAGAGCCTAGAAAGGTTTTCCAGGCATCTTAGGCATATTACGCATCATCTTGGCAGCCATACCTGGGTTAGACATTTGCTTCATGACTTTACGCATATCCGAGAACTGCTTCATCAGTTTGTTCACTTCATCAAGGCTAGTTCCAGAACCTTTTGCAATCCTGTTCCTTCTTTTAGGATCGATTGCATCTGGATTTTCACGCTCAAACGGAGTCATGGAATCAATAATGGCTTCAATCGGTTTGAATGCATCATCGTCGATCTCAACATCCTTAATTGCTTTTCCAACACCTGGAATCATGCCCATCAAATCCTTCATGTTACCCATTTTCTTGATCTGTTGGATCTGCGATTTAAAGTCGTTGAAATCAAATTTATTCTTACGGATTTTCTTCTGAAGTTCCGCTGCTTGTTTCTCGTCAAATTGTTGTTGAGCACGCTCTACCAAGGAAACCACGTCACCCATACCTAAGATACGGGAAGCCATACGATCAGGGTGGAAAACATCCAATGCTTCCATTTTCTCGCCGGTACCGATAAACTTGATCGGTTTGTTTACCACAGATTTAATGGAAAGAGCAGCACCACCACGGGTATCACCATCTAATTTGGTCAATACCACACCGGTGAAGTCTAAACGGTCGTTGAAAGCTTTCGCAGTGTTCACCGCATCTTGACCCGTCATGGAATCCACAACGAACAAGATCTCATGTGGTTGAGTAGCATCTTTCACCGCGGTAATCTCTTTCATCAAAGCTTCGTCAATCGCCAAACGACCAGCGGTATCGATGATAACCACGTTTTGACCATTGCGCTTCGCTTCTTCAACACCGGCAACAGCGATTCCGATTGGATCTGTTGATTCACGATCAACATAAACCGGAACTCCAACTTGTTGTCCCAACACCTCCAATTGATCGATCGCCGCAGGACGATAAACGTCACCCGCTACCAATAAAGGTTTTTTGCCTTTAGATGCTTTCAGGAAGTTGGCCAACTTACCAGAGAAGGTCGTCTTACCAGCACCGTTCAAACCAGCAATCAAGATAATAGTCGGGTTCTTCGTAATTTCAAGCTCGGTTACCGTACCACCCATCAACTCCGTAAGCTCATCGTTCATGATCTTGGTCAACAACTGACCTGGAGAGATACTGGTCAATACATTCTCACCTAAAGCTTTTTGCTTTACATCATCGGTAAACGTTTTGGCAGTCTTGTAATTCACATCGGCATCCAATAATGCCTTGCGAATTTCTTTCATGGTTTCCGCAACGTTGATCTCTGTAATATTACCCTGCCCCTTTAATACCTTAAAGGCCCTGTCTAATTTATCCTGTAGATTTGAAAACATCTTTTAACTTTCTAAAAATCAATACTTTGTTCCGTTAACAGTATTAAACTGAAAACTTTAGGCATAAACCTGATTTGACTTAATCCTACAAATATAGCTTTTTGCTTTTTTAATTTAAGATTTTGCCTTCAATATCCCTTATTTTTCAAGGAAAAAGAGAATAAAAATGCCTAAGCACAGAATCCCTGAGCCAATATCATTAAGTTAGGTTTTTTTATGCTGAAGTTACAATCTTGTTGGGGTACACTCAACAAACTTCAATCCTTCCAGAGGAAGTTCTTTAGCCCCTGGCTCATTTCCAGTGGCGGAAAAATGGAAAGAATGCCGATGCCTGTGCGATGGGATTGGCCTTGGAATGCTTTCAATAGATCATCCCATTAAAAGGGATGATCTATTGAAAGATATTCCCGACAACAAGGCATTCTTTTCATGCGCGTTGGAATGTGCGAAAAGCCACCTTAAATGAGCCGAAGGTTTTTGGTTACTTTTGGGCTCCAAAAGTAACAAAGAATTTAAATTTTGTTTTTTTCTAAACTCAATGACATTGCCCTAAGCCTTAACCTGTGGAGTTGAAGGGACCCTGGCTCTAAATTCCCTATTCTATTGTCTTATTGTCTTTTGTTTAATGTCTAATCTCTACTTCCCCCTACTCCACAATTGCCCTTGCGTCCTTCAATTGAGTGGAGATATCACGGAACAATTGATCAAAGGTATCATCGATAATCACACCATAAGACTTCAAAAACATAGGACCTATCTTTCCTCTATGATAAGCTAATCCTTCAATGGGGGATAGCTCTCCTTTGGGATAGAAATCTGCCTGATGGAGCTTAGTGGCTACTCGCTCGAGAATCATATTGGAAATGGTTACAACATACTTACCATCTTTCACTTCTAAAAGAAAACCGGCATTAATCACCGCCCATTCTAATTTTGGAGTCCTAGTGCTCACATATTTTTTTGCATTCTCGTGATTCGGAGTCACATTCACCAGTCGACCTGAGAATTGATTCCCATTTCGGAAATGGTCCATTAAAAAACCTTTGGCATTAATACGCATAAAAACTTCTTCTGGACTTAGGCCGGTCTCATATACCTTTTGCCAAACTAATTTACCGCTGGTATTCAACTTTAAAGTAGGAATCTCAAAAATTTCGGCTTCCTTTTTCCAGACCGTATTTCCAGCGGAATCCACTTGAATGGTCAGAACATCATTCTGGGCATAGCCAGCAAACATAAAACACATGCTCAGCATGGTAAACAGCAACTTTTTCATATGATTAGCAATTAATTAGTCTCTGTGTAAATCTTCTTGGAAGTTTTACTATAGCTTTTGACTGAAATATATGAAAAAAGTTTAACTGTCAGGAATTATTTTATTGTCAATTTTTTCTCAGCAATTCCGTTCAAAAAAGACATAAAACTAAGAAAGCCCTGATTGAAAAATCAGGGCCTTATTTGTATAGGTTTTATAAGCCTTAGTCTCTTCTACCGAACAAGATAGATGCGTAGTACAGTAAAGTAACCAATGCTGAAAGTGCAGCAACCACATAAGTCATGGCAGCCCATTTCAAAGCATCTTTAGCACCATCATGTTCTTCAGTGCTATGGGTAATATTGGAAGCATCCAACCAAGCCAAAGCACGTTTTGAAGCATCAAATTCTACAGGTAAAGTGATAAAGCTGAACAAAGTCGTCAATGCAAGCGCAGCAACTCCGATAGCCAACACATACACATTACCGGAGAATGCCATCATGATTACCCCGATCATCAACACCCATGTGGTCAATTTTGAGGCAACACTTACGATTGGCACCATAGCAGAACGGAATTGCAACCAAGAATAGGCTGTTGCATGTTGAACTGCGTGGCCACATTCGTGAGCAGCTACGGCAGCAGCAGCAACCGAACGTCCATGATAAACATCAGGACTTAAGTTAACCGTTCTGTGTGCAGGGTTGTAGTGGTCTGTCAATTGTCCTTCCACAGAAATAACCTGTACATCACTGATTCCATTCTCATTTAGCATCTTCTGTGCTATCTCCGCTCCAGAAAGCCCTGAAGACAGTGGCATCTCCGAGTATTTCTTGAACTTATTTCTGAAAGTAAACTGAACTATCCAGCTCACTACCATGATTCCGATAAAAATTATCCAGTACATATCTTAATATCTTATTTTTCTTTTTTCCATTATCCTATCAAATCTAATTCCAATAGATCTTTTACCACAAAGAAAGAAAAAATTACCGCGAAAACAAGTCGAAATGTACACAAAGAGGACAAAGTGACAGAAAACTTACCCAAGAGTTAAATAAAAACCTACTTCCGACCTTTAAAAATCTGAAGGATTTCTCTAAACCTTATTCGAGTCTTATTCGAGACACATTGCTGAAATTCGGAATGTGTCTCGAATAAAACCTAGACAAAACCCAGAAGGCGATGACAAAAAATAGGCCTGCAATTTTTGCAGGCCTATTTGAAATTTATCTTGATCCTATTTATATTATCCTAATTGAAACATCATATTGTTTTCCTCGATCATCTTTCTCAAGTTGCTCAATGCATAACGCATTCTCCCCAAGGCCGTATTGATACTTACCTCAGTAATGTCCGCGATATCTTTAAAACTCATATCACAGAAAAGACGCATGATCAGCACTTCTTTTTGATCGTCAGGAAGCAATTGGATGATTTTCTTAAGATCCACATCACGTTGATCTTTTACCATTTTCATTTCCACACTATCGTCCGAGAACTGCAAGATTTCAAAGATATCGAAACCATCGTTATTGACTACGTTAGGTGCTCTTTTTTCTTTTCTGAAATGATCGATAACCATGTTATGGGCAATACGCATGACCCAAGGCAAGAACTTACCTTCATCATTGTAACGACCAGCTTTTAGGGTATTGATAACTTTGATAAAAGTCTCTTGGAAAATATCTTCAGCTAAGTATTGATCTTTAACCTGATGGTAGATCGATGTATAGATTTTCGTTTTATAACGTTCTAACAGTACTTGCAAGGCTCTTTCTTCGCCTTTAACATACGCTTGTACCAGTTCCTGGTCACTTTTCTTATTCAATAGTTTCATAATTATGCCTCCACAAATGATGTAAGAGTTTTCTATGTCTTTGTAATATTTTAGTTTAAGCGTAGTAGTGTTTCGATAAGCGATTTGTTTAATGTTATTAGTTCAAAGAGAATTAAAATTTCCGATTAATCAAAAAATGGATTGGTATTTTAACATTTCTTCACATTAAATCCTAATAACAAAAATGGCTCCAAAGTTATCCTTTAGAGCCATCTGAATGTTATATTTTACTCAATTACTTATATAAAGGAAATTGAGCCATCATTTCTCTTACTTTTCCGTGGATACGATCTAGCGCAGCATTGTCTGAACGATTGTTCAATGCCTCGTCGATCAACTCACCGATTTGAATGATTTCGTTTTCTTTGATTCCACGAGTTGTGATTGCTGCAGTACCGAAACGTACACCTGATGTAACGAATGGTGAGCGAGAATCAAAAGGAACCATGTTTTTATTGGTTGTGATACCTGCTAAGCCTAAAACTGCTTCTGCATCTTTACCAGAGATATCTTTGTTTCTAAGGTCTACCAACATTAAGTGGTTGTCTGTACCTCCAGAGATAATTTTATAGTCTCTTTCTACAAAGAACTGAGCTAAGGCAGCAGCATTTGTTTTAACTTGTTTAATGTATGTCAAGTAATCATCAGAAAGCGCTTCACCGTAAGCAATTGCTTTAGCAGCAATAGTGTGCTCCAAAGGACCACCTTGCGTTCCAGGGAATACCGCTAGATCCAATAATTGGGTGATCGTACGTGTTTCTCCTTTAGGCGTTTTGATGCCCCATGGGTTTTCGAAATCCTTACCTACCATGATCATACCACCACGAGGACCACGAAGCGTCTTGTGAGTCGTAGTCGTTACGATATGACAGTGAGGGATTGGATCGTTCAATAGACCGTGAGCGATCAAACCAGCAGGGTGAGAAACGTCAGCGACAACTAGAGCGCCGATTTCGTCAGCAACCTTACGGATACGGGCATAATCCCAGTCACGAGAATATGCAGACGCACCACAGATAATCACTTTTGGTTTTTCACGACGAGCAGTTTCTTCTAATTGTTCGTAGTCGATTAGACCAGTATCTTCTTTTACACCGTAGAATAATGGTTGATAAAGTTTACCAGAGAAGTTTGCTGGAGAACCATGAGTCAAGTGACCACCATGGCTAAGATCGAATCCTAGGATTTTATCGCCAGGTTTTAAGATGGCAAGGAAAACAGCAGCATTGGCTTGTGCACCAGAGTGAGGCTGTACGTTCACCCATTCAGCGCCAAACAATTCTTTTGCACGGTCGATGGCAATTGTTTCAATTTTATCCACAACTTCACAACCTCCATAGTAACGTTTTCCTGGAAGTCCTTCTGCGTATTTGTTGGTCAAAACAGAACCAGCGGCTTCCATAACCTGCTTGCTCACAAAGTTTTCTGAAGCGATAAGCTCAATACCTTCTTCTTGGCGTTTTAGCTCCTCGGCAATTAGATTAAAAATGGATTGATCTCTTTCCATATTGATATTTTTTATTGGGGGGGTATTAAAATTTCAAATTTGTTGCAAATATAGATAATTACAAAGAAATGGGCTTATAATTACCTAAATTTCTCCAATGATTTTTAAGGATTGCCATTTTGTTAAGTTTTTTCTCAATTGAATAACGGACTGTTGAACCTCCCAATCATAAAACGACCACATGTTAGCGATAGTATTCCTGAGCCTCCCAATTCGATGAATAAGCAATTTTTCTACTGCCATATGCCCTTCATTCCCCTTCTGGTCTCTGTTTGCCGATTGTCATAATAAGGTTGCTTACTAAAAGGAAAGCGAAAAATATGTATTTTTGTAGCTGTAAATTCAGAGGAAATTAATATGGCTTCAGATAATTTGACAGCTGTAGCTCCGGTAACTTTTACCGAAGGTGCACTAAACGAACTAAACAAACTGATCGACCAACAAGAAATCGGTGCTGATTTTGGATTGCGCATTGGCGTAGAGGGTGGAGGTTGTTCAGGGATGAGCTACATTTTGGGATTCGACCAAATCAAGGATGGCGATACAGAATATAACATTCAGGGCATGCGTGTCTTTATGAACAAAGCTCATGGGCTATATTTAGCAGGAATGGAGATCGACTTTAAAAACGGTCTAGATGCTCGCGGATTTACATTCAATAATCCAAACGCAACAAGCACTTGTGGTTGCGGAAGCAGCTTCTCTGCATAAATAAAAAATATTGCCGTTAAAAGGTTTCGCCTTGTACATCGACAGTCAGTATTGAAATATCGCTAGCGAGAATACCCAAAAATCTGTTGTTTAATTTTTACACGCCTGCGCAGCAAAACTATTCAAACTGTCTATTTTGGCGAAGCCTTTTTTAATGCCTCTTCCACTTAGCATTATGATGCCCTAAAGGCATAAAAAACCTACAGAATTTCTTGGATCAACAACCAACAACCTTCGGTTTCCGCCTTCTAGTCGTCCTGACGAAGGAAGAATCTCGGAATTCAGCAAACCCATATTTATTTAAATAACAACAAAAACAGTATTGCCTCATAAGCTGCATTGGCGAACAGGTCCTGCAACTGCGGTTTCCGCCTTCCAGTCATTCTGACGAAGGAAGAATCTCGGAATACTGCAATCCCATAATTATTAAAAAACAACATAAAAAGTATTGCCTCAAAGTTTGCATTGGCGTACAGGTCCTGCAACTGCGGTTTCCGCCTTCCAGTCATTCTGACGAAGGAAGAATCTCGGAATACTGCAATCCCATAATTATTAAAAAACAACATAAAAAGTATTGCCTCAAAGTTTGCATTGGCGAACAGGTCCTGCAACTGCGGTTTCCGCCTTCCAGTCATTCTGACGAAGGAAGAATCTCGGAATACTGCAATCCCATAATTATTAAAAAACAACATAAAAAGTATTGCCTCATAGGCTGCATTGGCGAACAGGTCCTTTACCTTCGGTAAAGAATGACAGGGTCGTAGATGGGAAAACCGTACAGATTCCTCACTGATCGTTCAGAATAAAAATGTGCTAATGAGGGATTCAGAGTGAAGCGAAGAATCTATTGTTTTTTTTATGAGGACATTGATCATTGCGAATCGTAAGATGAGTAAACTGTTTTTTTTGTTTTAAACCCATAAAGAGGAATTGTTGAAAAACATTTCACCCACCCTTTGGGTTCGCCTTTTCAAACATCCAATTTCTACAAATATGTCACCCCTGCTGGGGTTCAAAAATAATCTTGGCCTATCCTCCCATCCATTCCATCCTGGTTCATTCCATAATCTTGGTCTATCCTCCCATCCATTCCATCCTGGTTCAAATCCCCCAATCCCAGCTATCTATAATTTGTGCAAATTTTTCACTAAATTAGCCACCTTTAAAAATCAGAATTAGATTACGTGATGTACAAGGAATATAAGCAGTTAAATCTTTCAGAAATAGGCAAAGAGGTATTGAAACGTTGGGAGACTGACGACATCTTTGCGAAGAGTATCTCCAACCGTCCAGCCAGCAAACCCTACACTTTCTACGAGGGACCTCCATCAGCGAATGGAATGCCTGGTATCCACCATGTTATGGCGAGAACGATCAAGGATATTTTTTGCCGTTATAAGACTTTGAAAGGTTATCAGGTTAAACGTAAAGGTGGTTGGGATACCCATGGTTTGCCGATTGAATTAGCTGTTGAAAAGACTTTAGGTATCACTAAAGAAGATATCGGTAAGAAAATTTCCGTGAAGGACTATAATGATGCCTGCCGTAAGGAAGTCATGAAATATACGGATGTATGGAACGACCTGACCCAGAAAATGGGCTATTGGGTAGACCTGGAACATCCTTATATTACTTACCAAAATGAATATATCGAGACCCTATGGTTCTTATTGAAGGATCTTTATAAAAAAGGATTGCTTTATAAGGGCTATACGATCCAACCATACTCTCCTGCTGCGGGAACGGGATTGAGTTCGCATGAATTGAACCAACCTGGAACCTATAAGGACGTTAAGGACACTACGATTGTTGCTGAATTCCGTTTGGATAAACAACAGATCCACCCAATGATGGATCGTTTGGTGGAAAACCAAGATGAGGACGTGGCTTTCTTGGCCTGGACGACCACACCTTGGACCTTACCTGGAAACAGCGCCTTGACAGTGGGTAAAAATATTGACTATGTCAAAGTGAAAACCTTCAACCAATACACTGGAACGGCTGTTTCGGTGATCTTGGCAAAAAACCTGATATCAAAGCACTTTAAAGCTGATGGTCAGCAGGTTTCCTTCCAAGACTATAAATTTGGTGATAAGGTTATCCCTTGGGAAATCGTAGAGGAATTTAAAGGAGCAGAAATCGAAGGCTTGCGCTATCATCAATTGATGCCTTATGTGACTTCTGAAGAGCTAAGGGAAAAAGCATTCCGTGTCATCTTAGGCGACTTTGTGACCACTGAAGACGGTACTGGTATCGTGCATACTTCACCAACCTATGGTGCAGATGACTTTAGGGTAGCTCGTGAGAATGGTATTCCATCCATCATGGTTCTTGATGAAAACGGAAAAGAAGTGCCAACCGTGGACAAGACCGGTAAATTCGTAAAAGAAATCACCGATTTTGCTGGCCGTTTTGTAAAAGAAGAATATTATTCCAATGAAGAGCGTGCGGACAAAGATTTCCGTCCAACGGATGTATTGATCGCCATCAAACTTAAGGAAGAGAACAAAGCATTTGATGTTAAGAAATATGAGCACACCTATCCGCACTGCTGGAGAACGGACAAACCGGTACTATACTATCCATTGGATAGCTGGTTTATCAAAACAACAGCGGTAAAGGAAGAACTGGTGGCTTTGAATAAAACTATTAACTGGAAGCCAGAGGCAACAGGAACTGGGCGCTTTGGCAACTGGTTGGAAAACCTGGTTGACTGGAACCTTTCCCGTTCAAGATATTGGGGAACTCCCCTACCTATCTGGAGAAGTGAAGACGAGAATGAGGAGATCTGCATAGGTTCAATGCCTGAACTGAAATCTTACCTGGAAGCTTCATTAAATTCAGATGTCCTGACCGAAGATGAAAAAGCAACCAACAAATCCTATCTGGATAAATTTGGAACCGATGAATTAGACCTACATAGACCTTATGTGGATGATATCATCTTGGTTTCCGATGGCGGGCAGAAATTATTCCGTGAACCGGACTTGATCGACGTATGGTTTGATTCAGGAGCAATGCCTTATGCGCAATGGGGATTGGATTACGATAAATTGGAAAAAGGTGAAGCACTTCCTTTCAAGGATGAATACTTTTCGGCTTTCCCTGCTGATTTCATCGCAGAAGGTGTTGATCAAACACGCGGTTGGTTCTTTACCTTGCATGCGATTTCAACCATGGTACGCGGATCGATTGCCTTCAAGAACGTAGTTTCGAATGGATTGGTACTGGACAAGAATGGCAACAAGATGTCCAAGCGTCTAGGAAATGGCGTGGATCCATTTGCTACGATCGACAAATATTCAGCAGATGCAACCCGTTGGTACATGATCAGCAATGCCGCACCATGGGACAACCTGAAATTTAATGTAGAAGGCTTGGATGAAGTTCGTCGTAAGTTCTTCGGCACCTTATATAATACATATGCATTCTTTGCGCTTTATGCCAATATTGACAAATTCAATTATGCAGAGCCTGAGATTCCATTAAAACACCGTCCTGAAATTGACCGTTGGATCCTTTCTTTATTGAACAGTTTGAGTAAGGAAGTTGATGGATTCTATGCAGATTATGAGCCTACCAAGGCAGCCCGTGCGATCCAGAATTTTGTAGATGAGCATTTGAGCAACTGGTATGTTCGTTTATGCCGTCGCCGTTTCTGGAAAGGAGAATATTCACAAGATAAGATCTCGGCTTACCAAACCTTATATACCTGTTTGGATACCATTGCAAAATTAATAGCACCGATCTCACCATTCTTTGCAGACCAATTGTATTTGGACTTAAATGCAGCAACAGGCAAAGAAAAGTATGAGTCGGTTCACTTGGCAGACTATCCAGCTTACCATGAGGACTTGGTAGATAAAGAATTGGAAGAACGTATGGCCTTGGCCCAAGATATATCATCCTTGACCCTTTCCTTGAGAAAGAAAACAGGGATCAATGTTAGACAACCATTGAGCAAGATTTTGGTGCCTGTACTGGACAGTTCCTTCCAAGAGAAAGTAGAAAAGGTAAAAGACCTGATCCTTTCAGAAACAAATATCAAGGATATTGAATTTATTACGGACACTACCGGTATTATTAAGAAAAAGGTAAAACCTAACTTCAAAGTCCTTGGTGCTAAGGTAGGTAAGGATATGAAAGTGGTAGCCAGTGCAATCCAAAATATGGATGCTGCCCAGATCCAAGCACTAGAAAATCAAGGATCCGTCCAGTTAACTGGCACGGAATATGTAATTAGCAGCGATGATGTAGAAATCATAGCAGAGGACGTAGAAGGATGGCAAGTTGCTAATTTAGGACGTTTAACGGTAGCTTTAGACGTTAATATTTCTGCAGAGTTAAAGGAAGAAGGGATGGCAAGAGAGCTTATTAACCGCATCCAAAATCTCAGAAAAGACAAAGGATTTGAAGTTACTGACCGAATAAATGTGACCTTAAGTCAAAATACTGAAATTCAACAAGCTGTAGATAATAATTTCTCGTATATTTGTACGGAAATTTTGGCCGACAGTCTGAAATTCGATAGTGCCCTGGCAAATGGCGATGCTATCGAAATTGACGGAGAGAATTTATTGCTATCAATAGAAAAAATTTAAAGTATGGGAAACACAGAGAAAACACGGTACAGTGATGCTGAATTACAGGAATTTAAAGCAATAATTCTTGAGAAGTTGCGCATAGCGAGAGAGGAATTAACCTCTTTGACTACTTCTTTAAGTAATAGCAATGCGAATGGAACTGACGATACAGCAGGTACCTACAAGACATTAGAAGATGGCTCTGCAACATTGGAGAAGGAACAAATCAACCAATTAGCAGCTCGTCAAAAGAAATTTATCGACAATCTTGAAGCAGCCTTAGTGCGCATTGAGAACAAGACTTACGGAATCTGCAGAGAGACTGGTAAGTTGATTCAAAAAGAAAGATTGAAAGCTGTACCTCATACCACCTTGAGTATTGAGGCAAAAAACAAACAATATTAAGCAAAAGATTAAATAAATGGTCTTTGTTATCAACAGCAAAGACCATTTTTATATGCTATGAAAGGATACTCCAAGCCCGTTCTACTGATTATTATCATTTTATTGGTTGACCAAATCTCGAAGTTTTGGGTCAAGTTAAACATGACCATCGGTCAGGATTTCAAAGTTTTAGGTGATAAGTTCTTGATTCACTTCATTGAAAATCCAGGCATGGCCTATGGAATGGAATTCGGTGGCGAATATGGCAAGCTTTTCCTGAGTGTGTTCCGTATCATTGCTGTAATGGGCATTGGTTATGGACTTCACTATATGGTGAAGAACAAGTATAACCGTGGCTTTATCCTGAATGTAGCCTTGATATTTGCTGGTGCGTTAGGCAATATCATTGACAGTGCCTTTTATGGATTGATCTTTAGTGAGAGTACTCCATTCTCCAAAGCAGTCCTGTTTCCGGATGGAGGTGGGTATGCCTCTTTCTTACATGGTAAGGTCGTAGACATGCTTTATTTTCCACTCATCAGTGGCACCTTCCCTACTTGGTTCCCAATCTGGGGCGGAGAGGACTTCTTGTTCTTCCGACCAGTTTTCAATATTGCCGACTCGGCGATATCCGTGGGAGTTTTCTTGATCCTGATCTTCCAAAAGCGTTATTTCAAGGAAGAACATGATGAAAAATCACATGCCAACAGTGAAATCGTAGAGGATTAAACTTTCCGATTTAACAAAGCTAATTACAACACTTTTCGCTTATTCCGTATATTTGGACATGAAAAATCTCCGAGTACTATTTTCTATTGCCCTTTGTCTGGCAATTTTAGGTTCAGCACACTTGGCAATCGCACAAGTCAACCCTAAGAATCTGAAGAAACATATCAAATATCTTTCCGCAGACAAAATGCTTGGGCGAGAAACGGGCATGAAAGGTTCTTCAAAAGCCGCAGACTACGTTGAGAAATACTTTAAAAAATATAAGTTGGAACCTAAAGGGGAAAACGGCTATCGACAAAACTTCCCTGCAAAGGTGACCAAGGTTAAGATAGAAAATGCCGAAAGAAGATCGGACAATATCATAGGTTTCCTAGATAATGCCGCGCCCTATACCATTGTTATAGGTGCGCATTATGATCACTTAGGTAAAGGTGAGATCGGAGGTTCTAAAGATTCACTTGGTGTAGGAAAAATCCATAATGGAGCGGACGACAATGCTTCCGGCGTAGCTGGATTGTTGGAGTTGGCAAGACATTATGCAACAAATGACATTAAAGAACCTTTTAATTTCTTATTTATCGGCTTTGGCGCGGAAGAATTGGGATTGATAGGCTCAAAATATTTTACCGAAAATCCAACCATTCCTTTAGCATCCATCCAATGGATGTTGAACATGGATATGATCGGCCGGTATAATCCAGATAATGGATTGGCAGTCATTGGTTATGGGACGAGTTCAGCATTCCCAAAGATCTTTGAAGGTATAAGCAGTACCATCAAATTCAATAAGAGCCGTGATGGAAATGGTGGTTCAGACCAAACATCATTTTACAGAAAGAATATTCCAGTCCTTTTCTTCCATACAGGTGGACATGATGATTACCACAAACCTACCGATGATGAAGAAAGGATAGACTACAAAGCAATGGAAGCAATCCTTAAATTGGAAATTGATGTACTGGACAATTCCATGAAACAACCTAAGATGGACTTTCAATGGACCAACTAAGTTCAAATATCAGGGTCTTGATCACGGGATCGAATGGTTTTCTGGGACAGAAATTAACAGATTTTATCTTGAAAGAGACGGACTATAGCCTATGCTGTACTTCTCATTCGGAAAACAGGAATCCCAATAATCAGGGCTATCAATTTGTACAATTGGACCTGTTGGATTCAGAAGGCCTTATCCAACTTTTAGGCTCATTTAACCCTACGCATATTGTCCATACCGCAGCCATGACCAGTGTTGAAGCTTGCGAGCAAGACCCTGAGACCTGCAACAAGCTCAATGTCGAGGTAGTCAAATTGCTTTCAGAGCAATGTAAAGCGAAGGACATCCACCTTACCTTCCTGTCTACAGATTTTGTTTTCGACGGGAAAAATGGTCCATATGATGAGCTTGCCGAAACCAATCCATGCAATGCATATGGACAGAGTAAACTGGATGCGGAACAAGCAGTACTCCATTCAGGTTGCCGTGCGGCAATTTTGAGGACCATTCTAGTTTATGGGATTATTGCTGATCGGAACCGATCAAATCTGGTCCTATGGGCAAAATCAAAACTGGAAGCCCAAGAAGCAATCAAGGTGGTCAGCGACCAATGGCGTATGCCAACCTGGGTAGATGATCTTGCGAATGCCTGTTTGCGCTGCATTGAAAGGAATGCAGAGGGCATCTACCACATTTCAAGCGACAAAATGTTCAGTGTCCTGGAAGCAGTTGAGGAATTAGCCGATTATTGGAGTTTCGACAAATCCTTGATCAGTCCTATCCAAGCCGCTGAAATTGGACAAGCCGAAAACAGACCGCGAAAAACTGGGTTTATTTTAGATAAAGCGATACGCGAACTGGGTTTTAAACCAACGCCCTTCCGCGAGTCGCTCACTTATATCGATCAACAATATACATTCTTTAGAAAATAACTATGCAAGATAAATACGCAAGGGAATCCTATACCGAAATGAACGAATTGGTACTTCCCAATGACACCAATACTTTCGGAAACCTCATGGGGGGAAGACTTCTTTATTGGATGGATATCTGTTCGGCAATGGCGGCGCAGAAACATTGCAATAACCAAGTGGTAACCGTTTCGGTAGACAATGTGTCTTTCAAACGTTCCATCAAATTAGGTGAAGTGGTGACCATCGAGGCACAAGTAACCCGCGCTTTCAACACTTCCGTTGAAGTTAGAATGGAAATCTTTGCGCAAAACCTCCCTCAGGGCACTAAAGTTAAGTCCAATGAGGCATATTATACCTTTGTATCCATCGACGAGTCTGACCGTCCGAAAGCTATCCCTAAGTTGATCCCAGAGTCTGATAAGGAAAAGACTTTATATGACGAGGCCATGCAACGTAGGGAATTAAGGTTGTTATTGGCAGGCAAACTAAAACCAGAAAATGCCACAGAGATCAAGAATTTAGTCAATCTTTTTGAGCATAAGGGCTAAGGGGAGTTGTGATTTCTGAGTTGAACCAGGATGGAAGGGATTAGAGGATAGACCAAGATCATGGAATGAACCAGGATTCAATGGATGAGAGGATAGACCAGGATCGTGATCCATATTCCTCTTTAAAGATATTAATTTTCGGGACGAATTGAATGCATACCCTTAGATTTCATCCCTTTTTAGGCTTAATATACAAAGCTCTTATGTATCCATTCGATCGGTCCTAGATGGCAGTGTTATGCATACAATGGTGGTAAATACGGAATCCTCATCCCCCTGTTTGATCAGTAGGGATGCAATGGGTGTCGGATAGTAGCTATTGATGATATTGATCCTTTCCTGTACACCCTTTATTCCAAAGGAGCTTTGTTTGAATGCAGATGATTTATTTTCTGCATCCTTATTAAATCCTATTCCATTATCCATTATCTGAATGATAATTTTCTGGTCCTCTTCGGCAATGGATATTCGGATCAAGCCTTTTTTAGATTTCAAATGTCGGACACCATGGTGCACGGCATTTTCAACAATGGGTTGGATCAACATAGAAGGGATTTTCTTATCCTTCTTTATCAATCCTTTTTGAATCTCAAGTTCAAAATCGAATGCATGGTTAAAGCGTTCCTGTTCCAGTTCTAGGTAAAGTTTCAATAATTGTATTTCAGAACTCAAGCCGACAATGGAATACTGGGAATTCTCCAAGACCAAGCGACTAATGCTGGCGAATTTTTGGATTAGATCACTGGCACTTTTACTATCCTTCTCCACTACATAAGCTTCAATGGAATTCAGCACATTAAAAATAAAATGAGGGTTCATTTGGGAACGGATTGCCTTTAATTCACTTTCATAGAGCTTTTGCTTAAAATCATTTTCCAAGCGTTCCTGTTTCTCTTTTTCTATATCGGCGGCTTGCTCCTTGATCTTCGTTTCATTCATCATCAACTCCTGTTGGAGCTTAAGGTTGTATTCTGCCTGAAGTCGGTTAATGTTCTTATGTTCTTGTAGCCGATAGAAATAAAAGAGCGTAACAGCAGAGAGAAATAAGACCACAAACAAAAGCTTGAACCAAACCGTAGCATACCAGTGTGAAGCCAAGCTAATGTCAATTGAAGCAATCTGTGTTGACCAATTTCCAAACTGATCTCCTACCCTGACCTGAAATTGATAATCATCTCCTTCCAAATTATTATATACCGCAATCTGCTCTTCAGAACTTTCCACCCATTGGGGATCAAATCCAATCAATTGATATTGAAACCTCAGTCCTTGTTCCAAGAGTTGCTCTGCTGCAGAGAAGTTAAAGGTGAAGTTATTTTCATCTGGACCTAATTCGATTACCTTTTTGAATAGGTCTTCTGATCTATCTTGATGTTGAACGAAAAACTTATTGATCAAAGGCTTAAAATTGATCGTCTTATCTGGATGAAAAACGGGCAAATCCCCCTTGACTAACCCCCAATTAGTACACCAGAAGAGCTCATTACCTCGGACAAAAAAACTGTATGTGATGTACTCCTCAGGTGGGAATATCCCTGCAGATTCATTGAGATGGAAGAATAGCTTGGAATCTGGTTGGAAAAACATGGTGCCATCAAGCGACTTCATCCAAATAAGTCCATTTTTATCTGCTTGCATCTTGACCGAGTATAACCAGGGTTGCGTATTACTTTCTGGATATTGGATAAACTCATACTCTCTCCTATTATTTTTCTTGATTTCAGCAATTCCTGAACTGGAATTACTGAACCAAAACCGTTTGTCCTGATCCAACAGAAAGGAGAATACCGTATTGGATTGGAGGGTCTTTGGATTTTGTTTATTATGGGTGAATTGTTTGAATTGAGGGTCGAGCTTGTTTTCTAACAGGACCAATCCATAGCCATCCATTCCTAACCAAATTGAACCAAAGGCATCTTTGCCAACACAGATAACTTTTGGGTCTGGTAATCCCTCCTTTTCCGCAAACAGGTATATCTGCTTAGTATTTAAATGGTATCTATATAAGCCCGAACTCCAGGACCCTATCCATAGTATGGGTTCGTTGGCAATGGTATCCAAGATAATGCTATTGCAATCAGCTTTTCTAAAACCATAATCTTCATTTCTGATTTCCAATGGAACCAACCCTTTTTTAGGATCCTTAAATTCATAAACTCCTTGATCGATTGTTGAGATATAAATGGCCTCATCTGTTGTCATCAGGTTTCCAATCTTGAGATCTTTTAAGGAATATTTTGACAATCTAAAATCCTTATTCGCATCCAGTTCACCGAAATCAGTTTCAGTCCTGTACCAAACTTTACCTTTCCAATTGAACAATTCTACGATTGGATCGGCGTATCGATCTTCAATAAGACTATTTATTTGGTTGAGTTTGGTAGAATAATAAAACAGGCCCGAATTAGTTGCCAGCCAATAGCCATCCTTTACAATACAAAAATCAAAGATCCGTGTTGCCTTCGGTGTAATCGGCATTAATGTTTCTATAGAAATATACTCGATTTTCTTGGTTTCAGGCTGATAAGTATAGATGCCATTGGACACATGGCCAATCAGGATTTTATTTTCAGTTGGCCAAAAGGCAATGGAACTGATGCTATTATCATAAAAATTGATACTTTTGTCCCAGCCCAGAATAGAGGAAATGGTGTTTTTGAAGCTATAATCAGCAGCGATAAGATCATGGTCATAATATCCAGCATAGATACGATCTGGACGCAAAACAATACCATCTACCGCATTTTCCCCTTCATTTTCAAGATTAATCTGTTTTGCTGTATGTTTTATCGGATTATAGCATATCAAACCATCATAACGGGTCCCCATCCAGATATTCCCCAAAGAGTCCTCATCCAAGGAAAAGATGGAAAGATAATTTTTACTCACTATCCCAGGCATAGAGATCTGTTTTATTTCACCCGTTTCAGGATCTAGGGACTGGAGGTCTGTCTCTTGCCCTGAAAAATAAATCATACCCGATTTAGAAGCCAGTACATCATAAAGGTTGGTTTTTACCAAGCCTTTGTTGCTCACTTTTGCCGTATACGAACTCAGGTTATTTCCTATAGGCTTATTTCGATCATAGCAGATCAGTCCATGGCTATTGCTGGTAATCCAAATTCTATTTTTCTGGTCAATAGCCATGCTACCGAGGTAATTGAGCATCACCCCGTTTGTATGTTCAAATTTCACATCGGTAAACTTCTGACCATCAAAATAGGAAAGCCCACGTTTACCACTAATCCAGATCAATCCATTGCTGTCTTGCTCAAGCCCTTCCACTTCATTGTTGGAAAGCCCTTCCTTCTCGGTAAAATGGAGAAAGTTATAGATCCGTCTTTGTCCATAGGTAATAGAACAGGTTAAGCATACAGCAAGGACAAAAGATAGAATTATCTTCAAATTCATTGGGTTTAGAAGGCTGTAAACAACCTATCCATCAATTGCTTTTTTTTATTTGGAGAGACTTCGATCTCCGAACCATCGACTAATTCTAAGGTCCCTCCTTCTCCTTTTTTATATTTTACGACGTAATCTAAATTGACAATGACACTTCTATTGACTCGAAAGAGCTGCGTATTCTCCAATAACATTTCAAATTCCTTTAATGTTCTGGAAACAATGATTTTCGAGAGATTATTCAGGAAGAAGATACTGTAATTGCTCATGGCTTCGATACGGATTACATCATCCTTTTTCACCAGATGTATCCCTTCGGCAGTTGGCAATGCTAATCTTCCCATCACTGGGCGATTTTCCGTTAAGTCCACTTTTTTCAACTTTTCCCGCTGGGTGATCCGCAGTTCAAGTTTGACCATGGCTTTCTTGAGTTCCTCATTGTTTACTGGCTTTAGGAGATAATCGAGTGCATTTGCCTTCAAGGCATCCAAGGTGTAGATGTTATAGGCAGTGACAAATATGACTTCAAATTCAAATTGACCAAGTTTTTCGAGGAATTGAAATCCGTTCATAAATGGCATTTCAACATCGAGAAAAAGGACATCACATTCCATATTGGGCATTTGAAGCAAGGCTTCTTGAGGGTCATTGAATACGGCCGTTATGGACAATAGCTCCTGGAATTGTTGCAGCTTATGTTGCAATAATCCGGAACCACGAATTTCATCATCCAAAATAACTGCCTTTATCATATGTCTGTTAATTGGTTATTAATGAGTCAGCTGATATAAAGTTATTTGAAATTTTTGAATTAAACAGGAAGAATGAGCAAAGTAGGGATTTTAGTTATTGAAAGCGGAAAGATAATGAGAAAATAAAAAAACTCCCCAGTTTGGGGAGTTTCAATGTCTTTAGTCAGCATTTCCGAGTTGAACGATCCGATCAAACTCTTCAGCCTTAAGGGGCATCACGGATAGCCTACCTTGTCTGACCAATGCGATATCTTGAAGCAATGGATCTGCCTTGATTGTTTCCAAGGTAACTGGATGTTTGAAAGTTTCCACTGGAGCTAGATCCACCACTACCCAACGTTCATCTTCTGTGGTTGGATCTTGGTAGAATTCTTTCACGACTTTTGCCAAACCTACAACTTCTTTACCCTCATTGCTATGGTAATAAAGTACGAGGTCGCCTTTTTTCATCGCTTTTAGGTTGTTTCGAGCTTGATAGTTGCGTACGCCATCCCAAAAGGTCTCCCCATCTTTATTAAATTGTTCCCAACTGTATTTAAATGGTTCAGATTTCACCAAAAAGTAATTCATATCTGCATATTGATTAGCCAACGAACCTGTTGGCAGATTCCAAATTCAATTAGTTCTGTTGTTCCAAGATTTCCATTTTATCAGCGTAGTGTGCACAATAGTCACGTAAATCGCCAATAATTTTCTCAGCCATTGGATCACCACCTGAAGACCTTAGGAATGAGTCGCCTAATGTTTGCAAAGTTTCATAGAAGAAACGCTTCATTTCATCATAAGGCATATCTTTAGTCCAAAGGTCAATTCTTAATGAATTTTTATACTGGGCATCCCATAGCGCTAAGAACATAGCTTTTGCTGGTAATTCTTCTGTATTCTGCCCATCTGTAGAACTCCATTGGATGGAATCTGGAACATTGGAATCATCTAACTCGATCTGGAGTTTGATTTCTGCTTTCTTCATATCTAAAACTGTAATTTTATTAACATTGAAATGATACCCACCACCAAAATAAAGCCTATCTGCATGATCCATAAGCGTTGCGTATTCTTGGTCCATAAGCGGAACAGGATATCCACAACGATGAGCACGATAGAAAGGATAAGGAGCCAAGCCCATGAAAACAATGGCTTTTCTACCGAACCCATTTCAGATATTGCCCATACAAGGATACAAGCCAAGGTTATATTCAATGGGGTTAACTTCATCTTTTCTTGCTTGGTTTACTATTTCCCTTTTTTACCGGCTTAGCTTTACCACGAGCCTGTCTTTTTGAGTTATTTGCCTTAATGGCATATTTTTTCTCGTGGAATGCACCTTTGAAATCGGGGTTATCTTTTTTCTTCTGATTATCAATTTCCCTAGCGATATCCTGTTTCTCGTCGAAAGGTGTCTTTTCAACAACCACATCCGCAGGCAATTCCTTCACAGGAATGGTCTGTCTGATCAGTTTTTCAATTTTTGCCACATAATACTCTTCGGCTGGATTACAGAAGGTAATGGCATCACCTGTCTGGAATGCACGGCCTGTTCTGCCGATACGGTGTACATAGTCCTCGATAACGATGGGAACATCGAAATTGATCACATGGCTCACTTGCGATACATCTAATCCGCGAGCAGCAACATCCGTAGCAACCAAGATCCTAACTTCACCTTCTTTGAAGGCATTAATGGAATTGATGCGGGTATTCTGGCCTTTGTTTGCATGGATTACGCGAACCTCCTCAGGACCATATTTACGTTCTAGGAAGGCATATATACGATCAGCAACCACCTTAGTCTTGGTAAAAACGATGATTCTACTGAAGGTTTCATCGTCTTTGAAGAAATGTTGCAATAAGTTGATCTTCGTCTTTAAGTTGGGAACATGATACAGCTCCTGGGTCACAGTTTGTGCCGGAGTTGCCTGTTCAGTTACTTCGATAACGGTTGGGAATGCCAAGAAATCACCTGCAATCTTACGCACGAGTTCACTCATGGTTGCGGAGAAAAGAAGGTTCTGTCTTTTTCTAGGGACGATTTCCAGGACACGGTGGATTTTTCCAATAAAACCCATGTCCATCATCTTGTCTGCTTCATCAAGGACCAAGAATTTAAGGCTCTTGACATTGATATCACCTTCTAAATAGAGGTCGAGGAAACGGCCTGGAGTAGCAACAATGATATCACAGCCTTTGGCAAGGAGTTCCTTTTGGGTTTTTGGTCCCAAACCACCATATAACAGAACGGTTCTTAAGTCTAAGTAAGTGGAGAATTGCTTGATATGCTCTTCAATCTGCATAGCAAGTTCTCGGGTAGGGCTTAAAATCAATGCTCTTGGGTCATTACCTTGAGCATATTTCAGCTTCATGAGCATCGGCAGCACAAATGCTGCAGTTTTTCCGGTCCCTGTCTGCGCAATCCCCATCACGTCTTGCCCCGCTAGAATCGGTGTAATCGCCTTTTCTTGGATTTCAGTCGTGGTTGTATAGCCTGCTTCGGCTATTGCATTTAGGATCTGCTTATTAAATTTAAAGTCTTCAAATGACGCCATCTTGGCAAAGATAGTTAAATCCAAGGACATGCAGTGGCCTGATTTCCTTACAAATCATTTTGATTTGCGCCTAAATTCCAGCAAATTTGTCCTACCACAAAAAAGGTTGATATGAAAAAACTAGTATTACTATGTGTGCTGACGCTCGTTGGCACTTTCTCATTTGCGGATGAGGGCATGTGGTTCTTGATGCACCTAAAGCGTCTGAACGAAGCTGACATGCAAAAAAAAGGCTTAAAACTCACAGCCGAAGAAATTTACAGCATCAATAACTCCAGCTTGAAAGATGCAATCGTGCAGTTTAATGGCGGTTGTACCGCAGAGATTGTATCAGGAAGCGGATTGGTATTCACGAACCACCACTGTGGTTATGGCGCTATCGCAGAATTATCTACTCCAGAACATGATTATCTTACCAATGGATTTTGGGCTAAAAACCATGCTGAGGAATTAAAGCCTAAATCTTTGTACGTTCGTTTCTTCGTCCGTATGGATGATGTTTCTAAACGTATCCTAGGATTGGTAAACGATAAGATGTCGGAAAAGGAACGCGAAAAAGTGATCAATCAAGAAATTGCCAAGATCCAACAAGAAAACAGCGAAAACGGTAAATATGTTGTTTCTGTTCGTCCTTTCTATAATGGAAATGAATATTACTACTTCGTCTACCAAGACTTTACGGACGTCCGTTTGGTAGGGACTCCGCCAAGCAGCATCGGTAAATTTGGAGGTGATACCGACAACTGGGAATGGCCTCGCCATACAGGTGATTTCTCTATCTTCCGTGTTTATGCGGATAAAGATGGTAACCCAGCTGAATATTCAAAAGACAATGTGCCGTTGAAGCCTAAAAAATTCTTGCCAGTAAGCATCAAAGGTTTCCAAGATGGAGATTTCTCCATGATCTTAGGTTACCCAGGCCGTACAAACCGTTGGATGAATGCAGCAGGAATTGACCAAAACGTTAATTATGCGTATCCAGCATGGGTTGAAGCTTCTAAAGTAGGTATGGATGCCATGAAAAAATACATGGATAAAGACCAAGCGGTAAAATTAAACTATGCTTCTAAATATTCTGGAGTGGCAAACTACTGGAAAAATAGACAAGGGATGATCGATGCCTTGAAAAAGCACAAGACCGCAGCGGCAAAACGCAAGCAAGAGAAGAAATTCAACAAATGGGCTAACCGTCCTGAAAACAAGGAACAATATGGCAACGTCCTAGCGGTAATCAATGATTTCTACGCGAAAACAAACGATAAGGCTAGACAAGACAATTACCTGATCGGTATGTTACGTTCTTCGACTTTCGCAGCAATCCCTGCTACGTTAGGCAATGGTTTGAAACAATATGCACAAGAAAACGAAGCTAAACGCAAAGAAATGGCTCCACGCTTGGAAGCATTTATCGCGGATAACTATGAGAAAGCATATATGCCATTGGAAATTGATGTATTGGCTGATGAATTGAACCTATACGCAGCAAAAGGTGGTGAAATCGCTCCTTATGTTCGTGAAATGGCAAACAAGAACAACGGAAACTTCCAATCGGATATCAAAACAGCTTTTGACAACAGCATTTTTGGATCACAGGCAAAATTGGCTGAATACCTTAAAAACCCTAAAGCAGAGCTGATTGATGCAGACCCTCTTTACAAACTATCTTCATCTTTGATGGATAAATACCGTGAGACTTCTCCGGAGGCTGAAAAGATGAATGATGAGTTCTTGGCAGCATCCAGAAAATTCATCGCTGGAGTATTAAAAATGGATCCTAATGGCAAATACTATCCAGATGCTAACTCAACATTACGTTTGACTTATGGAACGATCAGAGCATTGCCTAAGGACAAAAGGAATGATGCCAAAGAAAATTATTACACCACATTGAAAGGTACCATTGCAAAATATAAACCAGGAGATGAGGAGTTCGATTTACCAAAAAGGTTAATGGAACTATATGAAAATAAGGATTTTGGACGTTATGCAGATAAAGCTGGCTATCTACCGGTTAACTTTTTAAGTGACCAAGACATTACCGGCGGTAACTCTGGATCACCTGTTTTAAACGGAAATGGCGAATTAATTGGCTTGGCTTTTGATGGAAACATTGAAGCAATGGCAGGAGACGTGATTTTTGATCCAAAATTGCAACGTACTATTTCGGTTGATATCCGATACGTTCTTTTCATAATTGACAAGTTTGCGGGTGCTCAAAACATCATCGACGAATTGAAAATAGTAGAGTAGATGCCACAAAAAAGGCGTTTATAACACAAAAAAACATTTTAAAATTCGCATTGTTTGCATTCCTTTTGTATATTTATGATATATTAGAGAATTAATTAAGAAAAACTAAAATTATATTAATTAAAAAATGGAAAACTACACTAAATTAAAAGAGCTAGTAGCTTCAATCGAAGCTGACGCAGAAAAATTCTTCAATAACGGAAACTCTGCTGCAGGAACACGCGTTCGTAAAGGGTTACAAGAGATCAAAACTTTAGCTCAAGAAATTCGTAACGATGTTACTTCTAAGAAAAACGAGAAGAAATAATTCGTTGAATTAAAGCATAAAAATCCCGGTCAGTACTGACCGGGATTTTTTTTGCGCCAAGATTTGGGTATTCTTTAGAACCAGGATTCAAGGGATGGGAGGATAGACCAAGATTATTATTCATATACCAGTTGAAAGGAATCACGACTCCTTAGGAAGGTCAACCCTAATTTGGGATGGACATAGGTCTAAATACTAAATACTTTCTACTAAATACTCTTTCAAAGCGAAAGAGCCGGATAAACCCGGCTCTTTGCATCATCATTAATTTTGAATTGCTTAATAAATAAGATCTTAATATGATCCTATAAGAATATGGCTGCCATAATCAGGTTGAACTGTTTGTCGGTCATCCAACGGCCAAAGATTTCCTTCATGCGGTCTTTGGTCTGTTGCCTGGTCATGGTATCAGCTTTCTTCTTAAAGATATTGGAGTTAACTGTCGTCGCTTGCATTTCCACTTTTGTGGCGTAAATATTGAAATGCTGTTCTGGAACAACCAACCCTAGGATCATTCCTGGTAAGCCATGCAGGGTACTAGGCGATCCGGCAGTCGGAATCTGATCGGTGTAGAAGGCAACTACATACACAGAGTCCAATGTGACGCCGTTAGCTCGTCTACAATCGTATCCAGCAATATTTCTGTATTCATTTGTTATCTTCCACTTAACGTTCGTCAGAGAGTCCTTAATGTTGATCTGTGAGCCTCCCATTTCCATGGTCTGTAAGGATTCGTTCTTTGCTATGTTTTGATAAATCTTGGCACCGTAATCCAAAAGGCCCATACGCAAAAGGTTTGCAATCATTTGCGGTTGGTCCTTCTCAATAGGCTCCACGGAGAATTCAGATCCACTAAAGGATAGTTTTTTATTTAATACTGCTGTCTCCGGTACTTTGGCCATCATTTCCTCAAAATACTTCTTGGAGAAATCTCCATCTTTCAAGGTTTGGATATGCCTACGCATCAGATTCTTGACGTGAACAGTTTTGTCATAAGTAATGGTTCCTTGTTCAGGGAAGAAAGCATATTGTGCATTGGCGAATCCCATGCTCAGGATGGCCAAAAGTATTGTCGATAATATATATTTCATTTTCATAATTACTCAGCTCCTTTCATTGATGTGAATTCCCAAGATAGTTTCAGCATATAATATCTTGCGATATTGTTAAAGCGCTGTTGGGTGATCGCTTGTCCTGACTGGCTTCTGCTAAATCCAACGTTTTGATTAAATACGTCATTCACGTAGAACGATGCGATCAGACTTTCATTTTTCATGAATTTCTTGGAAATACCTGGACTGAACTTCAACCTACTGAAATCTGTTGGCAATGATTTAGTTGCCGCTTCATACTCGTAGTTCAACTCACCGGTCAACTGGATCTTCGCTGGCAGGTAGTAAGTAAATCTACCGTAAGAGTCGAAAGTGAAACCTTCAGAGTTCAACTCAGGGTTCAGGGTGGTTTTCAACACTCTATAACCTGGAGAGAAATTCAGGTAAAAATCAAAGCCTTTGGTTGTATTTTTTTGGAAACCGATATCCGTTCCGAAGCTGTAGCTGATATTCTTGTTTTCTTCAAAATCCTTTGGATTATTGACATCAGAAAGGTCTTTGATCTTGTTGTAATAGTTATTTAGGTTTGCATTCAACCCTAAGTTCATCTTAATCTGCTTTTTCTTGATCAGATCGAAGAAGTACCCTCCATAAATATAACCATTGGTCATTGCCTTATCGGTATTGACATAATAAAGATCTCTTTTCAGGGAAGGATGGATAACAACATCAGTCTGGATTGCATTTAAGGTCTGTGTCATACCGATACCGGTGTAGATATTCTTTCCTTTCAGCATATCATACCAATAATAGTTCAAGTTATAATTGTTGGAAACGGATGGTTTCAAACTTTCATTACCGAAATATTGGTTCATCTGATCTTCGTTCTGTTTCAAAGGTTGAATCTGGAACAGAGAAGGCAATGAATTGGATCTGTTGTAAGATAAATTCAATGATTTAGCCTTGGTGAAGTTATATCTGAAACGAGCTCTAGGGTTGTAAGTAAGGTAATCTCTACTCATTTCATTTCCTGCCAAGTTGTTCTTTTGGAACATATCATCATGTCTGATGTTATTGGTTAAGTTAAACTCAATTTTATCGGCTTTATAATTGAATGAAATGTTGGCTGCGTTCCTAACTGTATTGAAGTTAAAGTCATTACTGAATTCCTCATCGAAATCGGTATAGTTGCCAGAAGCATCCTTGTTGTAGGCACTATTGATCGAGTGAGCCTTCGAGTTGGTGTACTCATAACCAAAAGCCATATTGATCTTCTTGGAAAATGGCTCTGTATAAGTTGCAGCGGCCATGATCGAATTGGAGTTATTGGAATTGTCTTTAAACTGATCAACAATGGTCTCTGTTCCTTCTACAACATTTTTCAATGAAGAGTTCAACATCATGTCAGACTCCGTTTTACCTAAGTTTCCAGTGAATTTCAAGTTGATGGAACGTCCCTCTTTTGCAAATTTCCTTGTGAAGTTTGCATCATAGTTGAAGTTGTCATTTGATGAATTGATATCTTGAGAACGTTCATCTTCCGATTGCAATTCGCCGTTCTTAAAGCTCTTTCCTCTTCTCTGGGTATTATTTTCACTGTTCATTTTTGAAGCAGCAACACGCAAGGTCAGGGTTGTCAAGGAGTCAATATTAACATCGTATTTAGTGTTCAGGCGATGTCCTGTACTTTTGGAGATATCATCATTATCAGTTTCAGAGTTTGAGATACCCTCCGTCAAAGGAGTTTGGCTAATGGTATTGGTATTGATTTCATTTTCAGCCATACCATATTTATAGTTCAGGTTCAACTTATGTTTCTTTTCCTTCCAAGCATCCATAAACGAAACCCCAGCGGTCAAGGCTTTTGGTTGCCCCCTATTGGTGTTGTTCAGGAATCCACCACCACCAGAGATCATGATTCCACCATCATCCAATACGGTCATATTTCCGTTATCAACACCAAACTTCTCAGCTTCGCGCCAATCTAGATCGGTAGTTCCATCGTTGGAAGTAATGCCGTATGCAGAGATCTTTTGGGAACCCTTGAATTTATTGATGGCTGCTTTACCGAGATAATATCCAGAATTATCATCTAATCCTCCGCCAGCTTCAAGCTTGCCGAACATACCGTTCTTGGCATCTTCTTTTAATTTCACGTTAATGGTTTGAACGCGGGTTCCATCGTCAACACCCGTACGTTCAGCTTCTTCAGATTTTTTCTCGAAGACCTGAACCTTATCCACCATATCCGATCGGATATTACGGGTTACCAATTTAGGGTCATCTCCAAAAAACTCTTCCCCATCGACAAGCACCTTTTCAACGGTCTTTCCTTGGGCAGTAATCTTACCCGATGCATCGACTGAAATACCAGGGAGCACCTTTAGCAGGTCTTCTACCTTTGCATTCTTTTCAGTTACGAAACTGGATGCATCATATTCTACGGTATCTCCCTTAATGACAACGGGGATCTTACCAGTAATTAACACTTCTTCAATCAGGTTGGCCGCACTTTGCATAGTGACTTCACCAAGATTCTTGTCTCCAGAACCTTTGCTGATAGTTTCAAAGAAGTCACCAAACTTTGGATAGCTGATGATGACTAAATAATCCGTGGTATCAGGATTGTTGAGGGAGAATTTGCCCTCTTGATTTGCTCTCGTAAAGTCTACGAGGATGGAATCTTTCGCCTGCAAAAGCATGACGGTCGCATTGATAAGCTTCGTCTTGTCCGTTTCATCAACGACAGTACCCGTAATTTTAGTTTGGGCAAAACTTGCAAGTGAAAATAAACCGAGAAATAGGCTTAAGATTACTTTGGTTAGTGGTTTCATAAAAAAGTTAAAGTTTCAAATCAAATAAAGGCAGCACTAAATTATCACTATTGTGAGAAATAACAGAAAACTAAAAGATCTTTAACAATCATTTAACACAATGCTTTAAAAAACGAGATTTCATTTATTGAAAATCTATGTAAACATATGTCGTCGGGAGAAAGAAAAAGTTACAGCTCTTGTAAAATTTATTTCATTACCTTTGTAAAAACACTTTTGAAATGCAAAAAATCAAAGACTATGTAGAAGCAAACAAAGATCGCTTCTTAGAAGAATTATTTGAATTATTGCGCTTTCCATCAGTTAGTGCTGACCCACAGTTCAAGGAAGGTGTAATCAATACCGCACAATTTGTAGCTCAAAAACTTAAGGATGCTGGTGCAGACAACGTTGAGATTTGTCCAACTGCAGGCTATCCAATCGTATATGGGGAGAAGATCATCGACCCAAGTTTACCGACAGTTTTGGTTTATGGACATTATGATGTGCAACCGGCAGACCCAATTGAACTTTGGGAAACTCCTCCATTTGAGCCAACTGTTCGAGACGGTAAAATCTACGCTCGTGGTGCTGCTGACGACAAAGGGCAGTTCTATATGCACGTTAAAGCTTTTGAATATATGATGAAAGAAAATGAATTGGCATGTAATGTTAAATTCATGATCGAAGGAGAGGAAGAAGTAGGTTCTGCAAATCTGGGCATCTTTGTCAATGCAAACAAAGAACGCCTTAAAGCTGATGTAATCGTTATTTCGGACACGTCCATGATCAGTCTTGAAAATCCTTCATTGGAAACAGGATTGCGTGGTCTTTCATACGTTGAAGTTGAAGTTACTGGTCCTAACCGCGACCTTCACTCTGGTGTGTATGGTGGTGCTGTAGCTAACCCTGCGACCATTCTTTCAAAGATGATCGCTTCGTTGCATGATGAAAACAACCACATCGCGATTCCAGGTTTCTATGATGATGTATTGGAGTTGACTGATGCAGAAAGAAAAGCTTTGAACGAAGCGCCTTTTGATGTTCAGGAATACGAAAATGATTTAGGTGTTCAAGAATTATGGGGTGAGAAAGGGTTTACTACTATCGAACGTACTGGTATCCGTCCGACTTTGGAAGTAAACGGTATCTGGGGTGGTTACATTGGTGAAGGAGCAAAGACCGTATTGCCTTCAAAAGCTTTCGCAAAGATCTCTATGCGTTTGGTCCCTAATCAAAACTCAGAGCGTATCACTAAATTGTTCAAAGAACATTTTGAAAAGATCGCTCCTAAATCTGTAAAAGTAGAGGTTAAACCCCACCATGGTGGTGAACCAGTAGTTACTCCTACTGATAGCATCGCATATAAAGCTGCTGAAAAAGCATTGGAAGAAACATTTAATAAAAAACCTATCCCGACAAGAGGTGGTGGATCTATCCCAATCGTTGCCCTATTTGAAAAAGAATTGGGCATCAAAACAGTGCTTTTAGGCTTTGGATTGGATTCAGATAACCTGCACTCTCCAAATGAAAAGTACGGTATTGAAAACTATTTAAAAGGAATTGAAACTATTCCATTGTTCCATAAATATTATGCTGAACTAAGTAAATAAAATAAAAAGCTTCACGATTGTGAAGCTTTTTATATTTTTATACCATCAGAAAAGACGTTTAAGGAAGATATGTTAATATTTTTAAAGAAAATACATAGGTTATTATATTTCATATCCGTCCTTTTTTTCTTTTCAATATGTTTTCCTTTTTTATATTTCCTTTCTAAGAACCCCAATAAAAATTACTCCTCCATTGTTTGGTTTAGGAAATGGATTTCCATCTTAAGTGTCCATTTAGTAGGCATCAGGTTCAAAATAGAATATGAGGAAGCAATCGACTGGAGCAAACCCTACATCATCTGCCCTAACCATACCTCTATATTAGATATTACAGCACTCACCTACCTTTGTCCGCAGGAATTTTCTTTTATTGGAAAGGTTGAATTGTTAAAGAATCCCGTCACACGTATTTTCTTTAAATCGATCGACATCCCTGTCAACCGTCAGAGCAAGATTTCAGCTTTCAAGGCGTTCAAAAGAGCCACTGAACTGCTACATGAGGGTAAATCGGTTGTTATCTTTCCAGAAGGGAAGATTGATGAAGAGTTCCCCCCGGTATTGCATAAATTTAAGGCTGGCGCCTTTAAAATGGCCATTGAGAACAACATTCCAATACTCCCTGTTGTCATCCATAATGC